>NZ_JAQKGU010000002.1:0-300000 GCF_028532725.1 Desulfovibrio sp. Fe33
GGCATTGACGTCGAGTTTATCGAACCCGGCAAGCCGCAGCAAAATGGCTCGCATGAAAGGATGCATCGCACTTTGAAGCGAGAATTTCGCAAGGGCCGGGACATGCGCCAGCAGACACGGCTCATGCGCTCCTGGCGCAGGATTTACAACCATCGGCGCGGTCACGAGGCGCTTGGCATGGCCGTGCCCGCCAGCCGATACGTCAGATCAGTTCGGAGTTTTCCCCCTATCATCCCGGATTTTCAATATGATGAGGGCGAGGCTGTCAGGCGTGTCAAACGCAGCGGGGAAATCCTATGGGCCGGGAAAATGCGATACATCAACCAGGGGTTGCGCGGTTGCTCGGTGGGGCTGCTGGATGATCAAAACGGCGACTTGATTGTTTACGCAGGATCGGTCCTGCTGGGGCTTTTGAAAAGGGACGGCTCCGGGGGCCTGATCAGGCCCCCGGAGCCGAAACAGAAACGGTAAAAGTGTTACCTATGTTCCCGGGCAGAAGTGTTACCCATGTTCCTGGTTGCACAAAACCCTTTTCAAAGGGTTTCCTTCCCCTTCCCCCGGCCGCCGGAGGCAAAATACTTACTCTAATATCTCTTTCACGCGGCCGACCTGGCCGTCGGCGAGGCGTACCTTGATGCCGTGCGGGTGTGTGGGGGATTTGGTCAGCAGGGCGGCGACCACGCCTTCGGTGAGAGCGCCTGTACGCTGGTCTTTTTTGAGCACGATGCGGACCTTTTGGCCCGGCTTGATATCTTTGCGGTTTCTTCCGTCCATGGTGGTTCCTCGGTTTGGCGCTGTTCACGACATGATGCGGGGGCGGCGATGTGTCCGGCGCGGCGTAGCTTGGGCGAACGCGAAGAGCGGCGAGGGCCGCCCGGTGTGATAAAGGGGAGTTGGGCTACTGCCAGGAGCCTTTCTTGAAACTGAAAATCTGGCGGTTGGGGATCACGGTAACCGGTGTGAATTCGGCCGCACGGCAGGCGGCGGGAGAATCGCCCGAGGCTTCCATGACCAGTTCGCAGAAGCGCATGACGCCGACGAAGGGGACGGATTTGGAGGAGGACCGGCGTACATTGGTGACGATGGAGTCCATGTCGATGGCGTGGAAGCGGGCCAGATAGGAGCCGTCCGCCTGCTGCGTGATCTGCATCCGCGAGCGCGCCAGGCGGTGATTGCGGTCCAGAGACTTGGCCCGGGTACGGGCGAACTGGGTGAAGTCGGCTTTCTTGGTGGCCAGTCCCGTGTCCAGGAAGACCGGCATGTTTTCCGCGGTGACGGGGGTGGATGCGTCGCCCGGCGAAATTGAGGCGAGGTCCTGCGCCCAGGCGGGCTGGACGGAGGCCGCAAAAAAAGCCCCGGTCAGAAAAACGGCCAAGGAGGCATAAACGATAAATTTGTGCATGGCGTTGAATCCTTCCAACCAGAGCAAGGGGTTGGGCGGCGGTGCGCCGCCCAACCTATATTTGCTGTACCTCTATTTGGTCTGGATTTCAACCCTGCGGTTGAGCTTACGTCCTTCCTTCGTGGAATTGTCATACTTGGGAGCCATCTCGCCGTAGCCCTTGGCCTCCAGGCGGTCGGAAGCGATGCCGTTGTCGGTGAGCCACTTCATGACGGAGTTGGCGCGGCGTTCGGACAGACCCTGGTTGTAGGCCTCGGTGCCGGTGGCGTCGGTGTGACCGGAGATCTCGTAGGTGGCGGCGGAATCTTCTTCCAGGATCATCTTAGCCTGTTCCAGGACCGGGATCATCTCATCGGTGATCTGGTACTTGTCGAAGCCGAAGTTCAGGTTGAAGGTAACCACTTCCTTGGCCGGAGCCGGAGCCATGACGACCGGAGCCGGAGCCGGATCGGCGACTTCGGAGTAGAAGACGTCCTTGGCGTACTGGTTCAGCGCGGCGGCGTCGGCGAAGGTGGCGCCGTCGGCGGCCACGGAACAGGGGAAGGCGGCGCGGATGCCGTCAACAACGGCCTGGCCCTGGGCGGTCTCGGCGTAGCTGACAACGTGGACGCACAGGTTGTTGCCGTACTTGGCGTACATGTTCTTGGCGACCGCGATCGGGTCGGCGCCGTAGTTGGACTCGCCGTCGGTGAAGATTATCAGCGCGGTCTTGCCGGACATCTTGGCGAGAGTCGGGTTGATTTCGTCAAGGCCGACGCCCATGGGAGTCCGACGGTTGAAGATTGCATAGTCGGTGTTGATGGAGTCGATAGCCGCTGCGACAGTGGCTTCGGAGTAGGCCTTGGGCGGGCACTGAACCTGGAACGGCGCGAACAGGGCCACGGCCGAGTTGTAGTCCAGGGCCGGGATAGCGGCGTTCAGGGCCGCCATGTCGCTCTTCGCCTTTTCGTTTTTCTTCATGCCGTCGGCGTTTTTCATGGCCATGGAGCCGGACTGGTCGAGGAACAGTATGAAGTTATCGACTTTTTTGACCATCTTGGCGTTGGCCGTTGCGGCGAAGGCGAACGAGAACGTAAGCATCAATGCAAGGATCAACAAAAGGGGTTTTCTGGATTGTGTCATGATTCCACTCCTTTAGAGGTTGTTGGCACTTCCTGAATCAATATAACAGAAACCATTATTCTCATTATATACGCATAACGAAGGTAGGAGGCAAGTGGAGTGAAGCAGATTATAAATAGTATAAGGGCTGTCCTGTGGGAGGAGGATGGTCCTTGCGGTTGCGTCCTGGCCGTGAACACAGTATGTAAAGACGTTTACGCCTCTAGGCGTCATTGAGGCAGCAAGGAGTAGCCATGTATATTGTCACCGGCGGCGCGGGTTTCATCGGCAGCGCCATGGTCTGGAAGCTCAACACCATGGGCATCGACGACATCCTGGTGGTGGACAACCTGTCCACCAGCGAGAAGTGGAACAATCTCGTGGGCCTGAAATATCAGGACTACCTGCATCGCGATCAGTTCCTCAAGTTCATTCTGGAGGGCGAGGACCCGTTCAAGACCGAGGCGGTCATTCACATGGGCGCCTGTTCCTCCACCACCGAGCGCGACGCGGATTTCCTCATGGAGAACAACTACCGCTACACGCAGTATGTCTGCCGGTTCTGCATGGCCCATGACGCCCGGTTCATCAATGCTTCATCCGCGTCCACCTACGGCGACGGCGAATTCGGTTTCGACGACGACGAGGACGGCATCGACAGGCTGCGTCCCCTGAACATGTACGGCTATTCCAAGCAGCTCTTCGATCTGTGGGCCAAGGACGCGGGCATCCTCGACCGGATCGTCTGCCTCAAATTCTTCAACGTGTTCGGCCCCAACGAATATCATAAGGATGATATGCAGTCGGTCATCTGCAAGGCCCACGCCCAGATTCTGGAGACCGGCAAGCTCAAGCTCTTCAAGTCCTACCGGGACGAATATCCCGACGGCGGGCAGAAACGCGATTTCGTCTACATCAAGGATTGCGTGGACATCATGGCTTGGTTCCTGGAGAACCGCGACAAGGGCGGCATCTTCAACGTCGGGACGGGAACCGCCAGGACCTGGAACGACCTGGCGAATGCGGTGTTCGCCGCCATGAACCGCGAGCCGTCCATCGAGTATATCCCCATGCCCGAGGCCATTCGCGACAAGTATCAGTATTTCACTCAGGCGAACATGGACAAGCTCAAGGCCGCCGGGTGCACAGTTGAGATGACGAGTCTGGAGGATGGGGCCAGGGATTACGTCCGGAATTATCTGGACAAGGACGACCGGTACCTCAGGTCCAGGTAGCCGGGGGACTCCCTTTTGAAACTGAATCTTTCGCGTATATCGCTGGCCGCCGGGGTGCTCCTCGTCCTGTCGCTGTGCCTGCCGTGGACGATCATGGGCAAGTCTCCGGACCAGAACAGGGTCCGGAAGTACGTGCCTGACGCTCCCGCGCAGGCTCCCGCCGGCAACGAGTGGACCTTTTCCGCCGACCGGGTGTCGGGCGACCACACCAGCGAATACGTGGAGGCGTTCGGCAACGTTTCCCTGAGCCTGGGCGACGATCAGCTCCGCGCGGACTTCGCGCGCTACTACCAGTCCACCGGCTGGGTTTTTCTCAAAGGCAACATCCGTGCGCATTGGGGCGGCGATTTCCTTCAGGCCGAAGAAGGCGAGTTCGATCTGACCAACATGACCGGCTGGCTCAAGAACGGAAAGCTGTTCATGGCCAAGCCGCACGTTTACGTCGAGGCCGAGCGTGTGGGCAAGGCCGTGGGCGATTCCTATACCTTCAAGAACGCCAAGGTGACATCCTGCTCGGGCGAAAAACCCGCCTGGTCCGTGACCACCGAAGAGGGCGACGTGGCCCTGGACGGCCGCATCAAGCTGTACCGTTCGGCCTTCAGGATTAAGGATGTGCCGGTCTTCTACTGGCCGTATATGGTCCTGCCCGGACGGGGGGACCGCCAGTCCGGATTTCTCATGCCCTACCTGTCCAACTCGGACAAGCTGGGTATGCAGGTCAACCTGCCGTATTTCTGGGTCATCAACGACGAGATGGACGCCACTTTCTACCAGAATTTCATGAGCAAGCGCGGCTACATGCAGGGCGTCGAGTTCCGGCACACCGAGGACGCCTCGTCCAAGGGCATGTGGCGGGCGGATTTCATGAACGACAGCATCACCGCGGCGGAAGATGCGGAGGAGTGGGGGGATTACCGGGGCGACGGCTTGACCCGAAGGAACAGCGACCGCTGGTGGGTGCGCGGCAAATATGACGGTTGGCTGGGCAGTCCCCAGTGGAAGATCAAGTTCGATCTGGACGTGGTTTCGGACCAGAACTACCTGCGCGATTTCCAGGACGGGCCCAACGGATTCAACGATACCCGCGAGGAGTTCCTCGACGCTTTCGGCCGCGACATCGAGAACAAGGATTCTCTGCACCGGCTGAACAAGGCCTATGTCAGCCGCAGCTGGGACCGCTTCGGCGTGGTCGGGCTGGCACAGTACGACCAGAACCTGGCGTATCGGAACGGGAACAACCCGAGCAACCTGAATCCGACCACCCAAATCTTGCCCGAGCTGAACGCGTTCGCCTTCCAGCAGTCGCTGGGGGCCGGATTCGAGGGGGCGCTGGACGCCAAGTACGATTATTTCTATCGGGAATACGGGGATTCGGGCCACCGCATCAAGCTTTCTCCCGAACTCAAGTATCCCATGAAGAGCCGGTTTCTGACGGTCATTCCTTCGGTCTCTCTGGATCACACCGCCTACTCCCTGACTCACCGCGAGTCCGTGGGCGATCTGGAGGTCGTCGGCACCGGCGGCCGGAACGATGTCATCGACACCACCAAGATCAAGGACGGCTTCCAGACCAGGACCACGTGGACCGGCGGCTTCTCGGCCTTTTCCGAGATGACCCGCACCTTCGCCGTGGGCGAGGCCCCCAAGGCCGACCCCAGCCTGGCCGGGACGTCCAGCTGGACCCGGCTGAAGAATTCGATCATGCCCCGCGTGGATTACGTGTACACGTCCAACGTCACCGGCCAGGAGACGCTGCCCTATTTCGACGCCTACGACCGGCTGGAGGGCAAGAACGCGGTGACCTATTCCCTGACCAGCGTCCTCGACCGGCGTCGTGACAAGGTCGTCCTCTCGCCCGGCACGGACGGCGAGCCCGTCGCCAGGGTGGCCCGCGACTATCTCGACTTCCTGCTCTTCCGGGTGGAACAGTCCTACGACATCCGGGAGGCCCAGCGAAAAGACGAACTCGGCCGCTACGAGCGCAGGCCGTTCTCGGACATCATGGCCGAACTCAAGATCAAGCCCGTAAATTTCGTGGACTTCCTGACGCGTAACTGGTTCTCGCCCTACAAGGGGGACATGACGCAGAGCGAAAACTCTCTTCGCTTCTACAAGGACGGCCTGGGCGAGATCACCGTGGGTTACGACTTCCTGCAAAGCCTGGACGAGTACAAGCGCACCCGCGACGACTCCATGTCCATCCTCAGGTTGGGAGCCGAGTGGGAGATCAACGAGGCCCTGACTCTGGGTGCAAGATACCGCCACGACTTCGTGGATGAGCAGGACCTGGAGCGGACCCTGTACCTGGATTGGGCGGCCGAGTGCTACACCCTGCACTTCGTCTACACCCGGAAGTCCAGCGACAACCGCTTCGAAATCGGTTTCGACCTGTTGAACTTCTAAGCGCGGCCGCCTGTCCGGCGGGAACCGGGTTGCGTCTCCGGGCGCGATGGTTACATTAATGGGGATATGACCGCATTGCCTGAAATTCGCGTATTGCCTCCGGGGCTCAAGAACCAGATCGCCGCGGGCGAGGTGGTCGAACGTCCCGCCAGCGTCGTCAAGGAATTGGTGGAGAACGCCCTGGACGCCGGGGCTACCCGCGTTGACGTGACCGTCGAGCAGGGGGGGCGCTCCCTTATCGTGGTCCAGGACAACGGGGCGGGCATCCCGGCCGGTCAGCTCAACCTGGCCGTGACCCGGCACGCCACCAGCAAGATTCGCGACTTTCGTGACCTGTCCTCCATCGGCTCCTTCGGGTTCCGGGGCGAGGCCCTGCCCTCCATCGCGTCGGTCTCCCGTTTCGTCATGACCTCCCGAGCCGCCGGGGCCGCCGAAGCCGCCTTCATCGAGGTGCGCGCGGGCGAGGTGGCCGCCGAAGGACCGGCCGCGCTGGCCGCTGGAACCCGGGTGGAAGTCCGCGATCTGTTCGCCTCCACTCCGGCCCGGCTCAAGTTCCTCAAGACCGACTCCACCGAGAATCGGCGTTGCCAGGATGTGCTCATGCGCGCGTCCCTGGCCCACCTCGACACCGGCTTTTCCCTGACCGTGGGGGGACGTGAATTCTTCCGCCTGCCGCCCGGCCAGGCGCTGGCCGATCGCCTCGCCTCCTTCTGGCCCCCGTCCGTCTGCGAGAGCCTCAGTCCCTTCGATTGCGAGCGGGACGGCTTCCGCGCCCGCGGTGTTGCCGGTTCGCCCAACACGGCCCAGGGGCGCGGCGACCGGATTCTGCTCTATGTCAACGGCCGCCCGGTGCAGGACAAGCTCATGCTTTCGGCCGTGCGTCAGGCGTACAAGGGAATGCTCCTGTCTCGGGAATATCCGCAGATGGTCCTTTTCCTCGATCTGCCCCGCGACGAGGTGGACGTAAACGTACATCCGGCCAAGCTCGAAGTGCGTTTCATCGATGAGCGGCGCGTTTTCTCGGTCATCCGTTCGGGCGTGCTTCAGGCCTTGTCCGGCAGCGACGAGGAAGTCGCGTCCGGATTTCCCGTCCCGGAATCGCGTCCTGATCCGGCTGTTTTCTCCGGCTCGGGTTCCGTGTTCCGTGAGACCGGTCCTGCGGAACGTTCCGGCCCCGCTTACCGTTCCGACTCGTTCGAGGAAGCGAAATTTTCCACGTACAAGGCGTTCAAGGAGGACAGGGCGCGTTCCCTGGACCTTCCGGTGCCGCCTCCCGCGCCCTCCTTCTCGGCAGGACGGCAGGGCGGGGACGCCCCGCCCACGGCCCGCGAAGCCGGGACGGACGCCCTGCGGCCCGCATCCCTGGCTGCCGGCGGATACACCTATCTCGGCCAGATCGCCGACACCTACCTGGTCCTGCGCCGGGGGGCCGACATGTTTCTGGTCGATCAGCACGCGGCCCACGAGCGGGTTTTGCTCGCCTCCATGCGCGATCAGCGCAGGAAGGGCGACTCCCAGCCCCTGGCTCTGGCCCTGGAGTTGCCCCTGCATCCCAGTGAGGCCGAGGTCCTGGCCTCCCTGCGCGAGGATTTGCGCGCCATGGGGTTCGTCATCGAGATGGACGGCCCGGCCAAGGCTTTGGTCAGGGGAATTCCCCCGACCCTTGAAACCGGCGAGGCTCGGGAGTATCTCAGGGACGCCCTGGCGGAAAAAGCCAGGGGGCTGGACGACCTGTGGACCATGATGGCCTGCAAGACCGCCATCAAGGCCAATCAGCCGCTGGCCGTGGACGAGGCCCTGGCACTGCTGGAGACCTGGCTTGAGACGCCCGAGCGCGAGTTCTGCCCGCACGGCAGGCCCGTGGTCCTGCGCTGGACGCCTTCCGATCTCGAGAAACTGTTCAAGAGAAAGTGATGATCGACTACAATAAACTGCGCGTGCGCATCCATCTGGATAATCTTCGCCACAACTACCGCCTGTTCGCCGAAATCCACGACAACGTCATCCCGGTCATCAAGTCCGACGCCTACGGCCACGGGCTGGTCGAGGTGGCCCGAGCCCTGGAAAAGGACGGCGCCGCGACTTTCGCCGTGGGCTTCGTCCACGAAGCGGCCAAGCTGCGGGATTCGGGCTGCGGCAAACGCATCCTGGCCCTGCTCGGTCCGGTTTCCGACGAGGACATCCGCTCCCTGTGGAGCCACCGCATCTTGACGCCCATATCCCATTTCACTCAGCTTGGGCGGGTCCTGGCCGCGTCCGAGGAACTCGGTCCCCTGGAGATCGGGCTCAAGTTCGATACCGGTATGCGCCGCCTCGGCTTCCTCCCGGAGGAGGCGGGCGAGGTCGCGGCGCTGCTCAAGGGGAGCAGGGTGACGCCGGTCATGGCCACCTCCCACCTGGCCCGCGCCGACGAAGCAGGCCGCGAGCAGGATGTGGCCCTTCAGGCCCGGCGGTTCAGGGCCGCTCTGGACGGGCTGGCCGGGGCCGGATTCGAGGTGGAGGCCAACCTGGCCAACTCCGCGGGCGGCATGGTCCACGACATCTGCCGCCTGGACTCAATGCGTCTGGGCATCGGCCTGTATGGCTGCGACCCCCTGGAAGGGAGAGGCGGCGAGGCCCTGTCGGGCAAGCTCATGCCCGCCATGGAGGTTTCGGCTCCGGTCATGCAGGTCCACCCGCTGAAAAAGGGCGAATCCATCAGCTACGGCTGGACCTTCACCGCCGAACGCGACTCCATGGTGGCCATCGTCGGCGTGGGCTATGCCGACAACTACAGCCGCTCCCTGTCCAATCGCGGGGAAATGGTCATCCACGGCAGGCGCGTGCCCATCCGGGGCCGGGTTTGTATGCAGATGACCGCGGTTGACGTGACAGACCTTATGGGTGAAGGGAAGGACGTCCTGCCGGGCGACGAGGCGTGGCTTCTGGGCGGTCCCGGAGACAACCCCGTAACTCCCGAGGACCTGGCCGAGTGGAGTGGGACCATCACCTACGAAGCGTTCTGCCTGCTGGGGCAGAACCGGCGCGAATACGTTTAAGCATTTTTCGTGAACGAATAACTTGAGGCCGGACGCGCGCGGAGCGCCGCGGACGGTCGGGGAGCAATAATATGCCTGCTGTGCAAGACGATGAATGGGTTGTGGCCGAGAGCTATCCCGTCCGGGAAATGGAAGCCAACGGCGTGACCCCCGACTGGGTCGAAGGCAAGTGGCTGGATGTGGCCGAGGACATGGCCCTCATTCCCGAGAACAACGTGCGCCTCATCGTGGAAAACGGCGTTTGCCGGGTGGAGGTCTCCACCTACCTCATGGAGTGCGTGCGCGGCTTCTAGACGGCCTGAGGGCCAAAAAGATGGGAACTCCCCTTTAACTCCTGAAGAGGGAAGTCAGGCGTTGAAAGCCGCTTCGCGACAATAGTCGGGTGATTTCGCCTCCGGCGGGCAAGGGTTCGCACCCTTGCATCCCCTGTAAGCGCCTTTGGCGCGGGCTTTCACTCCGCGCGTCCTGCCGCGCAAGAGGGGAGTTAAAGAAAATATAGGTCTCCAAGATATTCCGGCCCGGATCGGCACGCGGAATTCCCGCGTTCCGGCCCGGGGCTTTTTGGGTCCGGCGTCGGTTGCCTCGGTGCGGCGGCGTCTGTCGTCCGGTCCGGCCCATTCTTTTTTGGGGCGGGTCAGATTTGTCTCCTGCCCATCGATTTCCCCGTCCTGCCGCGCGTGGCCGACGGGGCGTTTCCCGGGTGGAACGGCCCCCGCTGTCTCGCTGGATAATACCCGTTGATACAATGCCTTGAACGGTTTTTCAGCCTCCCGCAGGAGCGCTTTCCCGCGGCTTTATCCTTGATTTTTAGCGGCGTCTTTGTCACAGAACTGTAACAATGGAAAATATTACAATTCAGTTACGATTGTGTTACACAGCGCACGCGTTCGGCGAAAGAGGTACTTGATCTCGTCGATCAACATGTAACCGCCGAACGTGCGATCTAAGGACGGGCAATGAAACTGCGCTCTTTTCAAATGCGGATACTGCTGTGGACCTGGGGACTGCTCCTTATGGCCATGGCCGTGGTCTTTTTTTACTCCACGAGCATCGTGGGCGACGAGTTGGTCACCGAGGCGGAAATCCGTACGCGGCACCAGATCGAGGCCATCGAGTGGCTCATCCGCGACCACTCGTTGTTCGAATCCGAGCAGGATTTCGCCGAGTGGCTGGACGCGCTGGCCTTCAAGCTTAATTCCAGGATCACCTATATCGTGAACGGACGGGTGGTGGCCGATTCGGAGGTGCCTTACGCCGATCTCGGTTCACTGGACGACCACGGGCACCGTCCCGAGGTCCTGGCCGCCCTCAAGGAAGGCTGGGGGGTCAACGTCCGCCACTCCGACACCCTGAGCAAGGACATGCTCTATGTGGCCCGGAAGTTTTCCGGCCTCAGCTACATGGACGGGGGCATTCTGCGCATGGCCGTCCCGTTTTCCCACGTCAGTTCCCGCCTCGACCTGCTGCGCACCAATCTCATCTGGCTCTTCCTGGGCACCTTCGCATTGGCCGTCATCCTGAGCGTGGTCATGTCGCACAACATGGGCCGCGACATCCGGGCCTTTTCCGATCTGGCGAAGTCCATCGGGGAGGGCGACTACTCGAAGAGGGTGCGGGCCGTGCCCGGCGGCGAGTTCAAGCCGCTGGCCGAATCGATCAACGCCATGGCCCAATCCATCGAGCACAACATCGAGCTTATCCGGGACCAGAAGGGGCAGTTGCAGGCCGTGTTCGACGGAATGCGCGAGGGCGTGCTGACCGTGGACGCGCATGGCCGCATCGAGTCCTTCAACAATTCCCTGGACGAGATGTTCAACCTGCCTTCCTCCACCATCGGCCGGTCGCCCATCGAAGTCATCCGGCGCTATGAGATTCAGGACCTGGTGGAACACGTCATCGCCGACCCCGATGCCGGGCCGAGGTCCATCCAGATCGACATCATGGACACGCGCACCGTCGAGGTCACTGCGGAGCTGTTCCTGGACCAGAACGGGGTGCGCAAGGTCATCCTGGTTTTCTACGACATCACCGAAATGAAGCGCAGCGAAAAGGGGCTCAAGGACTTCGTGGCCAATGCCTCCCACCAGCTCCGCACCCCCCTTACCTCCATCAAGGGGTACACCGAAACGCTGCTGGACATGCCCCCGGACGATCCCGAATCCGCCCGCCGGTTCCTGGAGACCGTGCTCAAGAACGCGGATCATATGGACAAGGTCATTTCCAGTATGCTCGCGCTCGCCAAGTCCGAGCAGGCGGGCAAGCTTCTCAAAATGACGCCTCTTTCCGGGCGCGAGCATCTGTCCCGCGCCATCGACGACCTGGCCGTGTGGGCCTCGGAACGCGACATCACCTTCCGCACCCGCACTCCGGACGACGAGATGATGGTCATGGGTGAAACGGACGGGCTCCTGCACGTCTTTCACAATCTGCTCAACAATGCGGTCAAGTACAGCCCCGACGGCGGGGTCATTACGGTCAGCGCGGAAGATGACGGCGAGTCCATCGTTTTTTGCGTCGAGGATCAGGGGCCGGGCATCTCGCGCGAGCACTCCACCAAGGTGTTCGAGCGCTTCTACCGGGTGGACGAGAACACCATAGACGGGTCGGGCAGCGCCGGATTGGGGCTCGCCATATGCCGTCGCATCGTCAAGAACCTGGGCGGCGAGATCTGGCATGACGGCTACGGCGAGGATGTGCGCGGGGCGCGCTTCTGCTTTCGCCTGAACAAACCCGAGGAAACGGTCCTGTAGGCAACTTCTAACCAATTCCCTCGAAAGAGGGGCTATACGATGGATATTTACGATCTGTTCTTATACATGTCCGTGGGGGCCGGTTTCCTCATGGCCTTCAACCTCGGCGCGAACGACGTGGCCAACTCCATGGCCTCGGCGGTCGGGGCCAGGGCCATCACGGTCAAGCAGGCCGTGTTCATCGCGGGCATCCTCAACTTCGTGGGCGCGGTTTTTCTCGGCTCCCACGTCACCGCAACAATCAGCAAGGGGATCATCAACCCTGAGGTCATCGCGGACCCGAAGCTGATAATGATCGGCATGTTCGCCGCGCTCCTTGCGGCGGGCCTATGGGTCCTGGTGGCCACGTTGACCTCGCTGCCGGTATCGTCCACGCACTCCATCGTCGGTGCGATCATGGGCTTCGGGCTGGTGGCGGGCGGCCCGGACGTGGTCAACTGGCTGAAGATGGGCGGCATCGTCCTGTCGTGGGTTATCTCCCCGTTCTTTGCCGCAGGTATCGCCTACTTCATCTTCACGCACATACGACGATACATCCTTTTCCAGCATCACTTCATCCGCCAAGCAAAGAAATGGGCGCCCATCTGGGTGGCCATCACCCTCTCCATGATCTCCCTTTCCTTCCTGTACAAGACGCCGGTCGGCAAATCCCTGAACCTGCATTGGCTGGTATCGCTGAGCATAGCCGGAGTGCTGGCCCTGCTTGCCTGGATAGCGGCCCGGGTCTTCGTGGGCAAGATCGTCCTCGATGAGGAGGAAGGCGCTGAGGGCGTGGAGCGGGTTTTCCGCAAGATGCAGGTGGGCACTTCCTGCTACGTGGCTCTCTCCCAGGGGGCAAACGACGTGGCCAACGCCATCGGTCCGGTGGCCGCCATCTACCTCATCGCCAAGGAGCACGTGCTCCTTGCGCGGGCCGAGGTTCCGTGGCCCATGCTCGTTCTGGGAGGCCTGGGCATCGCGGTGGGCATCGCGTTGCTGGGCCATAAGGTCATGGCCACCGTGGGCGAGAAGATCACCACCCTGACCAACACCCGGGGATTCGCCGTCGACTTCGGCGCGGCCTCCACCGTGTTGATCGCCTCCAATCTCGGTCTGCCCGTATCCACCACCCATGCGGCTGTGGGCGGCGTGGTCGGCGTGGGATTGGCCCGCGGCTTCTCGGCCGTGGATTTCCGGGTGCTGTTGCGCATCGTCGCCTACTGGGTGGCCACAGTCCCGATCGCGGCCCTGACCAGTATAGTAATCTTTGTGCTGCTCAAATGGTTGTGTTACGGCTAGGTTACAAAAAATTGAAACAATCCTTTTCAGAAGAGGTCGCCATATGACATTGAGAATCCCCTTCTTCGGCCTGCTCGGTAAGCGTTCCCCCATGGAAGGGCTGGTCGAGCATTACGACAAGATCGCCGAGTGCATTTCCGCCATCGACGAATCCCTTGAGTGCTATGTTTCCGGCGGTGTGTGCCGTGAATTCAAGGAGCTGAACAAGACCGTGGACGAGATCGAGAACCACGCCGACTCGATCAAGCGGAACATCCGCAACCACCTGCCGCAGGGCTTGTTCATGGCTGTCGAGAAGCATCTGTTTCTGTCCTACACCAAGAGTCAGGACAACATCCTCGACGCGGCCCAGGACGCCCTGCATTGGTTGGCCATCCGGCCGGTCATCATCCCCGAGGAGATTCAGAAGGACGTGATCTACCTTCTGGATTCCGTTGCGAAGTGCACGGCGCTTCTCGGACCCGCGCTCAAGTCCACCATCGCGTTGCTCAACGGCGAGTCCCTGGATCGGGAGGGCACCAAGGAGTGCTATCGCCGGGTACGCCGGGAGCGCGACGAAGTCCGTCGCCGCAAGAATGACCTGGAGAAAAAGATTTTCGATCAGGAAATCGATTTCAAGGAAATCTACCAGCTCATCCACTTCGTGGACTGCCTCGACAACATGGGGCACAACACGGAGAACTGCGCCGAGCTGCTGCGTTCCATGATCGCCCGATAGCCCGGCGGCGACGGCCGCATCCGCCATACGCCAAAAGAAGAGGCCCGACGTCATGCGCCGGGCCTCTTTTCGTTTTTGCGGGCTACCGTTTGACCTGCCTGACCGTCACTTCCACGGCCTTGTCCTTGGGCCAGGGCGGGGAATCGAGCCGCACGTTTCCGGCAAAGAGGACCTGCCCCTTGAATTCGATGCGGGTCGAAACCGCGTAACGCAGCGTCCCGACAATCCGCGACGGATCATATCCCAGGACTATCCTGAAAGGCGGCGCGGCCTTGACCGGCAGGAAGGCGTCGGCAACGACCTTGTCTTTCGGATCGAGGCGCGAAAGGTTCTCCAATTCCACGAACAATGCGCAGCCCGGAGGCAGGAGCAACCGCTCAGGATAGGTTACCGATACCTTCATGGTTGCGGTGGAACGGGCTCCGGCGGGCGATTCGGCCTTGCCGGACATGGAGGCGCATCCGCCAAAGGCGGCGAAGAGCATGAGCGCGGCCGCAATGGCCGGGGCGAAGAAAGAAAATCGGCGATGCATGGGAAGCTCCATATTTTCCCCATGCTACGCAATTCCGTCATCGCGCGCCAGTGCCCGGGTGAATGTGGTCCTGTTTGGAAAAAATGCAGAAAGTGCTTGAAAATGAAAATCGATTTCAATATAAGTCCATCCATGTCAGCCATCCAGACAACGGGAACCGTTTCGGTTCATGACGATTCCTTCTTCTTTCGGGAACGATGTATCGGCCGGTCCGCCACGGGCGCGGCCGGATAACCCAATCCCAAGGAGAAGTCGTATGAGCTCGTTGAAGAAACTTGGTATGCTCAATCGTGAAGGAATGCGGGCCTGCAACGAAGGCCGTCCCGGCGACGCCCTGTTTCAGTTGACCCAGGCCGACAGCCTGGCCCGGTCCCTCAACTCGCCCCTGCACGAAGCCAAGGTGCGCAACAACATGGGCCTGGTCTATCAGGTGTCTGGCAAATACGAAGAGGCGCGCGTCAGCTATCGCATCGCGGCCAGCCGCGCCGTGGAGGGCGGAGCCGAAGGAACCGGCCTGCACCGGGTCATCATGACCAATCTGGGTTCCCTTCCCGCCGCCAGAAGCAGGGCCGTTTAGTCATGGACGCATTTCAAATGGCTCCGGCGCCGACCGTATCGGTGCCGGAGCCGTCCTTGAAGCCTCTGGATTCGAGCGATTTTCTTCCCACGACCCTGCATCAGTTCGCCCTGTCCCTGGGCAACGCCATTGACGCCAAGGACCCGCATACTTCGATGCATTCCGACGAGGTGGCCGAAGTCTCCTGGGTATTGGCCCTGACCATGGGAATCCCTCCGACCAAGGCCGCCGCCATCCATGTGGCCGGGCATCTGCACGACATCGGAAAAATCGGCGTCCCGGATTCGGTCCTCAGGAAGGAATACCCGCTCACTACGGCAGAATGGCAGGCCGTGCGGCATCATCCCGAAGCGGGAGCCGCCATTCTCGAACCCGTGGCCGCCCTCAACCGTCTCGGCGTGGTGGATATGGTTCTGCATCACCACGAGCGTTGGGACGGCAAAGGATACCCCCACAGGCTCCAGGGCACGGCCATCCCGCTTGGCGCACGCATCATCAGCGTGGCCGATTCTCTTTCCGCCATGCTCCAGAACAGGCCCTACCGGCCCGCGTTGACCATGGACAATGCGTGCCGCGAAATCTATCGGTGCGCCGGAACGCAGTTCGATCCCCGGGTGGTGGACGCCTTTCGTCTCGCCTCGGGCAAAATTTTCAAACTTCTCCCCACCATATCCACCCACGACTGAAATTCTTGACGGCAGGCCGAGCCGATTGCGCTTTGTCGTCGGCAGGCAGCCGGGGCGCTGCCCCGGACCCCGCCAGGGAACCTTTTGAAAAAGGTTCCCTGGACCCTCCAAAACTTTTTGTGTCGCCTTCGGCGAAAGGGCTCATTAAACTATTTATTAAATGAAGCTGAAGTTTCGACTCCCGCCCTCAAACAAAGTCTCAGAGCATCCCGCGAAGCGGAGCCAGAAAGTTTGGGAAAAGAAGGGGATGGGGGTCCGGGGGAAGGGGAGGAAAGAACCCTTTTCAAAGGGTTTTTCCTCCCCTTCCCCCGGCCGCCGGAGGCGCATCAACAAGAAAAGGCGGACGCGCATTGCGCGTCCGCCTTTCTTGTTGATGAAGCGACAGCCGACTACGCCTTGGGCGGGTCGGGGAGAGCGAGGACGGGGGCAATGATCTTTTCCATGGCCTTGCCGGTCGCGGTATCGCGGTGGACTTTCATGAAGGGGTAGCCTTCGTCACCGGAGTCTGCCACGGCCGGATCGAGGGGGATGCGGCCGAGGAATTGGACGCCCGATTCCTTGGCGAGGGCTTCGCCGCCGCCGGATTTGAAGATGTCGTGGACCTTGCCGCAATCGGGGCAGGCGAAACCGGACATGTTCTCGACGATGCCGAGCACGCGGTTGCCCACTTCGCCGACGAAGGACACGGACCGGCGGACGTCGTCGATGGCCACGCCCTGGGGGGTGGTGACGATGACGGCCATGGCGGTGGGTCCGAGGGTTTGCAGGGTGGACAGGGGCTCGTCACCGGTTCCCGGAGGGCAATCGACGATGAGGTAGTCCAGATCGCCCCACATGACGTCTTCGACGAACTGCTTGATGAGGCCGATCTTGACCGGACCGCGCCAGATGACGGCCTGGCGGTCGTCCTGGAGCAGGAAGCCGAGGGACATGACCGACAGGTTCTTGCTCCAAGGCACGGGTTCCATGACATCGGCGCCGATATGGGGCTGCTGGCCCTTGAGGGAGAGCAGGCGAGGCACGCTCGGTCCGTGCACGTCCACGTCGAGCAGGCCGACCTTCTTGCCGGCCAGAGACAGGGCCACGGCGATGTTGGCGGCCACGGTGGATTTGCCCACGCCGCCCTTGCCGGACATGACCACGATCTTGTGCTTGATGCGGCTCAGGGTCTTTTGCAGTTTCTGGTCCTCGGGCTTGTCGCAGCCCGTGGTGCTGGTACAGGTTCCGTCAGGCGAGGCGGAGGAACATCCTTCACAACCACTCATACTATTCTCCTGAAAAACGGCGACCCGAAGCCGCCTTAGAGGTACATGCAGGTCCCGAACCGGCGAACGGTCGCGGCCGGGTCACAGAGAGATAACCATGGCCTGAAAAAAGTCAAACCGCCGCTCCGGGCATGGTCAATTCGGCCAGTCCGTCGTGGAGATAACCTTCGAGCACTTGGTTTTCGGTGCCGGTAAGCCAGGGGATGACCGTGATTCCGGCCCGCTCCAGGGCGTGCCGGGTCCGGTTGCGGATGGCCCCGCACAAAAAAATGGTTACCCCGCAGGCCAATATGGCGGATGTCCTGTCCATAGGGTCCTTTGAGGGAAGGGATAGGAGGCCTGCGGGGTAAAATTTATCGTCACGTATTTCAAACAGCTTGTATCCGTCCGCGTTCTCGCACACGGAGGCCAGTCGGTCCTGGTAGCACGCCAGGCAGATCAGCTTGGCGGAATCCGTCTTCATCGTCTCTCTCCAAAAGTCCGGCAGGACCCGAACCAGTTGTTTTCCAATGAGCATGGATTGTGCCAAATAAAAATAGTAATAAATTCAGTATCTTGATTTTTCATAGGGTTGCGAAGAGGGCGAATTAATCGCCTGAAATGAAGAGTAATGACGAATTATTCGCCCGGATCGGGAGCGGTTAAAAGGCGGCGCAGCGTGTCCTTGGTGATGCCGAGTTCGCGGCAGGCGGCCATGCGTTTGCCGTTGTTGCGTCGGACGGCTTCCATGGCGGCGCGGCGTTTGATGGCGTCCATGGTCCCGGACAGTCCGTCGGGCGCGTCGCCTCGGGGCTTTGCGGGGTGGAGGTATTCCGGCAGGTGCTCCACCTGGATGAACCCGTCCGGGCAGAGGATGAAGGCGTATTCGAGGATGTTTTCAAGTTCGCGCACGTTGCCCGGGTAGTCGTGGCGCATGAGCACATGCATGGCGTCCTCGCTGACGCCCCGGATGGCCTTGTTGCGCAGCCCGTTGAACTCGGCGAGGAAGTGGTCGATGAGCAGGGGCAGGTCTTCCTGGCGTGCGGTCAGCGGGGGCAGGGTCAGGGTGACGACGTTGAGCCGGTAGAAGAGGTCCTGGCGGAATGTCCCTTCGGCCACGGCGTCTTCGAGATTGCGGTTGGTTGCGGCCACCACGCGCACGTCGGCGTGTTCAGGCGTGACGCCGCCCAGGGGCTCGAAGGTCTTTTCCTGGAGGAAACGCAGCAGCTTGACCTGGAGGTTCTGGGGCATGTCGCCGATCTCGTCCAGGAAGACCGTGCCGCCGTCGGCCAGCTCGAATCTGCCCGGTTTGTCCGTGCGCGCGTCGGTGAAGGCCCCGGCCTTGTAGCCGAACAGCTCCGACTCCAGCAGGGTGTCGGGCAGCGCGCCGCAGTTCACGGCGACGAAAGGCCCGTCCTTGCGCGGACTCAGGGAATGGATGGCCCGGGCGAACAGTTCCTTGCCGGTGCCGCTTTGGCCCAGCAGCAAGGTGGTGGCTTCGGACCGGCTGATCTGCGGCAGGATGCGGAAAATTTTTTCCAGGGCCTGGCTGCGGCCCACGATGTTCTCGAATCGGTAGATGTCCTTGGCCTGTTGCCGCGCCACGTGGATGTCGGTCAGGTCTCGGAAGGTCTCCACCCCGCCGATCACGTTCCCGTCGTTGTCCTTCAGCGGCGAGGCCGAGATGGCGATGGGCAGGGTCGTGCCGTCGGAGCGGATGATGAAGATGGATTTGTTGACGATGCGCCCGCCCTTGCGGATGCAGGACTTGAGCGCGCACTGGCCGTCGCACAGGGAGGAGCGGAACACGTCCCAGCACTTGCGCCCCAGGGCGTCCTCGCCGGAGATGCCGGTGATCCGTTGCGCGGACTCGTTGAAATAGGTCACGTTCCAGTCCGCGTCCACGGTGAATAATCCGTCGGCGATGGAAGCGAACACGGCTTCAAGGGGGAGGTCTTTGGGAAACGACATGGGAAGATTCTACATCCGCCCGCTCGCCTTGCCAAGGGGCTATGGGCGAAAAATTCGCCCACACTCTTTCGCGCCGTGCCTGGCTTGTTCGGGGAGAGGAACCGGGCATCCCCGGCGGAGGGCGTGCATGAAAAAGGCCGCCCTGAGGCGGCCTTGTTGTTCATCGTCGGGTTGCAGCCGTGTCGGCTACAGCTTTTCGGCGCGCTTCTTGCGCAGCCATTCGTACCACTGCTCCATGTTTTCGCCGGTGCGGGCGGAAATGGGCATGACTTCGATGTCCTTGTTCAGCTTCTTGGCGTGATCCTCGGCCTTTTTGAGGTCGAATTCCACATAGGGAAGCAGGTCCACCTTGTTGAGCAGCATGACTGCGGAAATGTGGAACATGAACGGGTATTTTTCAGGCTTGTCGTCGCCTTCGGCCACGGACAGGAGGGTGACCTTGTAGTCTTCGCCCACATTGAACTCGGCCGGGCAGACCAGGTTGCCGACGTTCTCGATGAAGAGAATGTCCAGGCCGTCGGTGTCGATGGCCTGGAGCGCGTCCATGACCATGCCGGAATCCAGGTGGCAGCCGCCCTCGGTGTTGATCTGAACGGCCTGCGCCCCGGTGGCGGCCACGCGCTGGGCGTCGTTGTCGGTCTGGAGGTCGCCTTCGATGACCGCCATGTTGAACTCGTCCTTGAGGTCGGTCAGGGTCCGTTCGAGCAGGGTCGTCTTGCCCGCGCCCGGCGAGCTCATCAGGTTCAGGCACAGGATCTTCTTGACCCGAAATTTCTTCTGCAACTCGTCAGCCAGCCTGTCGTTGGCCTCGAGAACATTGCGGACTATGGTCACTTCCTTGGACATGGTCTCTCCTTGTCTTTATTGCTGGTCGTCCACTTCGATGGAGTCGATGAGCAGTTCCTTGCCCTCCAGCACCTCGTGGCCCAGCAGGGCGTTGCACTTGGGGCAGGGCATACATCGGGTGTGCTCCGGGCTGAATATCTCGCCGCATTCGCCGCAGGCCACCTTCACCGGCACCTCGATGACTTCGAGCTCGGCCCCGTCGAATTCACCGCCGGGAATGAGCGCTTCCCATGCGAACTGGAGGGATTCCGTGACCGCCCCGGCGAGCCTGCCGTTCTTGATGGTCACTTTCGTGAGCTTTTGGCCTTCATATTTGACCATCTCTTCGCGCAGGATGCCGAGGATGGATTCGACAATCGACATTTCATGCATGGAGAACGCACTACACTGATTTCCCTATGGTATCAAGGGGGTTTTCCTCCTTCCGGCATTGCACTGGCCTCCAGGGTGAAATCCCCTATGAATTGTGTCCGTATTGGTTGACTTGCGAGTCAGTTGGGGCATATTACCAAACCAACTTGTTCTCAGGGCGGGGTGGAAGTCCCCACCGGCGGTGATCTGGCTTGCCAGTTAGCCCGCGAGCGCCTCTCCGGGTGGAGAGGGACGAGCAGACCCGGCGTAAATCCGGGGCCGACGGTCATAGTCCGGAATGAAGAGAATGAGGCAGTCCTACAGCCCTTGCCCGGCGGTCTCCGCTCGCGGCACCGACTGTCGCGACGAGAGCCGCGGCGCTCGTCGGTCTGTCTATGCGCCCTGATTCATTCATAGTCTTCAAAGGAGAAGAAAGATGATGGATCAGCCTTTACTCAAACAATTCGGCGGTCCCATGTCCCGTGTCGAGCACGCCTTGGCGGCCCTTCGGGGTGGCCGGGGCGTCCTGGTCACGGACAACATCGAACGCGAAAACGAGGGCGACCTCATTTTTGCGGCCGAATTTCTGACCGTTCCCCAGATGGCCATGCTCATCCGCGAGTGCAGCGGCATCGTCTGCCTGTGCATGACCGAGGAGAAGATCAAGTCCCTCGGCCTGCCCATGATGGTCGAAAACAACCGCAGCCGGTACAACACCGCCTTCACGGTATCCATCGAGGCCGTGGAGGGCGTGACCACAGGCGTATCGGCGGCGGATCGCCTGGCCACCGTCAAGGCGGCCATCGCTCCGGGCGCCAAGCCCGGCGATCTGGCGAGCCCCGGCCATGTCTTTCCGCTCTGCGCCCGTCCCGGCGGCGTGCTGGAGCGCGGCGGCCACACCGAAGCCGTGGTGGACCTGACCCGCATGGCCGGGTTGACCCCGTGCGGCGTGCTTTGCGAGCTGACCAATCCCGACGGTACCATGGCCCGCCAGCCTGAAATCGTGACCTTCGCCCGCAAGCACAACATGACCGTTTGCACGGTGGACGACATCGCTTCCTACCGCAAAATCCGCGAGAAGCAAGCCGCCTAAGCATCCCCTCCGCCAGAAGGGCGGAACATAAAAGATATTACTTCACCTCCGCAATTGAAGGCCCCGTCGTTTCGCCCGACGGGGCCTTTCTCTTTTTGCCGCCGGTTCAATCCGGATGAAAATACTGTAACGAAGCGGGGATGGCTTGCGGCGGGGGATGCGCTGCGGGGCCGTATGCCTGGGAAACCCTTTTCCCTTGGTCCCCTTCAGCCCGGGAGACTGCGGCAAAAACGTTGACAACCGCACCGTATCGGTAGTGAACTGGTCGACCGAATTTCTTAACCAAGAGGTATCAGATGCGTAGTAAGAAAATGACTGGTGGATTGGAAAAGGCCCCGCACCGATCGCTGTTGTATGCGGCCGGATTGTCCAAGGAAGAAATGGACAGGCCGCTGATCGGCGTATGCAACGCCCAGAACGAGATCATTCCCGGTCATGTGCATCTAGACACCATCGCCGAGGCAGTCAAGGCGGGCATCCGTATGGCCGGAGGCACCCCGCTGGAATTCCCGGCCATCGGCGTGTGCGACGGGCTGTCCATGAACCACGAGGGCATGAGAATGTCCCTGCCCAGCCGCGAAATCATCGCCGATTCCGTGGAGATCATGGCCACCGCCCATCCCTTTGACGCCATCGTCTGCATTCCCAACTGCGACAAGATCGTTCCCGGTATGCTCATGGCCATGCTCCGTCTGAACATCCCGGCCGTGCTCGTGTCCGGCGGCCCCATGCTGGCCGGGCACAAGAACACCTCGGACCTGATTACCGTGTTCGAGGGCGTGGGCAAGGTCCGCTCGGGCCGGATGACCGAGGAGGAGCTGGAGGAATACACGGCGGGCGCGTGCCCCACCTGCGGCTCCTGCGCGGGCATGTTCACGGCCAACTCCATGAACTGTCTGGCCGAGTCCATCGGCCTGGCCCTGCCGGGCAACGGGACCATCCCGGCGGTCATGTCCGCCCGCATCCGGCTGGCCAAGAAGGCCGGTATGCAGGTTATGGAAATGTTTGAGCGCGACATCCGTCCGCGCGACATCGTCACCGAGAAATCCGTGCACAACGCCGTGACCATGGATATGGCGCTGGGCTGCTCCACCAACACCACCCTGCACCTGCCCGCGCTGTTCGCCGAGGCGGGGCTCGATCTTTCCCTTCAGGTGTTCAACGAAGTCAGCATGAAGACGCCGAACCTGTGCAAGCTCGCACCGGCCGGTCCCCACTACATGCAGGACCTGGACGAATCCGGCGGCATCCCCGGCGTCATGAGCGAGCTGGCCAAAAAGGACCTGCTCAACCTGGACGTCATGACCGTCACCGGCAAGACCTTGGGCGAGAACCTCAAGGATCTGAAAGCCCGCGTGACCAATTACGAAATCGTCCGGCCCATCGATGATCCGTATTCCAAGGAGGGCGGCATCGCCATCCTGTACGGCAACATCGCGCCCGACGGCTGTTGCGTGAAGCAGTCCGCGGTTGCTCCCGAGATGATGAAGAACACCGGCACGGCGCGGGTCTTCAACAGCGAAGAGGAGAGCGTGGCCGCCATCCTGGGCAACGAGATCAAGCCCGGCGACGTGGTTGTCGTCCTCTACGAAGGCCCCAAGGGCGGCCCGGGTATGCGCGAGATGCTCACTCCCACTTCGGCCATCTCCGGCATGGGTCTGGGCGGGTCCGTGGCGCTCATCACCGATGGACGGTTCTCGGGCGGAACGCGCGGCGCGGCCATCGGCCACATCTCTCCCGAAGCGGCGTCGGGCGGCCCGGTCGGCCTGATCCGCGAGGGCGACAGGATCGAGATCGACATTCCGGCCCGCAAGATCAATGTGCTGGTGGACGACGCCGAACTCGAAGAGCGCCGGAAAACCCACAAGCCCGTGGTCAAGGAGGTCAAGTCGCCCTTCCTGCGGCGCTACGCCAAGCTGGTCACTTCCGCCGCGCGCGGCGCGGTCTACGAGAAATAGACCGCTTCCATAGAAAAAAAAGTTAAAGCCGGTTCGGGGATTGCCCGGACCGGCTTTTTTTGGGAATTATCCTTTTAAATCGAGGAAGAGGGAAATCAGGCGTTGAAAGCCGCTTCGCGGCGATAGTCGAGTGATTTCGCCTCCGGCGGGCAAGGGCTCCACCCTTGCATCCCTGAATGCGCCTTCGGCGCGGGCTTTTTTCGTCCGCTTCGGGGGCGAAGGGGGGGGAACGCGTGGATGCCCCCCTTCAGAAGAAAAAAAAGTTAAAGCAGGTTTGGGGATTGCCCGGACCGGCTTTTTTTTTGGGAATTATCCTTTTAAATCGGGGAAGAGGGAAATCAGGCGTTGAAAGCCGCTTCGCGGCGATAGTCGAGTGATTTCGCCTCCGGCGGGCAAGGGCTCGCACCCTTGCATCCCTGAATGCGCCTTCGGCGCGGGCTTTTTTCGCCCGCTTCGGAGGCGAAGGGGGGGGGAACGCGTGGATGCCCCCTTCAGAAACGAGAAAGGCCTCCTTGCGGAGGCCTGGGAGTTTTCTCGGTGCAAAAATAAGGAAGATGACTATCTTATTGCACCGGCCGTGCCATGTTTTCCCTGTTCTCAAATATTTTTAAATTTGCGTGTTATTACAGTTTGTTATGTGGCAATAAAAAGACAGCTTCAGTCTTTCGCAAACGAAAGGGCGGGTACAACTTTTTAAACTCCCCGCCGAAATCTAGGGTGTCGGGCAAAATTTTTGGACCGCGTCGGATGATCGGTTGCCCCCATTCGAATCGAACAACAACAAACGTTTTCCAACTTCCGCTTCTTGCCTGACGGCCGCGCCTCTCTCTCCGCCCGGCAGGGCGGCAGTGGGGATGCAAGGGGGCGTTCCCCTTGCCCGCCGGAGGCGAAATCACCCGACAATTCCGCCAAAGGCGGCTTCAACTCCTGCTTTTGTCTCCTCCCATCTGCTCCATGGGCCTATCCGGCCAAGCGCCTTAGCAAAAAAAAGGGACGCCCTGAGGCGTCCCTTTTGTGATCGGTCATGGGGACCGTTATTTGAACTTGGCGATGGCGGCGGCGAATCCTTCGCGGGAGCGGGGGATGATCTTGTCCTCCACGGAGAAGGAGAGCCGGAAGAAGCCGGGGTAGCCGAAGCCGGAGCCGGGCACGGCGAGGACCTTTTCCTCCTGCAGGGCGGCGCAGAACTTGACGTCGTCCCCGCCGGGAGCCTTGGGGAAGAAGTAGAACGCGCCTTTGGGCATGGTGAATTCGTAGCCTGCGGAGTCGAGGACTTCGGCCATGGCCTTGCGGCGGCGGTCGTAGATGGAGACGTCCACGCCGGAACCGAGCGCGCGGGCCATGAGCTTTTGGGCCAGGGCCGGGGCGTTGACGAAGCCGAGGATGCGGTTGGCCAGGACCACGCCGCCCACCAGGGTGGCCATGTCCTCCATGGCCGGGTTGATGAGGGCATAGCCGATGCGTTCGCCTGCCATGGACAGGTTCTTGGAGAAGGAGGAGCAGACCACCGAGTATTTGTAGATGGGCAGCAGGCTCGGCACTTCCACGCCGTCGAAGGCGAGGAACCTGTAGGGTTCGTCGGCCAGGATGAAGATGGGCCGCTCACGTCCCTCGTTGTGCTTTTCAAGGATGGCGGCCAGCCCTTCGAGGGAGGCCCTGTCGTAGACCGCGCCCGAGGGGTTGTTGGGGGAGTTCAGCATGACCACGCGGGTCTTTTCGGAGATGGCCTTGTCCATGGTTTCCAGGTCGAGTTGGAAGGTCAGGGGCTTGGCCGGGACCGGGGTGAGCTTCGCGCCGTGGTTCTCGCAGTAGAAGCCGTATTCCACGAAGAACGGGGCCGGGGTAATGACCTCGTCGCCCGGTTCGAGCACGGCGCGGAAGAACGAGTTGAGTGCCCCCGCTGCGCCGCAGGTGATGACCAGGGATTCGGCGGGTACCGGCGTTCCCTGTTCCTTGGAGACCTCGGCGGCCAGCTTTTCGCGGACGTCGGGGTAGCCGAAGTTGGGCATGTAGCCCATGAAAAACGGTTTGTCCGCTTCCTGCGCCAGCTCCAGGAGGCCTTCCTTGATGGCTGCGGGCGGCGGCAGGTCCGGGTTGCCCAGGCTGAAGTCGCAGACCGCGTCCTCGCCGAATTGTTTCTTCAGGGCGATGCCCTCTTCGAACATCTTGCGGATCCAGGAGGACCGCGTCATGTACCCGGCCACCTGGCTGGAAATAAGCTGCATGTGAAAACTCCTTGAAAATCGGATGAAGCCATTACCCTACGGCAAACAACCACCGCCTGCAATACGAGAAGCCTTTGGCGGGCGGGGGGCTGCAGAGCCCTACCGCGTGACGCCTCCTTCCCAGACGTAGCAGAATCCGGCCCTCGGGGGCATGAGGAAGGAGGTATCCACCCCCAGGAGGTTCGGCTTGTACGGTTCGGCGGAATCGAGGGTGTTGTATGGGTTGTCGTCGGGATAGAGGTCGCGGCGGTAGGTCACCACAAGGCTGTCCTCGGGGAGTCCTGCCAGGGAGCGGGCCTTGGCGAAGGCGTCCTGGATGTATCCGACCTGGTCGACGAGCCCGAGGGAAAGGGCCTGGTTCGCGGTGAACACGCGGGCGGTCTTGACCGTTTCGAGGTCAGCCGGGGCCAGGTGGCGATGCTCCTGGACCAGCGCGTAAAACCGTCCGGCCATATCGTCGATTATCGCCTGGAACAGGGCTTTTTCCTCATCGGTTGAAGGCCGGAAGGGAGACCCCATGTCCTTGTCCCGGCCGGATTTGGAGACTTCCATATCCACGCCGACCTTGTCCATCAGGCCGCTCACCTTGGGCCGCATGAAGACCACGCCCACGGAGCCGGTGATGGTGGTCGGGTGTGCCATGATCCAGTCGGCGGGGAGGGCCGCGTAATAGCCGCCCGAGGCTGCCACGTCGAACATGGCCGCGATCACGGGCTTGCCCGTCCGCTCCTTGAAGGCGGTCAGCTCGTGATAGATGACGTCCGAGGCTGTGGCGGTGCCGCCCGGGGAGTCGATGGCCACGACCACCGCGCCCACCTGGTCGTCGGTCTCGGCCAGCTTGAGGTTGTTGACAAGCTCCTGCACCGGGCTGGGCTGGGAGCGGAGCATCCCCCGTGCCGGTTGGGTGGTCAGGAAACCGCGAAGGTGGATCAGTGCGACCTTCCCTTCACCCTCGCCGTCCACCACGTACTCCTTGAGGGGTTCCGTGGCCTGGGAGGCGAAAATCTTGATCTTGGGCGCACAGCCCGGGAGCAAAAGAAACAGTAAGGCCAGCGCGGCCAGGATTCGGGACGGCATGGGGACCTCCGGTGGATTTCGGGTTATGGGAGCATCCTACCGGGGCCGGGGAGTCTTGCCAAGGGGGGCCGCCCGACATGCATCTCTCTCCTCCCTGAGGGAGATGCCGTCGATCGGGTCTTCAGGTTGTCCCGGGAAGGGTTAGACCGCCGCGTTCTGGGCCTCGTAAGCCTGGCTGGCGAGGCGTTGCAGGAGGGCGGAAGAGCCGCCCGACCCCTCGAACAGGGCCTGCACGCTTGCGTCGCCCTGGCGGAACGCCTGTAGCAGTTCGTCCACCGTGACCACGCCGTCCTCGTTGAGATCGTAGGCGTCGTACTCCTCCTCGTCGGACGAGGACTCGCTTTCGCCCGTCCCGGACACCGCCCGGGCCGAGGAGGCTTCGCCTTGGGAAGAGGCCGAACCCTGCATGGATGCCATGAAGCCGCCGCCGTCTTCGGCGTCCTTCTTTGCGATGGACGCAACGGTTTCGTCGGAATCCGACTGGTTTCCCCGTTGGGCCTGCATCATTTCCGCAAGCCCGTAGGATGCGCCGGAGCCGCTCACTGCCGAGATGCTCATGCTCTGCTCCTTGGTTAAAGGTGATGGCGGCAATATCTGCCGTCGACAACTCGATAACGGGACGCAGCAAGGGGCGGGCCAGGAAACGGCCCGTGAATGATAAGAATTGTTAAGACGGAACCGGCGGTGCGGAATCAGGCGACCAGGGCGAATCCGAGTCCGGCGGCCAGTTCTCCGAGGATCACGGCGCAGCCTAGGAAATCGCCGTTCGCGCCGCCGACCTTGTCCGCCAGCCGGAACAGGCCGAGCAGGACCGCCGTGGCGATGACCGTGGAGGCCAGGGTTGCGGCGAACCCGGCCATGACCAGTCCGGTCACGAAGGCGAAAAGGGTGGTGGCCAGGGCCACGCCGAGGGTTGCTCCGTCGACGTACAGCTTGCCCAGGCCGGGACGGACCAGATGGCGCACGTGGTAGCCGAGCCAGACCGCGGCGGCCCTGCCCAGGACGAAGACCCAGGCGGCGGCCCAATATTCGCCTCGGGAGAGCATGGTGTGGAAGAGGAGAATCTGACCGGCCGCGGCCATGACCAGGCCCATGGCGCCGAATGCGCCGGTATGGCTGTCCTTGACCACTTCCCAGAACCGCACGGGGTCGGTGTGCGTGGTCACCGCGTCGCATACGTCGGCCAGGCCGTCCATATGCAAACCGCGCGTGAGATAGATGGAGGCCGCCACCATGAGCCACGCCTGAATCCAGGGGGAGTTTCCGAACAGGCCGAGCCACAGGGGCAGGACGATGACCACGCCGAGGACCAGACCCGCCGGGGCCATCCAGCGCATACACCTGTTCATGGCCGGTTCGGAAATGACCCTGGCCGGGGCCAGCCGGGTCAGGAAACCGAGGGTGTCGACGAAGTCTCGCAGCATGTCATGCCTCCCAGGCCAGCTCCACGGGGTCTCCCATGGACAGGCCGAAACGCTTGGCCGCGGACCGTTGGTTCACGGCGAGTTCAAGAAAACCCTGGCTGCCTTCGAGCAGGCCCGGTTCACCCTCGGGCATGTCCGCATACCGTGCCGCGTAGGCCAGGGGGCCACCCGCCGGGGACTCCATGCGCAGCCCTTCGGGGGTGCCCATGCCGCCCGCTTCCAGGTTGAGTACGCAATTGCCGAAACGATCGATGTGCAGCACGTGCGTGCGCACCCTGCCCGGGCCGAATTCCGGCTGGGACCATGTGCGCGTGACCAGGTCGGCCGGGGCGATCTCCGGCCCGATGCCTTCGGGCCTGCCGCCCAGGGCGAGCCACGCGGCCAGCGGAGCGAAGACGTCCCTGCCGTGGAAGGTGTGCGATACCTTTTCGGGCGCGTCCATGGCCCTGGAAAGATCGAAGGCGCGCACCTCGGACCATGCGCGGTTCAGGGCCAGGGTGAGCAGCCCGTTGTCCGGGGCCACCAGCAGCCGGTTGCCGATCTGGAGGCAGGCTATGCGCCGGTCCGTGCCCACGCCGGGATCGACCACGGCGAGGATGACCGCGTCCGCCGGAAAATGTTCGTAGCTGGCGGCCAGGAAAAATCCGGCCTGGGCCACGTTGTAGGGGGCTACGTCGTGGGAGATGTCCACCACCGGGCAGTTGGGGGCCTTGCGCGCCAGGACCGCCTTGACCTGGCCCACATAGGGGTCTGTCAGGCCGAAGTCCGAAATCAGACCGATGGTCCGGGGCGGCGGAGCGTCCTTCTTTTCGGTGGCGAAAATCATCTAATACACCTTCCTCGACGAGAATCCCTGGCCCTGGACGTGGAAGCCTGAGCCCATGATGAAAAACGCGTTCGGGTCGATGGTGTAGACCAGCTCCTCAAGCTCCTTGAGCTGGATGGACGAGACCATGGTCATGATTACCTTGCGCTCTTCGCCCGTGTATCCGCCCGTGCCTTCCAGGATGGTCACGCCCCGGTCCAGGTCGATCAGGATGGCCGCGTTGATGGCGGCGTGGTGCTCCGAGACGATCATGACCATCTTGCGCTCAGAGAACATGCCCAGCACGTATTCGATGCCGAAGGCGATGACGAAGGTCATGGCGATGGAATAAAAGACGATGTTCATGTCCAGATAGATGAAGCCCGCCACGAAACCGATCATGTTGAACCAGAATTCGAAGGAGCCCATGGACATGTTGAACTTCTCCTTGCAGATCACGGCCAGGATGTCCGATCCGCCGGTGGAGCCGAGCGAACGGAGCGCGATGCCCACGCCCGCGCCCATGATCCCGCCGCCCGTGATGACGGCCAGCCAGATGTCGTCCATGTGCAGGGAGTAGGGAATGACGTCGATGAAGACCGAGGAGACGACCATTCCGTAAAGGGAATAGAGGAAGAACCGCTTGCTGACGAATACCCAGCCGAGGACGAACACGGGCAGGTTCAGGGCGAAATACCACTGGCCCGTGCTCAATCCGCCGAAGGCGTAGTAGCACAGCAGCGCGATGCCCGACATGCCGCCGGTCAGCAGGCCGTGCGGCACGGCGATGGCCTTGACCGAGAAGGCGATGAGAAATGAGCCCAGGGTTAGCAGGGCGAGGTTCCACGGCACGCCGAAAGTCATGGCGCGCAGCTTGTCCTTGAAGGTATTGGTCATAGTCGTTCTCCGCCACATGTTCTAGCGGGTTTTGTCGAGGGTGAAAACCAAAAAACGGAAGTCGTCCGTTACTTGCGGACCGTACCGATTGCCTGTAAACGGGGTAGGGATTTTTCCCGAACAATGCCTTTAAGGAAGTTTTTCATGACACTCAAGGATCTCGTATCGGAAGAGGAGCTGGCCAAGCTCCAGCAGGAACTGCATGACCGCTTCGGCCTGAACGCCGACATCATGGACGGCGACGGCCACCGGCTGCTCGGCAATACCTGGGGAAACGCCCTGTGCCGGGCCATCCGCGACGATGACAAGGGCTTCGGCGCCATCTGCGCCACCGCCGGACAGATGTTCACCCAATTGCTCAAGAAGGGCGAGCCGTTCGTCGAATACTGCGACGGCGGCATGGTCCGCGTGAGCGTGCCCGTGGTCGTCGAAGGCGAGGTCGTCGGCGGCGTGGGCGGCTGCGGCCTGGTCCCCGCCGACGAAGAGGTGGACGAGTTCACCATAGGCATGATGAGCGGCCTGAGCGAAGAGGATATCGCCGAAAAAGCCAAGACCGTGCGGACCGTCACCGAAGAACAACTGGCCGAAATCCAGGCGTTTATCACCAAACGGATCGAAGGATTGCTAAAATAGATTCCGTTGGCGAATCGGTTTCATTGATGAAATCGGATTTTGAAGCCGCCTTCGGCGGATTGGACAGGTGACTTCGCCTCCGGCGGCCAAAGGGTTATAACCCTTTGGAAACCCATTTTCGCCTTCGGCTGAGGTGTTGATGGAGGGGCATTTACTCCTTCAGAATCGCATTATGCGAAACGTCCGCAAACCATACTGGCTTGTGGGCGTTTTTTGCGTAATACCCGCCCTTCAGGGCGGCAATGGGGATGCAAGGGGGCGCTCCCCTTGCCCGCCGGAGGCGAAATCACCCGACAAATCCGCCGAAGGCGGCTTCAAAACCTGATTTCCCTCCCGCCTCCGGTAACAAAGGGGGGGGCCGGAAACGGAACGGTCCTTCGGCATCCGCAGGAGAAACCGGGCGTTCCCCGTTTGGGGCAGGGGAGAACCGTTGCCTCGCGGCGTTTTCGTTCCGGCGGGGCGTGCCGTCCTGCTGCCGGATGTCGGGGGCCATGGCCTATATATATTAGACAAGCGGGTGCAAATGCCTTACAAGACCATTCCAGCCCCTCGGACGGGGTCTAACGCCCTGTCCGGCGGAAAATTCCCTATAGAATGGAAATCATGAGCAAGATCGATAAAATACGCAATTTCAGCATCATTGCCCACATCGACCACGGCAAGTCCACGTTGGCTGACCGCATTCTCGAAATCACCGGCATGGTCGGCGACCGCGAGAAAAAGGACCAGTACCTGGACAAGATGGAGCTGGAGCGCGAGCGCGGCATCACCATCAAGGCGCAGACCGTGCGCATCCCGTACACCGATCACGACGGGACGAAGTACATCCTCAACCTTATCGACACGCCCGGCCACGTGGACTTCTCCTATGAGGTCTCGCGGTCTCTGGCGGCCTGTGAAGGCGCGCTGCTGGTGGTGGACGCCACTCAGGGCGTCGAGGCCCAGACCCTGGCCAACGTGTATCTGGCCCTGGACAATGACCTTGAGGTCATCCCGGTGCTGAACAAGATAGATCTGCCCAGCGCCGATCCCGAGCGCATCGCGCACGAAATCGAGGACGTCATCGGCCTGGACTGCTCCCACCCGATCATGGTTTCGGCCAAGACCGGCAAGAACGTGGAGGAGGTCCTGGACGCGGTCGTCAATCTGCTGCCGCCGCCCAAGGGCGATCCCGACGCGCCTCTCAAGGCGCTTATCTTCGATTCCTGGTACGACTCCTATCAGGGCGTGGTGGTCCTTTTCCGGATCATCGACGGCACGCTGAAGAAGGGCAGGCGCATCAAGATCCATTCGAGCGGGAAGACCTTCGAAGTCACCCGGCTGGGCGCGTTCATGCCCGAGGCCCAGGACATCAAGGAAATGGGGCCCGGCGAGGTTGGCTTCCTGTGCGCTTCCATGAAGGAGCTCGGCGACGCGCCCGTGGGCGACACCATCACCCTGGCCGACAACCCGGTGGCAACGCCGTATCCCGGCTTCAAGCCGGTCAAGCCCATGGTCTTTTCGGGGTTGTACCCGGTGGAGCCTTCCGAATACGAGACCCTCAAGGCTGCTCTGGAGAAGCTCCAGCTCAACGATGCGGCCTTCACCTACGAGCCGGAGACCTCCCAGGCCCTCGGTTTCGGGTTCCGTTGCGGCTTCCTGGGCCTTCTGCACATCGAGATCATCCAGGAGCGGCTTGAGCGCGAGTTCGAGGCCCGGCTGATAACCACGGCTCCGTCGGTTATTTACGAGGTCCTCACCGTGACCGACGAGGAGTTGACCATCGACAACCCGTCCAAGCTGCCGGACCCGACCCGCATCAAAGCCATCCGCGAGCCGTTCGTGCGCCTGGAAGTGCACGTGCCCAACGAGTACGTGGGCGCGGTGCTCGCCTTGTGCGAGGAGAAGCGGGGCATCCAGAAGAACATCGCCTACATCACCTCCACGCGCGTAGTCATCACCTACGAGATACCGTTCGCCGAGGTCATGTACGACTTCTTCGACAAGCTCAAATCCTCCACCAAGGGGTACGCTTCACTCGACTACGAGGTCATCGACTACCGCGAGGCCGACCTGGTCAGGCTGGACATCCTTATCAACGGCGATCCCGTGGACGCCTTCTCCTGCATCGTGCATCGGGAAAATTCCGCCCGCATCGGCCGCTCGCTCGCACTGAAGCTCAAGCGCAGCATACCGCGCCAGATGTTCGAGGTGGTCATTCAGGCCGCCATCGGCAACAAGATCGTTGCCAAGGAACGCAACGCCCCCTTCCGTAAGGACGTTACCGCCAAGTGCTACGGCGGCGACATCACCCGGAAGCGCAAGTTGCTGGAAAAGCAGAAAGAGGGAAAGAAGCGTATGCGCCGCATGGGCAACGTGGAAATTCCCCAGGAAGCGTTCCTGTCCGTACTGAAAGCCGATGAGGACTAGTCGGCGCATCCAACAAGGAATCCCATGACTCAAAGCTCGCTCAAATCCTTTCGTGATACCCTTGAGGCCATTGTGGTGGCCCTTCTTCTGGCCTTCGTCATCCGCGCCTTCATCGTTCAGGCGTTTAAGATCCCGTCCGGGTCCATGCTTGAAACTCTCCAGATCGGCGATCACCTGCTGGTCTCCAAGTTCGCCTATGACGTCCGCCTGCCTTCCAATATCTGGCTCGACACCACCGACGGCAAGGTGTTGATGAAGACCGGCGACCCGCAGCGCGGCGACATCGTCGTCTTCCTGTTCCCGGAGGACGAATCCAAGGACTTCATCAAGCGGGTTATCGGCCTGCCGGGCGAGACCCTGGAAGTGCGCAACAAGGTGGTCTACATCAACGGCCGCGCCCTGGACGAGCCCTACGTGCTCCACACCAAGGCCGACACCCTGCCCGTGCGCGACAATTTCGGGCCGGTGGTCATTCCCCAGGGCGAGTACTTCGTCATGGGCGACAACCGCGAAGGCTCCTACGACTCGCGCTGGTGGGGGACGGTCAAGCGCAGCAAGATCGTCGGCAAGGCCCTGGTCATCTACTGGTCCTGGGGCTCCGTCACCGATATCCGCTTCAACCGGATCGGAACCCTGCTGAACTAGGCCGTTACGCCGCATGACTGAAAAAGCCGCTCTGAGAGCGGCTTTTTTGCGCTCTTGCCAATCGCGCCTCCATGCCTTACTTCGATCGTGTAAGCTGCACGTAGGAATGATTATGAACAAGGTCATACGAACCATATTGGTGGACGACGAGCCCCCGGCCCAGGACGAACTCAGTTACCTGCTTTCGTCGCACGAGGATATCGACGTGGTCGGCACGGCGGGCAACGCCGCCGACGCGGTCGAGGCCATCGCTTCCAAACGGCCCGATCTGGTCTTTCTGGACATCCAGATGCCGGGGCGGGACGGGTTCTCGGTGCTCAGGGACGTCATGGCCATGGAGCGGCACCCCCTGGTGATTTTCGTTACGGCTTTCGACGAGTACGCCATCCGCGCCTTCGAGGAGAACGCGGTGGACTACATTCTCAAGCCTGTGGACACCAGGCGGCTGGCGGACAGTCTCGACAGGGTCCGCAAAAGGCTGGCGGCCAGCGAGACCCGGGAGTCGAGCGAGGTCCTGCGCAAGCTGCTGGCGGGCGCGGGCATCAAGCCAGGAGTGACGCGTATCAGCGTGGAGCACGGGGGGCGCAACATCCTCCTGAGCCCCAAGGAGATCGTCTACTTCAACTATGAGAACCGCAGGGTTCACGCCGGAACGCGCGACAACCTATACCCGTGCGCCTGCGACGCGACCCTGGACCGCCTGGAAGAGCGTCTGGAGGGATTCCCCTTTTTCCGGGCCAACCGGTCCCAACTGGTCAACCTGGCGCTGGTGCGGACCTACGCGCCGTGGTTCAACGGCAAGTACGTCCTGACCATGGGCGACCGCGCCGAGACCGAGATCATCGTCAGCAAGGCGCGGGTGCGTCCCTTCAAGGACGCCATGGAACTGTAGGGAGACTCCGTGAACACTTTTGAAATCATTTTGACTCTGGCCGAGCGGTTCGGCCTCATGGTGGGTCTGGTCCTGCTGTTCCTGACCATAATGCCCGTTCGCCGGATGCAGTTCACGGGCGAGAGTTCCCGGTTGCGCACCTTCCTGGTGACCGTCCTTTTCGGCCTGCTCGGCATCCTCGGCACCTACACCGGCAACGCGGTCTTCGATTCCGTGGCCAACCTGCGGGCCATGGTGGTCATCTCGGGCGGCCTGTTCGGCGGCCCCGTGGTGGGCATCGGCGCGGGGCTCATCGCCGGGGTTCACCGTATCCTTTTCGACCTGCACGGGTTCAGCGCCTATCCCTGCGGCATCGCCACGGCCATCGAGGGATTCGCGGCGGGCATGGTGGCCCTGCGGTTCGGCGTGGGGGCCATGAACTGGCGGGCGGCCGCCGGACTGGCCTTTGCGGGCGAGGCCATGCACATGGGGCTGGTCCTGCTCATGTCCAAGCCCTTTCCCGAGGCGTGGGAGCTGGTCAAGCTCATCGCCCCGCCCATGCTCCTGGTCAACGCGTTCGGCGCGGCCCTGTTCGTGGAGGTCATCAATCTGTATTCCCGCGACCGCGACCGGCGGGAATCCCTTCATGCGCAGATCATTCTCGATATCGCCAACATGGCGGTCAGCTATTTGCGCCTCGGCCTTTCCCTGGAAACCGCCGCGGCCACGGCCGAGATCATCTATACCCGGGTGGGAGTGGCGGCCGTGGCCATCACGGACACCCGCGACGTCCTGGCCCACGTGGGGGCCGGAGCCGACCACCATACGGCCGGGCGCGAGATCCGCACCAACGCCACCCGCGAGGTTCTTCGGACGGACCGTCCCGCCTTCCTGCACAGCGCCGAGGCCATCGGCTGCAACGACCCGGCCTGCCCCATGACGGCGGCCATCATCGTTCCGCTCAAGAAGAACAACGAGATTGTCGGCACCCTCAAGTTTTACGGCAGCCGCGAGCGGCCCCTCAACGTCACTCTTTTCGAAGTGGCCATCGGCCTGGCGAACCTCTTTTCCACCCAGGTGGAGCTGGAGGACATTCAGATCAAGGAACAGATGCTGGCCCATGCCGAGATTCGCAGGCTGCATTCCCAGATCAACCCGCATTTCCTGTTCAATTCCCTGAACACCATCGCCTCGTTCTGCCGGACCAACTCGGAGCGGGCCAGGGAGCTGCTCATGGACCTGTCGCTGTACATGCGCCGCAACCTGGACCTGAGCCGGGGATTCATTCCGTTGGGCGAGGAACTGGAGCAGGTCCGTTCCTATCTGGCCATCGAAAAGGCCCGCTTCGGCGACCGCATCCAGGTGGAGGACGAGGTGGAGGAGGGGTGCGAAAACTGGCCCATCCCGCCGCTGATCATCCAGCCCCTGGTGGAGAACGCCATCCGGCACGGTGTACTCGGCCGGGAGCGGGGCGGTACGGTCAAGGTCCGCGCCTGGCGTGAAAACGGCCATCTTGAAATCAGCGTGGCCGACGACGGCGTGGGCATGGACCGCGCCACCCTTGACCGGGTTCTGAACCCCGACTGCGTCGATTCCGCCGTGGGCGGCATCGGGATGCGCAACTGCCTGAGCCGCATGGAGCATATCTACGGCCGCCAGTTCGCACCCAAGGTGGACAGCGTTCCCGGCAAGGGAACCACCATCGTGCTCCAGGTGCCCGCCCGGCACTGACCGTTCGAACCGGGGATACGTTCGTTCAGACCGGGAAACGGTCGGTTCCGACGGGAACCGTCGCATTGTTTCCGGAAAACCTCCTAAAAAGTAATTGCCGCCCGGCGGCGTAACTTTTCATCGGAGGTTGTGAAACATGCTTTTCTTTTTCGGATGCGTAGGCCTGCTCATCGCGGGATATTTCATCTACGGCACGTTCGTGGATCGCGTTTTCGGTTCTGACGAGAACCGCGTCACCCCGGCCGTGGCCATGGCCGACGGCATCGACTACATGGTCATGCCCAAATGGAAGATCATCTTCATCCAGGTGCTGGATATCGCGGGCATCGGCCCCATCTTCGGCCCCATCCTGGGCGCGCTCTACGGCCCCGTGGCCATGATCTGGATCGTCATCGGCTGTATTTTCGGCGGCGCGGTGCACGACTATTTCTCCGGAATGCTTTCCGTGCGCAACAACGGCGCGTCCATTCCCGAGGTGGTCGGCGAGTATCTCGGCATGTCGGCCCGCCAGGTCATGCGCCTGTTCTCCTTCATCCTGCTCATGCTGGTCGGCGTGGTCTTCGTGCTCTCCCCGGCCAAGTTGCTCAACGGTTTGACCGGCATCGACACCGGCCTGCTGGTCATGGCCATCTTCGCCTACTACTTCCTGGCGACCATCCTGCCCATCGACAAGATCATCGGCCGCATCTATCCATTGCTCGGATTCCTGCTCCTGGCCATGACCGTGTCCCTGTTCGTCGCCCTGATGCTCTCCAGCCACGAAGTGCTGCCCAACCTGGCCTTCAGCAACATGCACCCCGGCGACAAGCCCATCTGGCCGCTGCTCTTCATCACCATTTCGTGCAGCGCCATCTCCGGTTTCCACTCCACCCAGTCCCCGCTCATGGCCCGCTGCGTCGCGAATGAGCGCCAGGGCCGAGCCGTGTTCTACGGCTCCATGATCATCGAAGGCATCATCGGCCTGGTTTGGTGCGCGCTGGGCATTTCCTTCTACGACAATCCCCAGGCCCTGTCCTCGGTCATCGCCGCAGGCTCCCCTTCCGCGGTCGTCGCCGAAGTCTCCCGCTCCCTGCTCGGCACCGTCGGCGGCGGTTTGGCCATCCTGGCCGTCATCGTCCTGCCCATCACCAGCGGCGACACCGCGTTCCGGTCCACCCGCCTGATCGTGGCCGAGACCTTCAAGGTCAAGCAGGACGCCGCCGTCAAGCGGTTGATGATCTCCATTCCGTTGTTCGTCATCGGCTATGTCATCTCCACCCAGAACTTCTCGACCATCTGGCGGTACTTCGGCTTCTCCAACCAGTGCCTGAGCGCCCTGGTCCTGTGGACCTCCGCCGCCTACCTGGCGCAGCGCGGCAAGCTGCACTGGATCGCCACCATCCCGGCCGTCTTCATGACCGCTGTCTGCGTGACCTTCATCGCCAACGCCCAGATCGGTTTCGGATTGTCCTACGACACCTCCGTGATCATCGGCCTGGTGGGTGCCGCCGCGCTCTTCGCGGCCTTCCTCTTCAAGTTCGTCTTCTCCGGCAAGACCGTGGCAGAAACCTCCGCCTAGCCGTCCGCAACGGGCTGCATAGGCATTGCATAAGGGAAAGGCCCGCTCCGTACGGAGCGGGCCTTTCCGCGTTCGGCGGGCCGAGAAATTACCGTTGGATGTCCAGCTCCCGCTTCTTCGTATAGATGAAGCGGACCATTTCGTATTCGAAGGGCGAGCCGGTGGAGTGGTAGCTGAAGGCGGTGTTGGCGCGGAGGTTGATGCCGCGGATGATGAGGTCCGTCATGTCCAGAGGGCGGCTGTTCTCGATGCCCGCCGCCTGGTAGATCATGGTCATTTCCACATAGAGGACCAGGATGTCGCCGCCGAATCCGGCGGCGTCGCGCACGTTGGACGGCCCGAGAAGCGGCATGACGAAGTAGGGGCCGGAGCCGATTCCCCAGTAGCCGAGAGTCTGGCCGACATCCTCGTGCTGGCGCGGCAGCTTCTTGTTGCGCGAGGCCAGGTCGCGAACGCCGAGCACGCCGAAGCTCGAATTGATGAGGAACCGCGTGAAGGAGATGGCCGCCTTTTCCATGCGGCCCTGAAGCACGCTGTTGAACGCCACGGGCATCTCGTTCAGGTTGTCGATGAAATTTTTCACCCCGGTTCGTATGACCTCGGGAATGAAGAACTTGTACAGGGTGGCCACCGGGAGCATGACATATTTGTCCAGGGTGGCGTTGATCTCGTACATGTTGCGGTTCATGGGTTCCCACGGGTCCTCGATGTCCAGGAACTTCAGGGAGTCCGAATTCTCTGTCGGCCAATGATGGACGGTCGTGCGGAATCCCGTGGGCTCCAGGCCCGCCGAGGGGTCTTTCACGTCCAGGACCTTGGGGCCGCAACCGCCCAGCAGGGACAGGGCCAGGAGCGCGGCGAGAAGCAGGGAGGCCGTGCGCGCGCTCATTGTTTCACCACGTCCTTCAATGCCCGGACAAAGGCCGGGTGCATCATGTTGCCGCAATGCCCGCCGTGTTCGAACAGGTGCGCCCGGTTGCCGAAGACCGTTTCGATGAAGCGCACGTCCTCGGGAGCGAGGATGACGTCGTCCCTGGTCCCGACCACCACGACGTTTTTCGTCTCGGCGAGCCAGTCCCGGATGTATTCCAGGCTGGACCGTTCGATCACCTCCGCCCGGCTGGCGGTGGGATCGTTATAGCGCAGATAGGGCAGCAGAAATTCGTTCAGGTAGTCCTCGAAGGAGATGTCGAAGGCCTGGCGGGCGTAGGCCATGAGCGGAGTGGCCGTCTTGAGCGGGTAGCGGTCCGGCGGAACAATGTACTCGGCGCGGAGGCAGACGTCCGAAGAGAAGATCATGGACGCGGAGGACACCCGGAAGGCGGCTCCGATCAAGGTCTTGAAGTCGCGCTCGTCCAGGTTGAAGTCCGTTATCATGTCATAGAGGAAATCATCGTCCAGGTCGGTCACTTCCGCGTGCAGATAGTAGTCGGAGAAACGGTCGATGAACCCCTCGATCTCTTGGTGCACCGTGGTCCGCCCGAGGTTTTCCTCGGTCACCCAGGAGTCGAGCCGTCTGACCGAGCGGTACAGGGACACGGGCGGATTTATCATGATCGCCTTTTGGAAGCCGAATTCGTGCGTCCTCGCGTCCCGTTCGGCCAGAAAGGCCGCGTGCAGGCCGCCCAGGCTGTAGCCTGCCAGGCTGTAGCCGGTGATCTCGCATTCCCTGGACAGCTCTTCCCGAATCCACCCCATGACCCGGTTCAGGTCATCCACGTCGAAGGGGACGTACCCGGCCACGCCGTGGGTCGACGCGCTGACCACGAAGTTCATGTGCGTGGGCGAGGACAGGGCGACCACGTGGTAGCCCGCTTCGTAGAACACCTCGGTCAGGAAGAGCATCTTGCCGGAGTTGTGCTCCGCGCCGGTACCTGCGATGACGAAGATGAGCGGAGCCGCGTGGTCCTGAAGAGCCGTGGAGAAGTTCATGTCCCGGCTGTATTCGAACACCTCCGGCACCTGGCGGCCTTCGATGCGGATGGCCCGGATATCGGGCAGGACCGGGGCCGCGAATTGGTAGCGCAGTTTTGCGGGCGTGCCCAGGACCGTGGCCCGGTACGGGTCGTCAAAAGGGTACGGCTGCTCCTCGGCCGCCGCGAAGGACGGCAGGAGCAAAAGAAGGAGGATGAGAGCGCAGAGTGTTCGCATTGGGTGGTCTGTTCCTGGCCGGACAACCCCGGCAATGCAGCCTGTTAGCCCGGCTCTTCGGGAAAATCAATGTTCTTGGGGAAGGGGGGATCTTCCGCTCTCGGTCCTATTTTAGCGGTTCCACCTCGGCCTTGTTGCAGTGAAATGCGCAGGTGTTGCCCATGTCCGTGATGCGCTGGCTGGTGAGTTGGTTGGAGCCCTCGCCGGGGCGGGCGTTGGGCCAGTGAAGCCCCTCGGCCACGAGCAGGTCCGGTCGGGTGTCCTTGGTCACTTCGGCCCGGACAACGATCTGGCCGCGGCCGTTGAACACCCGGACGGTCATGCCCTGTACGATGCCCCGAACCCTTGCGGCGTCGGGATGGATGAGCACCTTGGGGCCGCCGGTCCTTTCACGGATGGATTCGATTTCGTTGAAGGCGGAATTGAGCAACAGCGGGTGGGGCGGGGTGATGAACTCCAGCGGATAGGCGTCGCCGCCCTCGGGGTCGCGCAGCGGCGCGCCGTCGGGCAGGGGGTCGAGGCCCTGGTCGGCCATGGATTGGGAGAAGAATTCCACCTTGCCGGACGGGGTGTTGAATCCATTCGAGAACGGGTTCGGGCTGATGTTCAGGCGCACGGGTTCGCCCCGGCGCAGGGCGTCGAGGTCCACGCCTTTCATGAAGGGGGATTCGGCAGATTCGGCGAGGATGCGTTCGATGCACTGCTCCTCGGTCAGGCTGAAGACCTCGTCGTCGAAGCTCAGCCGCGCGGCCAGGGCCTGGAAGGTGTCCAGAATGGGGCGGCATTGGCCCACGGGTTTGATGACGGGCCGCGTGATCTGAACGTAGTTATGGCCGTAGCAGCGGTAGATATCGCCCATCTCCAGGAAGCTCGCGCCGGGCAGGATGATGTCCGCGTACCGGGCCGTGTCGGTCATGTACATTTCCTGGACCACGGTGAACAAATCCTCGCGGGCCAGTCCGGCCATGACCTGCGCCGACTGCGGAGCGACGGCCGCCGGATTGGAAAGGTAGTTGTAGAGCAGCTTGACCGGCGGGTCGGAGAGTTCGGTCAGCGCGTGTCCCAGTAGGACCATGTTCACGGTGCGCGTGCCTTCCGGGCGCAGGTCGGCGCGGGTAAGGGACGCTGCCTTGCCCGGTGCGCCGCCCAGGGATCGGGTTATGCCGCCGCCCGGCTTGGCAAAGGCGTTGACCAGCGCCGGGAGCAGGGAAATCGTGCGCATGGCCATGCCGCCCGCAAGTTGCCGAGCCGGTCCCCATCCCGTGCGGATGTATGGGGCGCGGGCCGTGCCGTAGCCGCGGGCCAGTCCGCGGATTTCGTCCTCGCGCAGTCCGCAGACTTCGGCGGCGCGGGCCGGAGGCCAGTCCATGACGCGCTCCTTGAGCCGGTCGAAGCCCACGGTCTGCGTCGCGATGAAGTCGTGGTCGAGCATGTCCTCGGCGATGAGCACGTGCATGACGGCGAGCGCCAGGGCCGCGTCCGTGCCGGGGCGAAGCATGATGTGGCGGTCGGCTTCCTTGGCCGTGGGGTTGCGGTAGGGGTCGACGACAACGATCTTCGCGCCGTTCTTGCGGGCGCGGAGGAAGTGCGGCCAGGCGTGGACGTTGGTCACCAGAGTGTTGTTGCCCCAGATGATGATGAAGTCGGATTTGGCCGCTTCCTGGATTTCGGTGCTCGGACCGGAGCCGAGGCTGGCCTTGAAGCCCGCCGTTGCGGCCGGGCCGCAGATGGTGGCGTCCAGGCGGCTCGCGCCGAGCTTGTTGAAGAAGGCGTCGCCCGAGTGGCGGTGGACCAGCCCCATGTGCCCGGCGTAGGAATAGGGCAGGACGGCCTCGGGACCGAACTCGCCGACCACCCGCCGGATGTTGTCGGCCACTTCATCCAGCGCCTCGTCCCAGGTAATGGGTTCGAACTCGCCGCTTCCCTTGGGGCCGGTTCGCCTGAGCGGTTCGGTCAGCCGCTCCGGGCCGTGAACGTGTTCCGGGAACCGCGCTCCCTTCTTGCAGATGAACCCCTGGGTGTAGGGATGGTCGGGGTCGCCCTTGACCCGGGTGATCCTTCCGTCCTCGACCTGGGCCAGCAGGCCGCAGGTATCGGGACAGTCCTTGGTGCAAACCGCGCGCTTCCACATGATGATTCTCCGTCTCGGCAATGAGGTTGTGTCGGGGGCGGGCCGCCGTGGGAAGAGAGGCGGCAAGTCTGTGAAGATTTGCATAATTCGGGGGAGTTTTCCAGTCGGAAACGGTTGAAACCGTAAAGCGGTTTGCCGATTCCTTTGCAAGTGGACACCCGAGCGCTTTGCGCGTATTTCGATCAAAATTCTTGATCTTTATTTCAGCTCACGCGCAGACGTCGGATTTATAATGGTAAAGCAGAATATTTTCGAAGGGATACCGGAAATCCTGGATGAACGAAGGTTCGCCCACGGGGGGAATCGGCGGCGCATGGCCGAGGCCGCCGGATGCTCGCCGGACGACATCCTTGATTTTTCGGCCAACGTGAACCCGCTGGGGCCGCCGAAGTGGCTCGGGCAGGTGGTCGGCCAGGCGCTCCAGGACGTGGATTCCTACCCCGACCCGGACTGCGCCGGGCTCGTCATGGCCGCGGCCGAGCGGTACAAGGTATGGCCCACCCAGGTCGTGGCGGGCAACGGCGCTTCCGAGCTGCTTTTCGCCGTGGCGGGGCTTAAGGGGTTCCGCCGGGCCATCATCCCGTCGCCCACCTATGTGGATTACGCCCGGTCCTGCGCCGCCCACGGGCTGGCCGTGGTGGAACCGCCCCTGACCGAAGACTTTCAGGTCGACTTTCCGGCCATGGGGCCGCTGCTGTCCTCGCCGTCCCTGGTATTTCTATGCAGCCCGAACAACCCTTCGGGGGCACTGGTGCCCGCAGGCGACCTGCGCGAGGTGGCGGCCATGTTTCCGAAGTCGGTCTTCGTGGTGGACGAGTCGTTCGCCGAATTCCTGCCCGGGGACGCCGATCGGCTGACCCGCGACCGGCCGTCGAACGTCATCACCGTCCTCTCCCTGACCAAGACCTACGCCATCCCCGGCCTGCGGCTCGGCCTGGCCTTCGCCGACCCGGACATGATCCTGCGCATCCGCCGGTCCATGCCTTCCTGGTCAGTGAACGGGCTGGCCCAGAAAGTCGGCGAGCGGTGCCTGAAGGACGCGCCCTATCTGGAGGAGACCCGCGAGCAGACGAAGTTGCTGCGCGAGATGCTGGCTTCGGGGCTGCGCCAGGTGCCGGGCATCAAGGTCATGCCCGGCTCGGCCAACTATCTCCTGTGCCGCATGGACAGGGTGGGGCAGGACGCGACGCTTTTGCGGGACCGCCTGCTCATGGAGCACCGTATCGCCATACGGCTGTGCGGCAACTATACGGGCCTGGACGACCGCTGGTTCCGGGTGGCCGTGCGCGGCCGCGACGACAATGAAAGGCTCATCCGGGCCATGGAGGCCGTGGCGGGCACGGCGCGCGGCCCGGTGGTCCGGCGGACCCGTAAAACCCCCGCCCTGATGATCCAGGGGACCAGTTCCAACGCGGGCAAGTCCGTGCTGGCCGCGGCCTTTTGCCGCATACTTCTTCAGGACGGCTACAACGTGGCCCCGTTCAAGGCCCAGAACATGTCCCTCAACTCCTTCGTCACCGACAAGGGCGGAGAGATGGGGCGCGCCCAGGTGACCCAGGCCATGGCCTGCCGCCTCAACCCGGACGTGCGCATGAATCCGGTGCTGCTCAAGCCCGGTTCGGATACCGGCTCCCAGGTCATCGTTATGGGGCGGCCCGTGGGCAACATGGCCGTGCGCGAATACGTGGAGTACAAGCCGCGCGCCTGGGAGGCGGTCAAGGCCGCCTACGATTCGCTGGCCAACGAGCACGACGTCATGGTGCTGGAAGGGGCGGGCAGCCCCGCCGAGGTCAATCTCAAGCACCACGACATCGTCAACATGGCCATGGCCGAGTACGCTGAGGCCCGCGTTCTGCTGACCGGGGACATCGACCGGGGCGGCGTGTTCGCCTCCATCGTCGGGACCATGAGCCTGCTTACTGCCAAGGAGCGCGGCCTGGTGGAGGGCTATGTCATCAACCGGTTCCGGGGCGACGCCTCCCTGCTCGACCCGGCTTTCAGCCAGATGTTCGAGCGCACGGGCAAGCCGGTGCTCGGCACGGTGCCGTACATCCATTCCCTTGGGCTGCCCGAGGAGGACTCGGTCTCGTTCAAGGAAGGATTCCGTCCCGACGGCGACAAGCTCCCGGAGGACCAGTGCGTGGACATCGTGGTCCTGGATCTGCCGCGCATCTCCAATTTCAACGATATCGACCCGCTGCACGCGGAACCGGACGTGCGCATCCGCGTGGTGGCCGACGCCCGGGACGTGGGGACTCCTGACGCAGTGATAATTCCCGGCTCCAAGTCCACGGTGCCGGACATGCGCGCCCTCAAGGGCACGGGCATGGCCGCTGCGCTGCGCGCGCTGGCCGGGAGCCGCACGCGCATTGTCGGCATCTGCGGCGGGTTCCAGATGTTGGGCCGGACAGTGGACGATCCCTACGGGCTGGAGTCCGAGACCACCCGAGTGGAGGGCTTCGACCTTCTGCCCGTGCAGACCACGCTGTCGCCGGAAAAGACCCTGACCCGCACCTTCGGGACCCATTCGGCCTCGGGGCTGCCGGTGCACGGCTACGAGATTCACCACGGCCTTACCGAGCCGCTTTCCGGAGATCTGCGCGTGGCCATGCGCGACGGCGCCGGGGAGCCGCTGGGCTACATGCGTTCGGACGGGCGGGTGTTCGGCACCTACCTGCACGGCCTGTTCGACGCCGACGGGTTCCGCCGCTGGTTCATCGACCAGTTGCGCATGGACAAGGGGTTGTCGCCCCTGGAAGGGGCAAGGACCGTCTTCGGGTTGGAGGACGCCCTGGACCACCTGGCCTCGGTGGTGCGCGAGGCGGTGGATATGAACGCCGTCTATCGTGCGCTGGGCCTGTCGGACGGGTGCGCCCAGGCCTCGCTGTTCAGGCGCAAGGACGCCTGATTTAGGGAAAGCTGGATCAGTCGTCGGCGCAGCGGGACGAGTCGGCCAGGGTGCAGGTGTTCTTGCCTTTGTTCTTGGAGATGTACATGGCCTGGTCCGCCTTTTTTATCAGGTCCTCTTCGGAGTGGCCGTGTTCCGGGAATACGGCCACGCCCACGCTGGCGCCGATGGTCACGGGACCCGACTTGAGGGCGATGGGCGCGCGCAGTTCCGAGACGATCTTTTCGCCGACCAGCGCCGCGTCCTGCACGCTGCCCACCTGGCTCAGGATGACCGCGAATTCGTCGCCGCCCAGCCTCGACACGGTGTCGGATTTTCTCACCGAGCCTGTCAGAATGGCGCTCACTCTCTTGAGCAGTTCGTCGCCCGCGTCATGGCCCTTGGTGTCGTTGACCGCCTTGAAGCCGTCGAGATCGATGTAGACCAGGGCCAGCCTGCGTTCGTAGCGTTCGGCCGAGACCATGGCCGAATCCAGCCGGTCGAAGAAAAGTTTGCGGTTGGGCAGGCCGGTCAGGGCGTCGAACAAGGCCGCCTCCACCAACTGGTCCTGGTATATCCGACGCCGGGCCACGGCCATCGCCAGTGTCCACGCGCCGAAGTTCATGATGATGAAGAGCGCGCCGCCGAATCCGAGCAGTTTGAGCTTGAGCCGGTTCGCCGGACCGTTCAGGACGTCGGGATGCACCCGTGAGGCCAGGGTCCAGACGTAGGGGGCGGAGACTCCGGCACCGGCGGACGCCACCGCGAGGGCGTTCAATTTGATGCTGAATTTCTGCATATGGGCCAGTGGGTGCAGCTTGGCGAAGGTGAACAGGCCGTTTTCGGTCAGGAGCTGGCCTTGCTCGCCCGCCTTGAAGCTGTGCCACTCGGCCGGGAAGCTGTTGGCGAAGGAGACGTCTTTCCGGCCGGGATACATGAACCCCCACTCGTCGTCCGGCGTGGGCCCCAGGAGCCAGTAGCCCTGGCAGTTGAGGAGCAGACTCAGCCCCTCCGCCGTGGTGCCCGTCCAGAGTATGGTGTCCAGAAGGTCCTGCGCGTTGTAGTTGATGAGGACGATGCCCCGCTTGCGCCTGTATGTGTCGAACACGGGCGTGCCGATGCGCAGCATGGGCCGCGCCGGCTGCTCTATCAGGCCGTGTTCTACGTTGAGGTCCATGGGGGAGAGGAAGATATTTCCCTCGTTCAGGGCGAAGGTCTCCTCGAAGTAATAGCGCCCGCTTTTATCCTGAAGGCGGCTCTCGGGGACGACTTCGCCCAGACCGTTACGGTAGTTGATGCGTACCTGTTCCACGCCCTGTTCGTTCAGGAAGCGGATCTGGTCGTAGTCCCGGCGGCTGGCCGCCAGGTGCAGGTACTCCCGCTCCATGTCCATAACGGCCCGCCGGTCGCCGGTGTCCAGGTGCATGATGAGCTCGTTCTGCTCGGCCAGGAACAGGACGTCGGCCACGACGCGGTCGAGAATCCGCTCGATGGCCACTCGTTGCAGCTCCAGCGAGTTGGCTTCCGTGATCTTCAGCCGTTCGAGGAAATTGTCCTTTTCAATATGATATATGAGGGAACCGCCGCCCACGAGGACGAGGACGACGGCAGTGAAAAGCGCCAGGAAAATACGCACCCCCCGCAGAATGACCATGCGGTCCTCTCCGGGCATTTTGCCGATTCCGGGGCGGTGTTTCCTATTTATGAACATATGTCGGTCCTCTACGCGATAACTGTGCCTTTATTTCCAGGAAAGTCAAGACCGTTAGAGCCGGAATGAACCGGGCGGCCGTTCGGGCCGCTCTTCGTGGCCGGGGAATGTTTGCGGCCAGGAAAGGTGTTTGAGTATTCGCTGGACGTTGCAAGGCGCGCCCCGCTGGTCATGGCCGGGGGGGGCTGCCGTTCACGGTTGGAATTGCGCCGTTCAATGAAAACGTGTATCCAACCGGGACGAATCCATGCCATTCAAGCAACACAGGGCACGCGGTGCGCTGCCAAGGAGGAATTCATGTACGTCGGACTGAAAATGCTTCGCGACTTCGTCAAGGTCACCCCCCAGACGCTGGTCAAGGAGGCCCAGAAACGGCTTGAGGAAAACAAGCTCTGGATGCTCCTGGTGGTGAACGACGACGGAAAGCTTGTCGGCTACGTTCGCAAGGAAGATATTTCGGCCGCGCTGCCCAGCATCATGACTTCCCTGGAGAAGCACGAGATCAATTACCTGATGAGCAAGCTGACGGTGGAGAAAATCTACCGCACCGACATCAAGACCGTATCGCCGGAGACCGAGATCGAGGGCGCGGCGGACATGATGTACGAGATGAACCTGGCCGGGCTGGCCGTGGTCGACGACGAGGGCGAGCTCATAGGTTACATCAACCGCAACGTCATGCTCGACGTCCTGGCCGAGGAGATGGGCTACCGCGAGGGCGGCAGCCGCCTGACCCTCGAAGTCGAGGACCGTTCGGGCGTGCTCTACGAGGTCGCCGGGGTCATCGCCAACATGAAGATGTCCATCATTTCCACCGGCACCTTCTTTTACAACGGACGCCGCATCGTGGTCGTCCGAATAGATACCGAAGACCCCTCCACGGTCGCCACGGCGCTCGCGGAGCGGGGCTACAAACTGGTCGCTCCCGAGGATTTCCGGGGGGAGTGGACCTAGGGACCCTTCAGCCCAACCGGCAGCATATGGACCCGGGCGGTGTTTTTGGCATTCACCGACGGGCCGTGCGGACGTCGTTTGGAACGGTCGGGTTCCGAAGACCATAATGGAACGATTATGGCCTACCTCGACGTCCGCGACGTTACGCTCACCTTCAAGGGCATCGCCGCGCTCATGGGCGTGTCCTTCTCAGTGGAGAAGGGGACCATCGCGTCCCTCATCGGTCCCAACGGGGCCGGAAAGACCTCCATGCTCAACTGCATCAGCGGCCGCTACACCCCGGACGGGGGCGTGCGCGGGCCAAGCTCCATCAAGCTGGACGGCGAATGCCTGCTCTCCCTGCCCGCGCACAGGCGCACGGAGCTGGGACTGTCCAGGACATTCCAGAACATAGCCCTATTCAAGGGCTTGTCCGTCCTCGACAACCTCATGGTCGGTCGGCATGGCCGCATCGGCTATGGGCTGCTGTCGTCCATCCTCTACTTCGGCAGGACCGTGCGCACCGAGCGCAGCCACCGCCGCAGGGTGGAGGACGTCATCGACTTCCTGAACCTATCCCCATACCGCCATCATCACGCGGGGCGGCTGCCCTACGGCGTGCGCAAGCGGGTCGAGCTCGGCCGGGCCCTGGCCGCCGAGCCCAAGCTCATTCTTCTGGACGAGCCCATGGCGGGCATGAACCTCGAAGAGACCGAGGACATGGCCCGATACATCCTGGACATTGCCGAGGAGTGGGGCGTCACCGCCCTGCTGGTCGAACACGACATGGGAGTTGTCATGGACATCTCCGACAAGGTCGTGGTCATCGACTTCGGCTCCAAGATCGCCGAGGGCACGCCGGACGAAGTGCAGGCGAATCCGGACGTCGTCAGGGCCTATCTGGGCACCGAGGACGCCGCGTTCATGGGGAGGTAGCCGAAGGCCCGGACGGCCGCTCCACGGTCCCGCGCGAAATGGCGGAACCGGCATGGGCGGCGGATGTTCCAGGCCCTCGGCACGATGGGAAACAGTGAAGGAAGGCCCGGCTCCGAGCCGGGAAAACGAGGACGTCGAATGGCCAAACCGTACATGACCACGCTGCCCCGGTTGCTTGTCGCGCAGGCCGGGGACCGGCCCCGCAAGACCGCCCTGCGCGAAAAGGCCTGGGGAGTCTGGCAGGCCGTATCCTGGGAGGAGTCCCTGCGCATCACCGCCGAGTTCGCCTGCGGGCTGGAGGCCCTGGGCCTTGGCAAGGGGGATATCGTCATCCTCATCGGCGACAACCGGCCCGAGTGGATCTGGGCCGAGCTGGCCATCCAGGGGCTGGGCGGCATGGCCCTCGGGCTGTATCAGGATTCCCCGGCCGAGGAGATCGAATACGTCTTCGCCCTGTCCCAATGCCGCCTGGTGGTCGCCGAGGACCAGGAGCAGGTGGACAAGATGCTTTCCTTCCGCCGGAGGCTGCCGGAACTGCGGAATATAGTCTACCACGAGCCCAAGGGGCTCAAGGCCTACGAGGCGAAGGTGGAGGGGCTTGCGAGTTTCGATGCCGTGCGCCGTATGGGCCGGGTGAGGGGGGGCGACTGCCTGGCCCGGTTCCGGGACCTGGTCCACAAGGGAAAGCCGGACGATCCGTGCCTCGTCGCCACCACATCGGGCACCACGGGCCGTCCCAAGCTGGCCGTGCTTTCCCACAAGAACCTGCTGTCCATGGCGCATAATCTGGGCAGGCACGATCCCAAGACGGCGAGCGACGAGTTCGTCTCCTTCCTGCCGCTGGCCTGGATGGGGGAGCAGATGATGGCCGTGGCCTCGGCCCTGCTCTTCGGGTTCTGCGTCAACTTCCCCGAAACCCCGGCCACGGCCTCGGCGGATTCCCGCGAGATCGGCCCGCATTTCATCTTCTCTCCGCCGCGCGTGTATGAGTCCATCGCGGCCAAGGTGGCGGGCGACATCATGGAAACCTCCCCGCTCAAGCGGTACCTTTACAACCGGCTTCTGCCCGTGGGCTACGAGTACGTGGACACGGTTTTCGCGGGCGGGACGCCTTCGCCGTGGCTCCGGTTCAAGTATTTCCTGGCCGACCAGGGGCTGTTCCGCGCCCTGCGCGACAGGTTGGGCTTTTCGCGCGTCCGCTCGGCCACCACCGGCGGCGCGGCTCTCGGGCCGGACATCTTCCGCTTTTTTCACGCCATGGGCGTCAATCTCAAGCAGATTTACGGCCAGACCGAGATCGCGGGCATTTCCTGCATCCACAAGGAGGGCGAGGTGGACTTCACCTCCGTGGGCGCGCCCATTCCCGAAACCGAGGTGCGCATTTCGGACGAGGGTGAAATCCAGTCCCGGTCGCCCGCCGTCTTCCTGGGCTACTACCGGAACGAGGAGGCCACCCGCGAGACTCTGACCCCGGACGGCTGGCTGCTTTCGGGCGACGCGGGCTACTTCGACGACAACGGGCGGCTGGTGGTCATCGACCGGCTCAAGGACGTCATGCGCCTTGCCGACGGCACCCGGTTTTCGCCCCAGTTCCTGGAGAACAAGCTCAAGTTCTCGCCGTTCCTGCGCGAGTCCGTGGTCCTGGGCGACGGCCGCGGGTTCGTGGCGGCCATCCTGTGCATCGACATGGCCATCGTGGGCCATTGGGCCGAGTCCAGGATGATTACCTACACCACCTATCAGGACCTGGCCGCCAAGGAGGAGATTTACTCGCTCATCCGGGAAGAGGTGGCCAAGACCAACGCAGGCCTGCCCGAGGAGACGCGCATCCGGCGGTTCTGCCTGCTCTACAAGGAGCTGGACCCGGACGACAGCGAGCTGACCCGCACGCGGAAGGTCCGGCGCGGGACCATCAACGAGCGGTACGGCGCGCTTATCGACGCGCTCTACACCGACGCCTGCGTCCTCAGCCTCGAAACCGAGATCGCCTATCAGGACGGCCGGGTAAGGCGGATGTGCGGCGATATCCGCATCGAAGACATGGAGGGCTAAGTGGAATACTACCTGCAACTCATCGTCAACGGCCTGGTGGTCGGCTCCATCTATTCCCTGGTGGCACTCGGTTTCGTGGTCATCTACAAGGCCACCAAGGTGGTCAACTTCGCCCAGGGCGAACTGGTCATGGCCGGGGCCTACGTCTGTTTCGCCCTGACGGTCCAGTTCCACATTCCGTTCATCTGGGCCTTTTTCATCACCCTGGCCTTTTCCGTGCTGCTTGGCCTGGCCATCGAGCGCATGGTGCTCAGGCCGCTCATCGGCGAGGAGCACATTTCGGTCATCATGGTCACCGTGGGCATGAGCTCGGTGCTCAAGTCCCTGGTCCAGCTCTTCTGGGGCACGCAGATCAGGGTCTACCCCCAGGTCCTGCCCACCGAGCCGGTCATGGTGGCCGGGCTGCCCGTGGCTCCGGTGTATATCGCGGCCTTTATCCTCTCCGCGCTCCTGTTCGCGGTCTTTTCCGTCTTCTTCAAGTTCTCGCGCATGGGCGTGGCCATGCGGGCCACGGCCTTCGATCAGCAGGCCGCCCAGTCCATGGGCATCGGCATCAAGAACATCTTCGCCATGAGCTGGTGCATCGCCTGCGTTGTCTCGGCCGTGGGCGGGGTCATCCTCGGCAACATCAACGGCATCAACGCCCACATCGGCCACCTGGGGCTCAAGGTCTTCCCGGCGGTCATCCTCGGCGGCCTGGACTCCCTGCTCGGCGCGGCCCTCGGGGGGCTGATTATCGGCGTGCTCGAAAACGTCTGCGACGGCGCGGCGCGGCAGCTCCTGGGCCTGGGCGGGTTCAGGGAGGTGGCGGCCTTCATCGTCCTGGTCGTCATCCTGATGATAAAGCCCTACGGCCTGTTCGGAACCAAAGAGATTGAGAGGTTGTAGCCATGCAGGGCAAATGCGGACTCTTCTTCACCACCTACAGGGCCGAGGCCCAGGTCTTTCCATCCGGGTTCCAGAAAAGCATGGTCGGCCTGTTCCTGGCGGTCCTGTGCGCGGCCCCGTTCGTCCTGAACACCCATCTGACCTCCATCGTCAATCTGGTCTTTATTTCGGTCATCGGAGCGGTGTCGCTCAACCTGCTGACCGGCGTGTGCGGCCAGATATCCCTGGGGCACGGCGCGTTTCTGGGCGTGGGGGCCTACGCGGCGGGGCAATGTTCGGTCCACGGCGTACCCTTTCCCCTGGCCATTCTTACGGGCGGGCTGGTCACGGCCCTGGTGGGCATGGTCTTCGGCGTGCCGTCGCTGAGGCTCAAGGGCATCTATCTGGCCATTGCCACCCTGGCCGCCCAACTGGTCCTCGAATACGCCTTTCTGCACGGCGGCGCGCTGACCGGCGGTTCCAACGGGCTGCTCCTGACGCCGCCGTCCATCTTCGGGTTCGTCTTCGACTCCGAGACGCGCATGTATTTCCTGCTTCTGGCCTTTGCGGCCGGAGCGTTGCTCATGGTCACCAACATCATGCGAAGCAAATATGGCCGGGCGTTCGTGTCCATCCGCGACTTCCACCTGTCCGCCGAGATCGTGGGCGTGAACCTGTTCCGGTACAAGCTCGTGGCCTTCGGGGTCAGTTCGTTCCTGGCGGGCGTGGCGGGCGGCCTGTGGGGGCATTACACCGGGTACATCTCGGCGGAGCAGTTCAACATCGGCCTGTCCATCTCCTATCTGGCCATGATTATCATAGGCGGCCTGGGGTCGGTCCTCGGATCGGTCTTCGGGGCCGTGTTCGTCGTGCTTTTGCCGGAGGTCCTGAATGCGGCGGCCAACACCCTCGCCGGGTTCTGGCCGGGCATAGCCCTGCATGTGGTGGCCATGCGCGAAGGGGTGTTCGGCCTGGCGCTCATCCTCTTTCTCATTTTCGAGCCCGAAGGACTGGCCCATCGCTGGCGGCTGATAAAGGCGTATTGGAAACTCTATCCGTTCGCCCACTAGGGCTGCGGTCGCAATCCCGCCGTCCGGCGGGTGGACATAGGCGGCGTTCCCGATGCGGGACGCACAACTTCAACCTCGAGGAGATCAACATGAGGGTTGGAAAAATCATAACCGCGGTCTGCACCCTGCTTTTAGCCGGGCTGGTGCTCATGGGCTGCGGAGGCGGGGAAGAAAAACCGGCTGCCACTTCCGAAAAGAAGGCTGAGCCCATCCGCGTCGGCGGGCTGGTCGACCTGTCCGGCCCCACCTCGTCCGTGGGCGCGCCCTACGCCGAGGGGCTCAAGGGCGGGGTCGAGTACGTCAACGGGCTAGGGGGCGTCAACGGCCGCCCCCTCGTCTTCGATTTGCAGGATACCGCCTACAAGGTGCAGCAGGGCCTTTCCCTGTACAAGAAGATGGTCAATACCGACCATGTGGTCTGCATCCTGGGATACGGCTCGGCAGTGACCGAGGCCCTGGTTCCCACCCTGGCCAAGGACAAGGTGCCGAACCTGTCCGCCTCCTATTCGGCCCATCTGACCGATCCGAAGGTGGCCCCGTACAACTTCTTCAGCGCCGCCGACTATTCCACCCAGTGCCGGGCGGCCATCAAGTACTTCAAGGACGGCTGGACCGAGTCGCGCGCTCCGCGCATCGCCTTCATCTACCCCGATCACCCCTACGGGCTGGCCCCCATCAAGGGCGGCAAGGAGTACGCGGAGGAGCTGGGCTTCGAGATCGTGGGCGAGGCCAACGTGGCGCTCAACGCCATCGACGCCACCACCGAGCTGCTGCCGCTCAAGGACGCGGCCCCGGACTACTGCTGGATCGGAGGCACCACTCCGTCCACCTCGGTCATTCTCAAGTCGGCCAAGAACATCGGCATGGATACGACCTTTTTCATCAATATCTGGGGGTGCGACGAGAATCTGTCCAAGCTGGCGGGCGCGGATGCGGACGGCGTCTATTCCAACCAAGCCGCCGCGGTCTACGGGCAGGACGTGCCTGGCATGAAGGCGATCATGGAGATCACCGCCAACCAGCCGCAGATGACGCACTACACCCGCGGCTTCGTCTCGGTGCTGGTCATGGCCGAGGGCATGAAGCGGGCGTTGGCCAACGGCGAGCTTACCGGCGAGTCGCTCAAGAACGCCCTGGAGACCTTGCGTGATTTCGATCCCATGGGGCTGGCTCCGCTCATCTCCTACTTCCCTGACGACCACCGCCCGAACATGGCCGTGTTCCTCTACACCGTAAAGGACGGGAAACTGGCGTTCGTGAAGGAGCAGATTCTCGAACGGCGGGAGGACTGGCTCGGCCATTAGCCGCGAGGGAGGAGCCGGGGCGCTCTCTCCAGAGAGAGTTCCCCGCTCCCCCGGCATCCGTGAACCGGACCAATTCGCACGCAGCTCCTGCGGCGCGATAAATAGTCTTGAAGGGGAGTCCCGAGGGGCGACTTTTACAGGAGTGGCTTCTCAGGCCGCCGGAGGCGAATGTGAACGACATACTCAGAGTCGAGAATCTGGAAGTGGTCTACAACGACGTGGTGCTGGTCCTGAAGGGGTTGTCCCTGGCCTGTCCCGAGGGACGGATCACCGCGTTGCTCGGCGCGAACGGAGCGGGCAAGTCCACGACGCTGAAGGCGATCTCCGGCCTGTTGCAGTGCGAGGACGGCGAGGTCACGGACGGCGCGGTGGTCTACCGGGGCGAGCCCATCCAGGGGCTTCCGCCGGAACGGATTGTGCGCAAGGGAATTTTCCAGGTCATGGAGGGCCGCCGCATTTTCGAGGACCTGACCGTTGAGGAGAACCTGCGTTGCGGGGCGTTCACCCGGCCCGGTTCGGAGACCGCCGACTCTCTGGCCCTGGTGTACGAATATTTCCCGAGGCTCAAGGAACGGCGCAAACAGCTCGCGGGCTACATGTCCGGCGGGGAGCAGCAGATGTGCGCCATCGGCAGGGCGATCATGGCAAAGCCCCGGCTGCTGTTGCTCGACGAGCCTTCCCTGGGCCTGGCGCCGCTTCTGGTGGAGGAGATTTTCGACATCATCAAGCGGTTCAACCGGCAGGAGGGCGTGGCCGTGCTGTTGGTGGAGCAGAACGCGCGCGCCGCTTTATCCGTGGCCGAGACCGCCTACATCATGGAAAACGGCAGGGTGGTCATGGACGGGACGGCCCGGGAGTTTATGGACAACCCCGACGTGCAGGAATTCTACCTGGGCATGGGGCGCTCCGGCGACAGGAAAAGCTACCGGGACGTGAAGCATTACCGCAGGCGGAAGCGGTGGCTCGGATGACGGTTTGGCCGTGGCCGACACTGGCGCGTCGAGAGTTGTGGCAAAAAAACGGTATCTGACGTAGAGTTACATAGCAGGAATGTCGGGCAGGCATCTCCGCCGAGGGCGGAGCGCAACAAGATCAGAAAGGCGGGGCCGGGGGAATTAGCCCGTGCGGGGGCGTCCGGCCGCTGGAGGCATTCATCCATGTACTACACCGAATATGAGACCGAGCCGCGCGAGAAGCGGATGAAGCGCAAGTGGAAGGGCGTGCGGGACGTGCTGGCGGCGGCGGAACGGTCGTCGGGCGAGTTCCAGGCCAGATTGCGGGAGATGGGCGCGACCGCCCGGGATTTCAAGGGGTGGGAGGATTTCGCGAAAATTCCGCCCCTGCGCAAGAAGGATATCGTCGAATGGCAGCGGGAACACGGCATCGGCTGGTTCCTGAGCGTCAGTCCGGGCGAGCTGTCGCGCATCTACCAGTCGCCGGGGCCGATCTTCGATCCCGAGGGGCGCGAACCGGATTACTGGGCATGGTCCGAGGGGTTCTTCGCCGCCGGATTCCGGCCGGGCGATATCGTCCAGATGACCTTTTCCTATCACATGACTCCGGCCGGGCTGATGCTGGAGGAGCCGTTGCGGGACATCGGGTGCGCCGTCATTCCGGCCGGTCCGGGAAACACGGAGAAGCAGATCGAGTTTCTGACAACGCTTCCCGTCACGGCGTTCGTGGGCATGACCAGCTACCTGAAGGTCATCGGCGAAAAGGCCATGGCGGCGGGGCTGGACCCGCAGCAGGATTTCCATTTGAAAAAGGCGTACGTCGCGGCCGAACCATTGCCCGAATCCCTGCGCGCCGAAGTGGAGGAGATGTTCGGCATCACTGTCCGGCAGGGGTACGGCACGGCCGACGTGGGCTGCATCGCCTACGAGTGCCGAGAACTGGGCGGTATGCATCTGTCCAACTATCGGCATGTGGAGATATGCGATCCGGCCACCGGGCTGCCCGTGCCGGACGGGGAAGTGGGCGAGGTGGTGGTCACTCCCTTCTTCACCGACTACCCTCTCGTCCGCCTGGCCACGGGCGACCTTTCGTCCATGGATTTGAGCGAGTGCGGTTGCGGACGCACGGCCAGAAAGCTTACCGGATGGAAAGGCCGGGCCGACGACACGGCCAAGGTCAAGGGTCAGTTCGTGTATCCGGGACAAGCCGCCACGGTCTTTTCCGGATATCCGTCCATTTCCGGCTGGCAGATCAGAGTAAAGCGTGTTATGGACATGGACGTACTCGTGGTTGTGGCCGAAACGGCGCAGCCTTTCGATACGGAAAGTTTCGAGGCCGACTTCCAGGCTACGATGAAATTGCGACCAGTCGTCGAGACCTGTGCCCCCGGCTCCCTGCCGGATGATGCGCCCCGTCTCGTCGATGAAAGAACTTTCGATTAAACCCGGCTGTCAGGGCCGGGATTGCGGTCCTAATCGAAGTGGGCGGTGCCATGCGAGCACCGCCCTTTTTCTTTGCCCACTGCCGTTTGTCGGGCGGCTGCCCGCGCCGGGATTGAATCGGGTCTTCGCCGTGATCGCCGCGACGGGGGCTCCTTGGGGAAGGGGAGCCGGCTCTTTAGCTCTTTGAAGAGGGGGATAAGGTGTTGAAAGCCGCTCCGCGGCGATAGTCGGATGATTTCGCCTCCGGCGGGCAAGGGCTCGCACCCTTGCATCCCCGGTAAGCGCCTTCGGCGCGGACTTTTTTCGCTCCGCGTCGTCATTCCGTCGGCTTTTTCCTGGCCGGTTTCCGGTGAAGAAAGTGTTGTTCGGCCGACGCCGCCGCGCGACGCGTGGGAAGCTGTGCGATGTGTCCTTTGCATTCTGAAAGTGCAAAAATAATTTCGGACAAAATTGCTTTTTGGGAAAAAATAATCACATAAATTTTCTTTATGTGAAATTTGGGCGGCATGAAGATCGGAAGAGGGGCGATTGCGAGTTCGCGGATGGGGGTTGGAGGCTGGGAGCGGCAGGCGGAAAGGACGGGTGAACGGATCTGGTCGAAGGGCGCGAAAAAAGCCAGGGCCGCCGCGCATGTCCAATGCGCGGCGGCCCTGGTTTGTTGCAACAGGTTGGGGGCGGTGCGTTAGCAGCCGCAGGAGCCGGTGCCGCAGGACGAGCAGCCGCAGCCTCCGCCGCCGATCTGGTTCTCGGAGGAGACGGTGAAACCGTAGGGGGTCATGTCGATGGACACAGCGCCCGAGGCTTCGGCCAGTTCTTCATTGATGAGGAAGGTCAGGTCGCCCTGCTCCACGGACTTGTCGCCCTCGCGAAGCTCGTCCAACGCCAGGGACAGGCGCGGGCCGGAGCAGCCGCCGTCGGCCAGATGCACGCGGATGGGCTGCGTTTCCTTGTCTTCGAAATATTTGATCAGTTCATTCTGAGCGGATTCGGTGACTGTGATCATGTTCTTAATCTCCTGGGTGGGTTTAGTTTCAAAGAGAATAAGTACCATCTATTCAATGTAAAGAGAAAAACAATGGATGGCCGTTACCGTCGGCTCAACTGTCTGGAATTCCGCTCAAAAAAAACGCGGTCCGCCCATGTCGGCGGTTTTTTCGCCGAGGGATGCCGCGCGGCGGGCGCGGGGCGCAAAAAAGCCCGGGCCGCCGCGTACTGGGTACGCGCCGGTCCCGGGCCGAGTAATCAACGCAGGGATGCGTCGAACCGAAGGCTAGCAGCCGCAGCCGCCGGAGCCCGCGGAGGAGCAGGAACCCGACGAGGAGCAGCCGCAGCTTGAGTCGCCGCCGCTCATGGGGTTGGCGGACTCCACGACGAATCCGTAATAGGTCATGTCGATCTTGATGTTGCCGGTCTGGGCCAGCAGGTCCTTTTCCACGAGGAAGGTGAATCCACCGGCCTCGGACACGTCGTCCTTATCGTTAGGCTCATCCAGAGCCAGGGTCAGGCGCGGGCCAGCTCAGCCACCGGCCGCGAGGTATACGCGGATCGGGGACGCTTCCTTGTCCTGGAAGTAGCCTTCAAGCTGCTTCTGGGCAGCTTCAGTGACTTCGATCATTATAATGCCTCCTAATTTGGGTCGGGAAATGAACAGGTAAGATCAATAGTACTCTTTGTCAAATCGAAAGTTCCCATGGAGGCCGGGCGGAGTTGACCGGCCAAGGGGTATGGGCTACTTTTCTACGTTCCTTCAACCGCTAGCCATGCGAGGCCTAGATGATGAAAGACTGCGGCACCATATTATCCGACAAGGAAATGAGCCGAACCCTGGAACGGCTGGCCGTCGAGATCTACGAGCGCCGGGGCGAGGATGAGACCCTGGCCATCCTGGGCATCCAGCGCCGGGGCGCGGACCTGGCCGAGCGGCTGAAATTGCTGCTGGATGCGCGGCTGAACCGCAAAATTCCCTTGGGCAAGCTCGACATCAATCTTTACCGGGATGACTGGACCACCAACCTGGAGCTGGCGCCGACCATCAATTGTTCGGAGATCGGTTTTGAGGTGGAAGGCGCGTCCATCGTGCTGGTGGACGACGTGCTTTATTCCGGCCGCACGGTGCGCGCCGCGCTGGAGGCCCTCCTCGATTACGGCCGCCCCAAGCGGGTGGAGCTGTTGGTCCTGGTGGACCGTGGACACCGCGAGCTGCCCATTCAGGCGGACTACGTGGGCAAGAAGCTGGACACCCTGGGCAACGAGCACGTCAACGTCCTGGTCAACGAGCGCGACGGCGAGGACCGCGTCTGCCTGGTCCGGAGCGAATAGGCATGTCCTTCACCCCCATTTCGCGCGACCTGGTCCCGCAACCGTGCATCACCCTCGTGGGCATGGCCGGAGCAGGCAAGTCCACCCTGGGCGGGATTCTGGCCAGGCGGCTCGATTGGGGCCAGCTCGACACGGATCGGTATATGGAGTCCTACTACGGCCTGCCCCTGCAAGGGATCATGGACACGTACGGGCTTGAGGACTTCCTGCGCATCGAGGAAAAACTGGTTTCGGAGCTGAACCTTGCCCGCACCGTCATATCCACGGGCGGCTCTGTCATTTACGGCCCCGAAGCCGTCAGGCGGCTCAAGGAGCTCGGCCCGGTGGTCCTGCTCGACATCGACGAGGCCACCTTCATTGAGCGCGTGGGCGACGGGACAAATCGGGGGCTGGCCATCGGCCCCGGCAAGACCATGCGCGATCTCTACCATGAGCGGCTGCCGCTTTACCGCGAGGCCGCTGACCTGACCATCCGCACCGACCGATGCGCTCCCGAGGAGTGCGTGGACCAGATACTTCAACACATCGACATCGAATGAACAAACTGACTCCCAAGGCCGCCTTCCGCAAGTTGGCCGCCATATACGACAAGATGGTCGCCCGGTACGACGAGGCGGCCACGCCCATCGGCATGACCTGCGAAGGCTGCGACGACAACTGCTGCCTGTCCTTTTTCCAGCACCACACCTATGTGGAGTGGGCCTACATGTGGGAGGGGCTGAACAAGCTCCCGGCCGACAGGCTCGAAGAGATCAAGGCCCGTGCTCAGGATTACGTGGACCAGGCCCAGGCGGCGCTTGCCCGCGGCGAGCGGCCGCACGTCATGTGTCCGCTGAACATCGACGAGAAGCAGGGGATCTGCGGCCTGTACGAGCACCGGCTGATGATCTGCCGGATGCACGGCGTGCCCAACCTGCTCACCCGCCATACGGGCCAGGAAGTGCGCTTTCCCGGCTGCCATCGCTGTCAGGAAATGACCGGGGGCATGGAGAATGTCCCGTTCGTGGACCGCACCCCCATGTATCGCGATCTGGTCATGCTGGAGATGCAGTTCGTGGGCAAGAACCTGCGCAATCTCCCCAAGGTGGACCACACCATCGCGGAGATGATCGTCATCGGGCCGCCGAGACTGAAGTAATTTTCGAACGGAAAGGACAAAGCCGCCGGAGACATCTCCGGCGGCTTTCTTTTGGGACCTATATATTCAACTTTCCGCTTTCTGTCAGAATGTCGCAGAGCGGAATCAATCCCGCGCCGAAGGCGCATACATGGGATGCAAGGGTGCGAACCCTTGCCCGCCGGAGGCGAAATCACCCGGCTATTGCCGCGAAGCGGCTTTCAACCCCTGATTTTCCTCGGGCGCGGTTCAGACAAATAAGGGAAATCCCGCCCTGGCGTAGGAGAACTGGCCCGCCTGGAGCAGGGCGATTTCGTTTTCGCGGGCCGATATCTGCATGTTCTTTTCGTCGTCGGGCAGGGCGGAATTCCATATCCGGGAGATTTCGGCCCGGACCGTGCTGATGCGCTGCTCCATGCCCCGCAGCACGTAAGTTCCGCTCTTGACTGGCTCGACGGCTGCCTCGCGGAAGGCGCGTATGGCCTCCTCCGAGATTTCCACGATGTCGCCGGGCCACGCCAGGTCCTGGCCGGGCGTCCCGGGCAATGCCTCGAAGATCGATCCGCCTTCCAATTGCGCGATATCCGTTTCGATATACATGACCTTCCTCCCTGATGGCCGTGTATATTCCTTATCGGACAGTTGCCGGAAAACTTGATGCTGCGGCTTGTGCGCGTCCTTTGGCCTGGCCGCTGGGGATCAGGCCCCCTGGAGGAAGGCGATGAAGTCGGTCACGCCGTTTTGCCGGGCGTGGACGTAGTTGGCGGTCCACCTGGCGAAATTCATTTTGCGTCCGTAGATGAAGTACTCCCGGTCCGGTCCTGCGAAATCCCAGCCGAAGAAGGCGGCGACGGAAGGATGGATGGGCTGTTCGAATTCCGGGAATGGGTCGCCCAGCGCTTTCAGCGCGTCTTCGTCCGGTCCCGGCAGGCCGAGCTCGCGCAGCACGCCCCGCGCGGCGTGGTCCATGAGCAGGCTGCCGGGGTGGTTGACCGTGTTGAAGATCTGTTCGCGGGCGTGGCGTTCCTCTATGACGCGCAGGTATTTGATCGGGGTGAGGTCCTCGCGTTTCCGTTCCCGCCGGAAGGTCGCGGCCAGCAGTCCGGCCAGGTCGAGCTTGGCGGCCATGTCGGAGCGGAGATAGAGGAGCACCGTCTCGTCGAAGGACAGTCCCGCGTCGATGTAGCCGTCCAAAAGTTCGCAGCGGTAGTTGAACCCTTCGCGGCCCGACCAGGTGGGCCAGTATCCCTTGAAGAACATGTTCGGGATGCACAGGGCCCGGGCTTTTATAGGCAGCATCGCGACGAGCCGCTCCGAGGCCAACTCGCCCCAATCGGAGCCGAGGTGCTGGAACAGAAACAGGGAGCAGCGTGCCAGGTCCCGCTCCGGGATCGGCTCACGCGCGTAATTGGTGAACATGCGGCATTCGTACCGCGCGCGGAATTCCGGGCAGCAGCCAAGACGCGCCGCCAGCGGTTCGCCCTGGCAGTTGGCGTGGATGATGCAAAGTTCCCGGGTCATGGCCTGTTGTTATCCCCTTGACGAATTGCCATATTTTTTCATGCGGATAGCATTTGCCCTTCATGTTCGCAACGGGCTTTGCGGGTTTACAGCTTACCGGTGGGCGGTGTATTGCTCCTGTACCCAAATTCTTCATCAAGGACGTATAATGGAAACAGCTCTCAAGCGGATATTGGACGGAATCGCTCCCGTGGACCGTACCCGCGAAGCCGATGGACAGGCCCACCTCGATAACCTGACCAAGCCCGTGGGAAGTCTCGGCCGACTCGAATCCCTGGCCCTGCAACTCTATCTCATCCAGGGCGGGCAGCCGCCCGAGGCCGATCCCATGCGGGTCTACACCGTGGCCGGGGATCACGGCGTCAATGCCGAGGGCGTTTCGCCCTATCCCCAGGAGGTCACCCGCCAGATGGTGCTCAACTTCCTGGCCGACGGCGCGGGCATCAACGTCCTGGCCAAGACCGTCGGGGCTGAGCTTTTCGTGGTGGACGCGGGCTGTTGCGGGGGCGCTTTCGACGACCATCCGGCCCTGATACAGGCCAAGGTCGCGCCCGGCACCGCCAATCTTGCGGAAGGCCCGGCCATGACCCGCGAGCAGTGCCTTCAGGCTCTCCTTCTCGGCGTTTCCCTGGCCGACCGCGCCCATTCGGACGGGGTCCGCGTGCTCGGCACCGGCGACATGGGCATCTCCAACACCACGCCGTCCACGGCCCTTTACTCGGCATTTCTCGGCCTCGATCCCGCAGGGCTGACCGGCCCCGGCGCAGGCCTGGCCCCGAAGGTCATCCCGGCCAAGACCGCCGTTATCCGCCGTGGCCTCGAAGCCAACGGCGAGGCCATTCGGTCCGGCGATCCTGTGGAAATCCTCGCGGCCCTGGGCGGCTTCGAGATAGCCACCCTGGCCGGGCTCATCCTGGGCGGGGCGAAGAATCACCAGCTCGTCTGCGTGGACGGCTTCATCTCCACCGCGGCCTATCTCTCCGCCTGGAAAATTCATCCGGCGGTCAAGGATTACTGCCTGCTCAGCCACGCTTCCGCAGAACCCGGCTATTCCGCCGTCATCAAGGCCCTGGGCGTCGAACCCTATCTCCAACTCGGCTTCCGGCTCGGAGAAGGAACCGGCGCGGCCTGCGCCATGTTCCTTGTCCGTTCGGCAGCGAATATCTTCAATCAAATGGCGACGTTCGCTTCCGCAGGAGTATCGGAAAGCCGGTAGGAGAATCTGAGTCGGCGCGGGGAGGGGGAGAGGTTTTGCCCGGAACGGGCTTCGGAGAGGCTAACGACACCAAAATTTAACTCCCTGATAGGGAAAATCAGGTGTTGGAAGCCGCTTTGCGGCGATAGTCGGGTGATTTCGCCTCCGGCGGGCAAGGGCTCGCACCCTTGCATCCCATGTATGCGCCTTCGGCGCGGGTTTTTTTCTTCTCTGCGGCGTTCTGTCCCGATAGCGGGGAGTTGAATATATAGGTCCCTAAAAAAGAATAGGGCCGGTCAGGATTTCCTGACCGGCCCTATTCTTTGGACAAGCGGCGCACTATGCGTCCCCCAAGTCGGTTGAAACGGCTTGGACGATGTCGCCACGAGTGTTGTAGGTACCCGTGGATTCGACCTTGACGAGTTCGCGGGCCTTTTCGGGATTCTCCAGCACTTCGCGCTGGAGGCGAACCTTGCGGATGGACTTCATCTGTTCGGCCAGGTTGGGGCCTTGGGCTTCAAAACCGGCGATTTCCATGATTCGTACCTCCTTCCATGGAGTGTTGAACATATTCCTTGCCGATTTTATCGGAGAATATTTGGAAACCTTTAGGGCCTTGAGCGGGCCGCGGGGCTGGCGTTCCCCCAACAACTTGATACCTTTTATCTTCTTCATATAAAGAAACGTATACGCGCGGCTTGGGCCGCGTCGTCGATTACTTTGTTTCCCGCGCGTAGACTTCGTCGAGGATGGCTTTGCCGCCCGCTTCGAGGACTTGGCCTGCCAGGATCATGCCCAGGTCCCAGGCGTGATTCACATTCCCTTCGACCATGCGGCGGATGGGTGTGGAGCCGTCGACTTCGGCCACGTACCCGGTCAGGCGCAGCGTGTCGCCTTCGATCACGGACCAGGCCGCGATGGGGACCTGGCAGCCGCCGTCCAGCCCGGTCAGGAAGCCGCGTTCGGCCAGGACCTGATGGCGGGTGGGGGCGTGATCCAGGAAGGCGAGCATCGAGCGGACTTCGGCGTCGTCGGAGCGGAACTCGATGCCGAGCGCGCCCTGGGCCACGGCGGGCAGAAACTCGGGCGGGCTCAGAATCTCCTGCTTGGGCGCGGACATGTTCAGCCGCTTGAGCCCGGCGGTGGCCAGGACGATGGCGTCATAGTCGCCGTTCAGGAGCTTGTTCAGCCGGGTGTCCAGGTTGCCGCGCAGGGTCTCGATCTTCAGGTCGGGGCGCAGGGCGCAGAGCTGGGACTGGCGGCGCAGGCTGGAGGTGCCGACTTTGGCTCCCTCGGGCAAACCCTTGAGGCCGTCGTATTTGACCGAAAGCAGGGAATCGGTGGCTTCTTCTCGTTCGGGAATGATGCCGACCTCCAGGCCGTCGGGCAGCTCGGTGGGCACGTCCTTCATGGAATGAACGGCCAACTGCGCGCGTCCGTCCAGCAGCGCCTCTTCGATTTCCTTGACGAACAGTCCCTTGCCGCCGACCTTGGCCAGCGGCACGTCCAGAATCTTGTCGCCCTTGGTCTTGATCTTGAGCAGGTCGACGGACAGGCCGGGATGTTCGGCTTCGAGCAGGTCCTTGATATGATTAGCCTGCCACAGGGCCAGGGCTGAGCCGCGCGTGGCGATGGTGAGCTTTTTCATGCAGATTCCTCTGGTATGACTTCCGCCGTGTGAAAATGGCGTTCGGAGATTAGCCGCAACTGGAGCAGTTGCCGCCGGAACAGCCCGCGCAACCGGAAGAAGGCGCGCTGGGTTTGGCGGGGGCGCTGTCGCCGCCGGCGTCGGGCCTGAAGCCGCCGACCTTGGACCGGACGGCGCTCATGAGCTTGCCGGTGTCGGTGGACTTGCATTTGGGGCATGTGGGGCATTCGTCGCGGTCGAAAACGAGTTCCTCGAATTCGTTGCCGCACGCGTTGCATTTGTATTCGAATATGGGCATGGCGTGCTCCGAAACGGTGTTGTGATGGGCCGGGAACTCCCGGCAGAGGGTTTCCATAGCTGAAAAGGACCGGGCTGGCAACGTTGCCGCCCGGCCGGGACATAAGGTAAGTCCGTTGTGCGCCGTGTCCACCCTTTTCTTGCCTGAATCGGGGCTTTACACCGCGCTTTCCCCCCGGCTAACATGACAACGAGAGGCCGGTGGGAACGTCCGTTCAGCCCAAGCCGCGGAGGGATCATGAAAGACGAGTTTTACGCGCTGCATCTCGATACCGGAAACGGCGAGGCCTGGGCTTCCCGACCGTCCGGCCAGGCGTATCTGGCGGACGGCGCGGTCCATTGCGTCTTTTCCGCCCGCACGGCCGTCAAGATGGGCATGGGCGCCAACAGCCGTTCCCATGAAAGCCTGACTTTTCGTTTCGTGGAGCAGACCGGCGAGGACGAATTCGCCACCCGGCTGCTCAGCAACCGCCGCCTGCCCATGGGCGAGGCCGAGCTGATTTCCCTGGATGAGCTCGTGGAAAGCCATTCTCCCGAGCTGGCTTTTTACGAGGAGCGGGTCGTCCCGGCCATGCTTGAGCGCGGCGCGCCCGAGGATGCGCGATCGGCGTCCATCGACAGGCGGGTCTTCAACGGCCTTTTCGGCCTGGGGCTGCTCTACCTGGAACGGGACGAGCCGGGGCGCGCCTCGGCGCTGTTCGCCGACCTGGCCGGGATCAAAGCCGACTTCGTGGGCAAGAACCAGTTCCTGTTCAACGACTGCGGCATCGGACTGCGCAAGTGCGGCCTGTTCGGCGAGGCCATCGCCTTCTTCCTTCGCGCATTGGATTATGCGCCGGATGACGAGAATCTCCTCTACAATTTGGGCCGCGCCCATTACGAGAACGGCGACTGGACCCGTTCGCTGGACTACCTTATCCAGTCCAACAAGTTCAATCCCGGCCTTGGTCCGACCAACAGCTTGCTCGGGTTGATGGTCCGTCTGGAAACGGACGACCGGCTGGCCGACCGCTACGGCAAACCGCCGGTGCCGCCCGCCGTGGCCGCCCGCGCCCGCCAGATTCTGGCCGCCGGTTCCGGCAGGCTCAAGCTCGACGATACGCTGGTGGCCAGTCCCGTGGAACCCGGGCGCGCCCGGTCCGGCGGCGTGGGCCATGTCGAGTTCAAACGCCGGGGCGAAAAATAGCCTCCGAACTCCGGCGCATTCCTTTTTTCACTAAAGTCCCTTCCCCCGTGGACCGATAAGATTCGGGAATACGGGGTGGAAAGGCCGTTCGGCGTTGCCGGACCTTTTTCACGCAATGCGCCTGGTGACTGCGGGAGCCCACCGGATGGCGCAGGGGAAATGCCATGCCCAAGACCGGCGGCGGTTCGCGTTAGGGGAAAACGCGGATCGGACCGGTTCGAACAGGGCATGGCCGTCCCCCTGCGAAAGGGTGACCCATGATGAAGGATGCGTCAGTTTCTCTCGACGGCAGGAGCCTTGCCAATCGTGCCCCGCAACGGGGCATCGGGCCTGTTCGCTGTATTTTCTCGACCGGCGATTCCCATGACATTGAAAAGGAAACCGCCTCCGGAACTCGGGGACGAATCCGCTATTGGTTCGTTTGCCAGATCGGGGAGGACGGCTATGCCGTGCGCGGGTTGGGCAACGATTTTCTGCCTTCGGGCGGGGAATCGGCCATCACCGCCGACGAACTGATCGCCCGGTACACCCCGGAGGTGGCCGTTTTCGAGAACCGGATGCTTCCGTCGGTGCGTCGCAACGGCTACAGTTCCGCCGAGACCGGCCTGGGCTCGGATGGCCGGGGCATTCCGCCCGCCCTGGACGAGGCCAATGTGCGTGGCCTGTTCGAGCTGGCCCGGGAATATCTCCTCGCGCGGCGTACAGCCAAGGGACGGACGTTTCTCGGCGAGCTGCTGCGGGTCAAGGCCCCGTTCCCCGGCAAGGACCAGCACCTATTCAACGAGTTCGGCATCGCCCTGCGCAAGATCGGCTTCCTCGACGGCGCGGTAATCTGTTACCGCCGGGCTCTCAAGTATGCGGAAAAGGACGACCATCTTTTCTACAATCTGGCCCGCGTTTACTACGAGCAGGGCCAGTGGTGGGATTGCATGACCACTCTTGCCCGCTGCTTCGAGTTCAATCCGGACCTCCCCCTTGCCCGCGACCTCGCGGCCCTCATACATGCCCTGGCGGACAATCCCGGCCTGCGGCGGCGTTACGGCAAGCCTCCGGTGCCGGAAGGCGTGGCCCGCCGCGTCGCATTGCTCTGCGACATCCTTCCCGGCGCCGACGCCCTTGGCCGAGTTCGCAACGGGGCCTTTCAGCCGGAAACGGCGCCCGAGGCGAAACCGCCCTCCCTCGACCAGCGGCGCGACAGGGGGCTGTCCCTGCCGGGCCGCGACGCGGTGGGGATGTGATTTCAGCGGAAGTTCGGCCGCACGGCAGAACCCTACAGAACGGAAAAATCCGCGCCGAAGGCGCATACTGGGGATGCAAGGGTTCGCACCCTTGCCCGCCGGAGGCGAAATCACCCGACTATCGCCGCGAAGCGGCCTTCATCACCCGACTTAACTCTTCAAGAAGTTAAGGGGCGTTCCCCGCCAGAGGGTAACTCCCACAAAAAAGGGGACCGCAGCACGCTGCGGTCCCCTTTGATTTCGATGTGATCGGGATGGCTTATTTGGCCTTGGCGAGGGGCCAGATTTCGTCCACCTTTTCGATGGTTTTGATGGTGATTTTTTTGCGCAGTTCGTCCGGAATCTCGGCCAGATCCTTTTTGTTCTGGGCCGGGATGAGGACCTTTTTCATGCCGCGGGACACGGCGGCGAGGATTTTCTCCTTGATGCCGCCCACGGGCAGGACGCGGCCGCGCAGGGATATTTCGCCGGTCATGGCCAGGTCCGGGCAGATCGGGGTATCGGTCAGGGCGGAGATGAGCGCCGTGACCAGGGTGACGCCTGCGGACGGGCCGTCCTTGGGAGTGGCTCCGGCCGGGACGTGCACGTGGATGTCCCGTTTCTCGGCGAAGGCCGGGTCGATGCCGTAGAGGTCGGCCCTGGCCCGGGCGATGGACAGGGCGGCCTGAGCCGATTCCTTCATGACGTCGCCGAGCTTGCCGGTCAGGATCAGTTTGCCCTTGCCCGGCATGGTGGTCACCTCGATGTGCAGTATCTCGCCGCCCACCGGAGTCCAGGCGAGGCCGACGGCCACGCCCGGGGGCAGGGTGGGTTCCTTCTCGTCGTCGAGGAAACGCGGCGGCCCGAGGAGCTTGTAGAGGTTGTTCGTCGTGATCTTGAACGGCCCCTTTTCGCCTTCGGCCTTTTTCCTGGCCATCTTTCGGCTCAGGGTGCCGATCTCGCGTTCCACGTTGCGCAGCCCGGCCTCGCGGGTGTACTCGCGGACGACCTTGGCCACGAGCTTGTCGGAGATGATGAGCTCACCCTCGTCGAGGCCGTTTTCCCTGATCTGGCGGGGAATGATGTAGCGTCGGGTGATGACGGTCTTTTCCTGCTCGGTGTAGCCGGGAATGCGGATGACCTCCATGCGGTCCATGAGCGGGCCGGGGATGGAGTCGAGCATGTTGGCCGTGCACACGAACATGACCTTGGACAGATCGAAGGGCACGTTCAGGTAATGGTCGGTGAACGAGTTGTTCTGTTCCGGGTCCAGGACCTCGAGCAGGGCCGACGACGGGTCGCCCCGGAAGTCGGAGCCGAGCTTGTCGATCTCGTCGAGCATGATTACCGGGTTGCGCGTGCCGCACTGCTTGATGGCCTGGATGATGCGGCCGGGCATGGCCCCGATGTAGGTCCGCCGGTGGCCGCGAATTTCGGCCTCGTCGCGCATTCCGCCCAGGGACATGCGGTGGAACTTGCGCCCCAGCGACCTGGCGATGGAGCGGCCGAGGGAAGTCTTGCCCACGCCCGGAGGCCCCACGAAGCAGAGGATCGGGCCTTTCATCTTGGGGTTGAGCTTGCGCACGCTCAGGTATTCGAGGATGCGCTCCTTGACCTTTTCCAGGTCGTAGTGGTCGGCGTTGAGAATTTCTTCGGCCTTCTTGATGTCCAACCGATCGCGGGAGAGCTTCTTCCACGGCAGGTCGATCATCCAGTCGAGGTAGGTGCGGATGACCGTCGCCTCGCTTGATTCGGCGTGCATGGTTTCCAGCCGCCTGAGCTGTTTGAAGGCCTCCTTCATGACGTCCTTGGGCATTCCCGAGGCCACCAGTCCCTTGCGCAGTTCCTCCATCTCTTCGGACTCGTCGCCGTCGTCGCCGAGTTCGCGCTTGATGGCCTTGATCTGTTCGCGCAGGTAGAAGTCGCGCTGGGCCTTGTCCATGCCCTCTTTGGCCATGGTCTGGATCTTGTTCTGCATGGAGGCCACCTCGACCTCCTTGAGCAGTTGCTCGTTGACCAGCTCCAGCCGCTTGATGGGGTCGACGCATTCCAGAATCTTCTGGGCCGCCTCCACCTTCATGCGCAGGTTGGAGGCGATGAGGTCGGCCAGCCTGCCCGGATCGGACACGCTGTTGAGCACGGACATGATGTCGGCGCTGGAAATGCCGCGCAGGGAAAGAATGCGTTCGGACTGCTCACGCGAGGAGCGGACAAGGGCTTCCTGCTCGGCGTTCAGAGCGCCCGCTTCGGGCTCCACGATGGGGGTCAGCTCGGCGATGTGGTACGGGTCGTTGGAGGTGAACCGTTTCAGCTTGGCGCGGGCCAGCCCCTGGACCAGGACCTTGAGGCGGCCGTCGGGCATCTTGAGCATACGCATTATCATGCCCACGGTGCCCGTGGCGTACAGGTCGTCCGGGCCGGGGTCCTCCACGCTCTCGTCCTTCTGGGTCAGAATGAGGATGTAGCGGTCACCGGCCAGGGCCGCGTCCACGGCCTGGACGGATTTCTCGCGGCCCACGAAGAGCGGCAGGATCATGTAGTTGAAGACCACGATGTCGCGCACGGCGAGCACGGGCAGGACCTGGGGGATATCGGCCGGATTGTGGCCCGGCATGTCCTCGCCGTCGCTGAACATGGACGCGCCGGGGGTGTTGGTCAGCGCCTCGATGATCTCCGGGATGTCCTCGACGGGTTTTTGGGGCTTGTCGGGCTTCGGCGTCTTATCGATGTCGACATCCGGCTTTTTGCGTTTGATGCGCGACGGACGGATGGGGGATTTCTTTTTTTTCTGGCTCAAATGCGTATCCTCTGATTTGTGTGCAAACAGATGGTGTTAGACTACATATATCGTCAGATCGGGTTGGCAAGTCCATTATTATGGTAAATTCGCGATTCTTGCCTCGTTTGTCCGCTGAGGGGAGATATTGCCGTGGCTGTCCGCCAGACTGTGAAAAAGTCCGGAAAGGGGAACGGGATGTGGGGGACGGGGAACGGAAGATTCAACGGCGTACGGAAAAGGTAGGCAGGGGCGTTCCCAGCGGGGAACGCCGGGATTCGACGGCGGAGACACGGGCAAGCGGCGGGCCGAGCCTGAGGCGCTCCTCGAATCGGTCGAGTTGTTCGGCCGAGCCCTGGGCGAGGACTTCCACGGCTCCGTCGGGCAGGTTGCGCACCCATCCGGTGACGCCCAGATCGCGCGCCGTCTCGCGTGTCCAGCCCCGGAACCATACCCCTTGGACCTTCCCGCGGACGATGGCGGCCATTTCCTGCATCTAGAGCCTCCCGAATTCGTTGAAGCTGTAGTAGTCGTGGTCGGTGACGATGATATGGTCGCGCACGGCTATGTCGAGGCTGGCGCAGGCCTCGGCCACCTTGGCGGTGAGGATGATGTCCTCGGCGGACGGGTCGCTGCCGCCGCCCGGATGGTTGTGGACGAGGATGATGTTGGTGGCTTCGACGCGCAGGGCGGCCGCCGCGATTTCACGCGGGAAGACCGCAGTGGCGTTGGTGGTGCCCTTGCTCATGGGCTCCCAGGCGATAATCCGGTTTTTGGTGTCCATGAAGATCGCCCAGAATTCTTCGATCTCCTTGTGCCCGAGACGGGCCATGGCGGCTTTGGCCAGGGCGGCGGGGTCGGTTACGGACCGGCCGCGCCGGGCGTCCGCCTCGCCCAGCCGGGCGTGCAGCTCCTGGAAAAGCGCCCACTGCGTCTGGGCGGCGGGGCCGAGTCCCTTGATGCCGTCCAGTTGGTCGGGGCGCACCATGACCGCTTCCTTCAGGGAGCCGAAGCGCTCGATGAGCTCTTTGGCTATGGGCTTGGTGTCGCGCCTGGGCAGGCTCAAGGCGAGGAACAGTTCAAGGACCTCGTAGTCGGCCAAACCGCGCGGATTGTCCGCCAGCCTGGTTTTGAGCCGCTGACGGTGGCCGGTGTAGTGGGGGGCGTCCTTGGTCATCTCAGTAGCGTCGGGCCCGGCTCTTGGGTTGGAACAGGTCGATCAGCCCGGCCATGAGCATGTCCAGGGCCTCTTCGTATTTGCGCTCGCCGGTCTTGAGCGAGAGTTCCGCTTCCATGGCCAGGTCGATCATGCGGGCCACTCCGGCCGCGCCGAGACGCTTGGCCAGGGGGGCCTTCTTCTTGAGCATGAACGGGCTGCCCGCGGCCTTTCCCCCATGGGCGAGGAGCCAGTACATGCGCGCCTGGCTGGCCAGAAAACCGATGAGGTTGAAAAGCATCTGGTCCTTTGCGGACTTGGAGTGGTCGTCGATGACTCTTTGCCAGATCGAGGCTTCGGCTCCGGGCTGGCCGAGGGCGTCCATGAGGTCGAAGAAGGGCATTTCGCCGGTGCGGGCCACCAGGGAAACGTGATCTTTGCGCACGATTCTTTCATCGCCCGCGGCCAGTTCGATCTTGTCCAGCTCCAGGCGCGCGGCCACGGCGTCCGTGGGCAGGGCCATGGCGAGAGCTTGTCCCGCGCCCGGCTCGAAGGTCAGCCCGTTCTTGGTGGCCCAGGCCTTGACGAAGTCGGTCAGGGAGCGTTGGTCCAGTCCGGGGGATTCCCAGACCCAACCCGCGTCCCGCGCCTTTTTGTAGAGCGATCGCCGGGAAAGCGCCGGGGGGATGGACGGCTTCTTGCCCTTCCATTCTCCTTCGAGGCAGAAAAACGGGTAGATGTCCTGTCCGAGTCCCCTGACGGAGGCGTCGAGCTTGTCCCATTGGTCGGCCTTGAGGGCGTGGGCGCGGCGGACAAGCAGGGCCTTGGGCTGGGGGAAGAGCGACTTGATGGTCAGGTCGGTCCAGAAAGCCTGGGGCAGGGGGTCTTCGTCGTCGCCCCAGAACGGCTTGATCTGCCAGCCGTCCTGGCCGGACGCCTTGAGACGTTCGTCCACCTGGGCCTTGATGAGCTGGGGGTCGGGGCAGATGAGAAAAATATATCTGGGCCGGTTCGCCATGGTCCGTTCCGATGGGGTTGCTAATAGTCCTGGGTCATTTTGTCGGCCAGCCGCTGGATGCCGCGCCTGGTGACTTCCATGTCGGCTTCTTCGCCGCTGCCGTAGTCGTAGGGCCAGTTTTCGGAGATCGTCCCGGAACGCCAGAGCTCGGATTGGTCCGTGGTGGAGCGGATGATCGCGTTGAACCGGAAAATGGCCTTGGAGAGGAGGGTCCGGTCGTCGTCGCCTTCCACCGCGGTGGGCCGGTAGTACCGCTCGATGTCGATGGTGATGACCGCGTCGGCGTCGTCGCGTTGGTCCGTCCAGGTGAAGGTCCCCCGATTGTTCAGCTCGTCGCGCAGCAGTTTGCGCAGGCGCGGCTCAAGCCACGGCAAAGTGGTCGGGTTGACGATTTCGTCAATGGCGAGGACGCGGTATTTCGGGGGCAGCACGGAAGCTTCGCCCGGGCCGAAGGAATACCCGGCGCATCCGGCCAGGACGAGGAGCATGACTAGCGTCGCATATCGAAGCAGGGGCATTTGATTCTCCAGAGGTCGATGATTGGGGAAGGATAAAGGGATTCGCGGCAAAGGTCCAGCCGTCCCCCAAGGGAGTGGCTTTGGGAACGGCTTTTTTATTTATGGATAAGATGGGCGGCGCGGGCGGCGCGCGAAGAAATCTCCGCTTCGCCCCATTATTTTACGTACAGGCTCGTGGGGGAATGGTTCCGACACCCATAAGTCGCCTGCAAGGCAAAGAAAAACCGCTGCGCAACCCTAAACAATAACCCGATCCCACCGATACATAAAATGAAACGCCGGGTTTTCCCGGCCGTTAGCAAAGATCATCACCGGGGCGCAACCGCCTCGCCAACCCCGCATGGAAGCGGGAGGGAGACAACGATATGGCCATGGACGGCGATATTCTGTTTTCAATCATCACGCCCACGACCGGGAAGCGGCCCAATGCCCTGAGGAACGCGGTGCAATCCGTCGAAAGGGCGGCCCGGTTCGCCGGACTGGAGCGGAACCAGGTGGAAATACTCGTCGGCTTCGACGGCGTGCGCGGAGCGGCTCCCCGCTGCGCCTATCCCGTCCGGGCCTACAGCCTGCCCGGGGACCGCAACCGGGGCCACGGTGTCCGCGACACCCTCATCAAACTGGCCGACGGCGGGAAGCTCGTTTTTCTCGACGACGACAACGTGCTCAAGCCGTGCGCGCTGAGCCGCTATCTCAGGCATCTGGACGCCGAAATGGTCGTGGCCCGGGTCGACGCCCAGCTCACCATGGACCAGCCATGGCTGCCCGTTTTCGACGACGCCCCCCTGATGCGGCCGGGCAACGTGAACCTTCTGAGCCTGTGCCTGTCGCGCGGGCTGGTGGCGGACCGATGCGGCGGATGGCGGCATCACGACGAGCCGGACGCCTGTCGCCGGAATATTGCGGACTGGTACCGGATGGCGCGCAGCGTGACCGTGATCGAAGAGGTGGTCGGCATCCTGGACGCCGGGCGGAGCCTGGACAGGGCGGCCCTGTCCTCCCGTCAGGAGGCCCTGCTCGACGGGCTCGTGGCCCGGCGCGGCGCGCTCGCCGTCGCAACCCCGCTTCCGTCCCGCCCCGGCCTCATGCGGGCCTGATTCCTTCGCACGCGCAGGCCGCCCGACCTTTCGGCCCGGCGGCCGAGCTGCGTGCGGCAGCCCTCTTTTCTTTTTTGCCGATACGGGTACAATGCGCGCAAGTCCCACCGCGAACACAAGGAAGAGCAGCATGTCCCAGCCCTCCAACGGACGCCTCACCCAACAGGCCCGGCGAATATTTCTCCTCCAATGCGGCCTGTCCTTCACCGTGATCGTCTTCGCCTTGCTTCCCGTCACCATCCTGGACGACAGGGAATACGCCCTGACGGCTCCATTCCTGGCCGCCGTCCTGCTCCTGGCCGTGGCCATGCTTTGCGCCGCCCGGTTCATGCGGCTGGTGCGCGGGGCCAACGAGAGAATCGCCGCCCTGACCACGCATGACGAACTGACAGGTCTGCCCAACCGTCCCTGGTTTTTCGCCAGACTGGACGAGGAGATCGACCGCGCCCGCCGCTACGGTGCGGAATTGGCCCTTGTGATGATCGACCTCGACGACTTCAGGCGGATCAACGATACCTTCGGCCACCCGCAGGGCGATCTGGCCCTGGCCGAAGTGGCCAGGCTGCTGACGGCCAACATACGCGCCTCGGACCTCGCGGTCCGGTACGGCGGGGAAGAGTTCATGCTCATCCTGCCGGAGGCGAACGCGCGCCAGGCCGCCCGCGCGGCCGAGAAGCTGCGCATGGTCGTGGAGGTCAATGATATCAGCCTGGAAGGACCGGAGATCAAGGTGACAATATCCTGCGGCGTGGCCGATCTCGCCTCGGTGCGCCCGGGCAGATGCTCGCAGCGGGACGCCCTGATAACGGCCGCCGACCGGGCCATGCACCAGGCCAAGCGCAACGGCCGCAACCAGGTGTTCATGCACGAGCCGGAGCACGAGCGCCAGCTCTCCCTGGTCTGACGCTACGGATCGCCGCTCGCGGCCCCGCGCCGTCCTTGAGGATTGGCCGTCAGGCCGAATGACTGGAGCCGTTTCGGAACCGTCTTTAACAACTATCTGATATTCAAAGCCTTTCGCCGGGGAATTTTCCCCTTCCCCAGCGGGGCCATTTGCGCTAAGTACATTGGTTCCCCGCCGTTTGGCGAGGGGCGCGGTTTTTCACGCGCCCGTCAGGGTAAACCATCATAGAGGTAGAAGCATGTCCCTTTGCAAAATAGAAGAAGCCATTGAGGATATCCGCCAGGGCAAGATGGTCATCATGGTGGATGACGAGGACCGCGAAAACGAGGGTGATCTGGTCTGCGCCGCCGAGGCGGTTACGCCCCAGATAATCAATTTCATGGCCAGTTACGGACGCGGGCTCATCTGCCTGCCCATGTCCAACGAGATGGCCGACGCTCTCGGCCTGGAGCTGATGACCAAGAAGAACGAGTCCGGCTTCGGCACCAATTTCACGGTTTCCATCGAGGCGCGCGAGGGCGTGACCACCGGTATTTCCGCCAAGGACCGGGCCACCACCGTGTTGGCCGCCGTGGCCGACGGAGCCAACCACGACTCCATCGTCACCCCCGGCCACGTGTTCCCCCTGCGGGCGAAGGACGGCGGCGTGCTGGTGCGCGCCGGACAGACCGAGGGCGGCAGCGACATCGCCCGCCTTGCGGGATTCAAGCCCGCCGCGGTCATCTGCGAGATCATGAACGAAGACGGCACCATGGCCCGGATGCCCGACCTCGAAATATACGCCAAGAAGCACGGCCTCAAAATTTGCTCCGTGGCCGATCTCATCGCCTACCGCATGAAGTTCGACGGCAAATCCGTGACCAAGGTCGGCGAGGCCCATCTGCCCACCCGCTGGGGCAATTTCGAATCCGCCGCCTTCCACTCCGAGGCCGACGGCAAGACGCACATCGCTCTCTGGATGGGCGACATTCATCCCGACGAGCCTACCCTGGTTCGCGTGCACTCCGAGTGCCTGACCGGCGACGTTTTCGGCTCGCTGCGCTGCGATTGCGGCCCCCAGTTGCAGGACGCCATGTGCATGATTCGCAACGCGGGCAAGGGCGTGCTCGTCTACATGCGCCAGGAAGGACGCGGCATCGGGCTGGGCAACAAGATCCGCGCCTACCACCTTCAGGACCAGGGGCTCGACACCGTCGAGGCCAACGTCAAGCTCGGTTTCCCGCCGGACATGCGCGAATACGGCACCGGAGCGCAGATCCTGGTGGCTCTGGGCGTGACCAAGATGCGCCTGATGACCAACAATCCCAAGAAGATGGTCGGCCTGGAAGGCTACGGCCTGGAGGTCGTGGAGCGCGTTCCCATCGAAGTGGGCGCCTGCGAACTCAACGAGCGCTACCTCAAGACCAAGCGCGACAAGATGCACCACCTCCTCAAGGTGGATGGCAAGTAACCCCCAAAGTTGACTTTTGGGGAACCGATAACATATTACACCGCTATATATTTCATACAGTAGGGAGAAGACATCATGTCCGTGAAGACCATCGAAGGACTGCTGGACGCCAAGGGACTCAAGATCGCCATCGTGGCCGCCCGGTTCAACGACTTCATCGTTGACCGCCTCATCTCCGGTGCCGTGGACTACCTTGTCCGCCACGGCGCGGCCGAGGCCGACCTGACCCTGGTCCGCCTGCCCGGCGCCTTCGAGCTGCCCATCGCCGCCCAGAAGCTGGCCCGGTCCGGCAACTACGACGGCATCGTCGTGCTCGGCGCGGTCATCCGCGGCGCCACTCCGCACTTCGACTACGTGTGCAGCGAGTGCGCCAAGGGCGTCGCCCACTCCACCATGGAGACCGGCGTGCCCATGGGCTTCGGCCTGCTCACCTGCGACTCCCTGGATCAGGCCATCGAACGCGCCGGTTCCAAGGGCGGCAACAAGGGTGTGGAGGCCGCGTCCGCCATGCTCGAAACGATCCGCGTGCTGGAGCAGCTTTAACTTATGAGCTCGAAATCAAAGGGCAATCGGCCCGGTATCCGCAGGGTGGGGCGCACCCTGGCCTTTCAGGTGCTCTACTCCACGCACTTCCTTGACAAGGAAAACCCCTTGGACATGGACACCTTGTTCGACATCAACCCCCTGGTCATCGAACAGGAATCCGAGACTGCGCGCGCCTTCGCTCGCAATCTGGTCATGGGCGTGAACGTGAACCTGCACGACATCGACAAGACCATCGAAGAACACTCGCAGCACTGGAAGATCGAAAGGATCGCCATGGTCGAGCTGTCCATCCTGCGCCTGTCCCTGTACGAAATGATGTTCACCGACATCCCGGTCAAGGCGGCCATCAACGAGGCCATCGAGCTGTCCAAGACCTTCGGTGACGAGAAGTCCCGTTCCTTCGTGAACGGCATTCTGGACGGCGTGGCCAAAACCCTGAAGCGAAACTGATCGCCCCCGAGGCACGAATCCGCCGCGTCTCCCGGCCGGCAGGCGGGAACGAAACGACCACATAGGAATCATCTACCATGGCATTAGGCAAATACTCCCCCGAGGAAATTGAGAAAAAATGGCAGGCGATCTGGCAGGAATCCGGCTGCTTCCAGGTTGAGACGGACCCCTCCAAGCCCAAATACTACGTGCTGGAGATGTTCCCCTATCCGTCCGGCAAAATTCATATGGGCCACGTGCGCAACTACTCCATCGGCGACGTGGTGGCGCGATTCAAGTCCATGCAGGGCTTCAACGTCCTGCATCCCATGGGCTGGGACGCCTTCGGACTGCCCGCCGAGAACGCCGCCATCAAGCATGAGACCCACCCCGCCACCTGGACCTACCAGAACATTTCCGAGATGCGCGAGCAGCTCAAGCGGCTGGGATACTCCTACGATTGGAGGCGCGAAATCGCCACCTGCCGTCCGGAGTACTACAAGTGGGAGCAGAAGTTCTTCCTCAAGTTCCTGGAAAAGGGATTGGCCTACCGCAAGGATTCTCCGCAGAACTGGTGCCCGACCTGCAACACCGTGCTCGCCAACGAGCAGGTTGAGGAAGGGCTGTGCTGGCGTTGCGACTCCGAGGTGGAGCAGAAGGACATGGAACAGTGGTTCCTGCGCATCACCGACTACGCCGACGAACTGCTCAAGGACCTCGAATCCCTGGAAGGGGGCTGGCCCGAGCGCGTGCTGACCATGCAGCGCAACTGGATCGGCAAGTCCTACGGCGCGGAGCTGACCTTCCAGGTCAAGGACATGGATGAGACCATCGACGTCTTCACCACCCGCCCGGACACCCTGTACGGTTCAACCTTCATGTCCGTGGCCGCCGAGCATCCCATCGTGGAGCGGCTTATCGCCGACGTCCCGAACAAGGGCGAGATCGAGGCCTTCGTGACCAACATCCGGAACATGGACCGCATCAAGCGCGGAGCCGACGATCTGGAGAAGGAAGGCATCTTCACCGGCAAGTATTGCGTCAACCCGGTGACCGGCAAGGACATCCCCATTTTCGTGGCCAACTTCGTACTCATGGGTTACGGCACCGGCGCGGTTATGGCCGTTCCGGCCCACGACCAGCGCGACTTCGAATTCGCCGCCAAGTACGGCCTCGCCATGCAGGCGGTCATCAACCCGCCCGAACTGCATGAAAAGGGCGAAAAGCTGGACGCCGCCGACCTGACCGAGGCCTACACCGCCCCCGGTTTCCTGATCCATTCCGGTGAGTTCGACGGAATGCCCAACGAGGATGCCAAGAAGGCCATCGTCGAGCATCTGGACAAGTCCGGCAAAGGCAAGATGGCCGTCAACTATCGTCTGCGCGATTGGAACGTGTCCCGCCAGAGGTTCTGGGGCGCGCCCATTCCGGTCATCTACTGCGACGAGTGCGGCGTGGTTCCGGTCCCCGAAGAGGACCTGCCGGTGCTGCTGCCCGAGAACGCCCAGGTGCGCAAGGACGGCAAGTCGCCGCTTCCCGAAATGGAGGATTTCGTCAACTGCGTCTGCCCCAAATGCGGCAAGCCCGCGCGGCGCGAGACCGACACCTTCGATACTTTCTTCGAGTCCTCCTGGTACTACATGCGCTATTGCGACCCGCGCAACGAGGCCGAGGCCCTGGGCGCGGAGCACCTGGATTACTGGATGAACGTCGACCAGTACATCGGCGGCATCGAGCACGCCATCCTGCACCTGCTCTACTCCCGGTTCTTCACCAAGGCGCTGCGCGACTGCGGCTTCGTCAAGCACGGCGAACCGTTCGCCAATCTGCTGACCCAGGGCATGGTGCTCAAGGACGGCGGCAAGATGTCCAAGTCCAAGGGCAACGTCGTCGACCCCAACGCCATGATAAATCAGTACGGCGCGGACGCGACCAGGTTGTTCATCCTTTTCGCTTCCCCGCCGGTCAAGGAGCTGGAATGGTCCGATCAGGGCATCGACGGTGCGTACCGCTTCCTGTCCCGCCTGTGGAGGCTGGTCGAGGATTTGGAAGACGTGCTCATGCCCATGACCCCGGCCTCCCACACCCAGCCCGCGTGCGAGGCGGCCAAGGGACTGCGCTTCAAGGAGCACGACACCATCCGCCGCGCCACCCGCGACATCGAGAACGAATTCCAGTTCAATACGGTCATCGCGGCCATCATGGAGCTGGTCAACGAGCTCTACCAGGTCAAGGACGAGCTCAAGGAATCCGATCCCGCGGCACTGTCCTCGGCCATCGCCACGGCCGTGACCCTGCTCTCCCCGGTGGCTCCGCACATCTGCGAGGAGCTGTGGTCCGTCCTCGGCCACAAGACGCACTTGACCTCACAGTCGTGGCCCGCATACGACGAAAAGGCGCTCGTCCTCGACGAAGTGACCATGGTCGTCCAGGTCAACGGCAAGGTGCGCGGCAAGTTCGAAGCCCCGAACAACGCCCCGCAAGCCGACGTCGAGAAGCTGGCCATGGAGCTGGAAAACGTCCAGAAGTTCATTGAGGACAAGACTGTCCGCAAGGTCATCGTCATCCCCAACAAGCTGGTCAACATCGTCGTGGGCTAGCGCGGCAAACTCTTGATTTGCAAAGGCCGGGAGGAAGTTCCTCCCGGCCTTTTTTTGCGTTTGCGCCAGGCGTGAATGATGCGCGATCGTCTGACGTTTTATTGAAGCGCGCACCGCGCAGAGCTTGCCGCGCACCGCGGAGCGCAAATAAAAAAAGGCGCGCTTGCGGGCGCGCCTTTCCTTTGGCCGGTTCGATTCGGGAAGGCTAAAAGCCGTTTTTCCGCAAAAAGTCCATGGTGATGCCGGTGGCTCCCTTGTCGGCTGCGGGCGAGGCGGTCCAGGGCTGGACCATGCGTTCCACATACTTGCCGATGACGTCGGTCTCCATGTTGACCCTGGTGCCTGGGGTCCAGCCGGAAATGGTCGTCACCCTCTGTGTTTCGGGGATGATGTTCACTTCGAGCCAGGTAGGGGCGCAGGCGTTGACCGTCAGGCTGATGCCGTCCAGGGCCACGGACCCTTTGGGGATGACGTACCGCCCGTGGGCCGCGTCGAAGGACAGCCGGTAGATTTTGGATTCGCCCGCCGGGCGCACTTCGGCCACCTCGGCCAGGCAGTCGACGTGTCCGGCCACGATGTGCCCGCCGAAGCGGTCGCCCATGGCCATGGCCCGCTCCAGGTTGACCGTGCTCCCCGGGCGCAGTCCGCCCAGGCTGGTCACGGACAGTGTCTCGCGGCTGGCGTAGCAGGTGTACCAGCCGTCGCCGAAAGTCTCCACGGTCAGGCATACGCCGTTCACGGCGATGGATTCGCCAAGCTCGATGTCGGGCAGATCGAAAAGGGCCCGGATGCGGAACCGCGTTTCAGAGCCTCTGGCTTCGGCGGTCTCGATGCGGCCCATGCCCATTATCAGTCCGGTAAACATGGATGATACCTCGTTTCTGGGTTATGCGGCCTCGTTGTAGCAGGCCGGGGAGCGGGTGTAAATCGGCGCGTCAGCGCAGGTAGGCGTCGAGAAGCGCGGGGTATTCCGGTCGGGCCTTGACCCGATCCAGCGCAGCCTGGAAGACGTTCACCAGCTTGGCCGGGGTGCTGGGGTGGAAGGCATAGAAGACCGGCGTCTCCCGCAGAAGGTACACGGTTTCGAAATCGCCTGGATCAAACCCGTAAAGGGCCGCGATCTTGCGCCAGGAGCTTTCCTCGTAGGCTACCAAATCCAACCGGTTCGTCATGAGCTTGTTGATGTTCTGGTCCATGTTTACCACGGGCTGGATGCGGGCGATGTCCCGGTACTTCGCGAGCAGGGCGTCCGAGACGTCCTTTCGCAGGGTGCCCACGGCCAGGCCTTTAAGATCGTCGAGTGTGTTCAGGCGGATGTGGCGGTCCTTGCGGGCTATCAGGACGAATCGGACCGAGGCGATGGGCCCTGCCCACTGAAAGAGCTTCTCGCGTTCCGGTGTGCGCGCCATGCTGAACAGGACGGTTCGCGGCTCGTGTTGCACCCGTTCGTAGGCCCTGGCCCAAGGCATGGATTCAATGTGTGGCGGGGCGATGTCCAGCTCCGTCCAGACCATCCGCAGCAGGTCCGCGGAGATTCCCCGGACCCGGCCGTTTTCCGTGTAGTTGAAGGGGTAGTACTCCTCGGTCAGCCACGTGTACTCCTTCAGCTCCATGGGAGCGCTCAGGCCGCTTTGGGCAGTCGCCGGGAAAAGAAGCAGGGCGCACCAGACCAAGAGCGGAATCGTGATGGTTCCGATCAGGGGACCTCCCGTTGCCGGGCGGTCGCTGTATGGCGGCTGGCGGAGTGGCATAGTGCTCTCTCTAGCAATTGGCCGCGAGGTTGTAAATTGACGCGATCAGTTCAGGAATTGGGCACGAAGTTTGCGGTAGTCCGGTTTTTTCACGACCGCGTCCAGGGCCTTCTGGAATCGAGCCACAAGGGTGTCCGAAGTGTCGGGGCTGAAGGCGTAGCAAAGAGACTCTTCGCTCAGGACGAAGACGATTTCGAAGGCGTCGGGTGGCATGTTCATGGTCGCGAGCGCGGTGCTGAACCTGAGTTCGTCCAGGGCGAGAGCGTCAACGCGGTCGGACAGGAGCAGTTGTACGGCATGTGAGGGGTTGGATGCATAGGTGGGGGCGAATCCGGCGCGGATCATCTTGCTGGCCGCCGCAATGTCGCGGAGGGAGGCGATCCGCAATCCCCGGAGGTCCTTGAGGGCATTCGGCCGCAGGTGTCGGGAGCGCAGAGAGAAGACGGCGAGCCGGCCTTGGACTATCGGTCCCACCCATTTGAAGGCTTTCTCCCGCTCCGCCGTGCGATACATGGAGAAGATCATGATGTGCGGGTCCAGTTGGGCTGTGTCGTAGACGCGAGGCCAGGGCATGACCTGGATGGGCTGCTCGGATACACCCATTTCCTTCCAGAGCAGCTTGAGCAGGCCCACGGCCAATCCTGCGGGCTTGCCGTTGACGGTAAAGCTCATGGGCCTGAACTCATCGGTCAGGTAAGTGAGATTTTCGACGGCGTCGTCGGTTTCCTGGGCAAAACCGGGAGCCGCGAAAAGCAGCCCCGCAAGAAGCGGGACCACTAAAAATCTGGTGGTGAGCATAAGACAATGTAACCGTTTGGTGAAGCGAAGGCAAGCCGCCCGGACGGAAGCGGCGCAGGTCTCGCGGACCGGGAAAAGGGGCGGCAGCCGCCCGCGCGGGCGCGCGTCAGCGGTTGCGCAGGGTGAGCATGAGATCGGTTCCCACGGGCTCGCATTCGGCGATGCGAAAATCGAGGGCCTGGCCCATGGTCGGTGCCTCGCGGCCGGAGTAGGCCGCCGGCGCGCAATCATCGCCGAGAATGCGCGGGGCCACGAAATGGATGACCTCGTCGGCCAGCCCCTGCTCGATGATGGCCAGGGCCAGCCTGCCGCCGCCTTCGCACAGGGTGTAGTGGCAGCCGCAGTCGTAGCGCAGCCGTTCGAAGCCGCAGGCGAGGGCAAGGGAACCGGCCCGGCCGGGCAAGGGCCAGACCGAGGTGCCGCGCCGCCGCAGGACGTCGGCCTGGGGGCTGCGGGCGGCGGTCTGGGAAGTCATGAAGATGGCCCGCTCCGGCCGATCGCGCAGCAGGGTGAACCTGCTCGGGTCTTCGGGCAGGCGGGAGGAGATGACCACCCCGAAGGGCTGGACGAAGTCTTCGGGCAGGCCGTCCATCCGGCAGGTCAGGCTCGGGTCGTCCGCGTAGAAGGTGTTCCCGCCGACGATGACCGCGCCTACCAGTGCCCGTAGGGCGTGCACCCTGGCAAAGGATTCGGGGCAGGAAACCGGTTCGGGCTTGCGGGAGGCGGCCGCGATCTTGCCGTCCAGCGTGGCGGCCATCTTGAGGATGTTGTAGGACGAGTGGGTCTGTTGCCAGAGCAGGAAGTCGGCGATCAGGTCCCGGCACTCCCGTTCAAGCACGCCCACCGTGACTTTGATGCCGTGGGCCTGGAGTTTTTCCACTCCTCCCGCGGCAATGGGGTTGGGGTCGCGGGTACCGACCACCACCTCGGCCACGCCCGCCTCGATGAGGGCTTCGGTGCACGGCGGGGTCTTGCCGTGGTGGTTGCACGGCTCAAGGGTGACGTACATGGTCGCCCCGCGCGGGTCCACGCCCGAGGCGCGGGCCGCGGCCAGGCATTCCCGTTCGGCGTGCGGTTTGCCGAAACGGGTGTGCCACCCCTCGGCGGCCACCTGGCCGTCGCGGACCAGCACGGCTCCGACGCACGGGTTCGGTGCGGTGGCTCCGCGTCCTCGCCGGGCCAGTTCAACGGCCCGGGCCATGAAGCGTTCGCTAGCTGAAGTCGCCTTCCATGAAAACATGGTTCACTCCGGCTTCGGTGAGCATGTCCTCGGACAGCTCGTCGGGATAGTTCTCGGCATAATAGATGTTTTCCACGCCGCAGTTGATGAGCATCTTGGTGCACAGGATGCACGGCTTGGTGGTGCAGTAGATGTCGCACCCCTTGAGATCCAGTCCGTTGGTGGCGGCCTGGATGATGACGTTCTGCTCGGCGTGCAGGCCACGGCACAGCTCGTGGCGTTCGCCCGAAGGGATGCCGAGGCGGTCGCGCAGGCAGCCCACTTCTTCGCAATGGGCGATGTTGGTGGGTACGCCGTTGTATCCGGTGGCCAGGATGCGCTTGTCGCGCACGGCGATGGCGCCCACGGCGCGGCGGGTGCAGGTGGAGCGCTGGGCCACAAGGTGGGCGATGCGCATGAAATATTCCGGCCAGGGCAATCTGTTGGGCATTTGCGGTCCTCGTTCGTTGCGAAGTGGAGCTTGGTTCGGTCCACCTATCATTTCTCGTGCCGAAAGGGAACGGCCGAAGTCGGCGTGGGCCGGGGGAAAAGCAGACCCCGGCCGCCGGGATGTGGCCGGGGCCGGGGGGAAAACGTATGCGCCCGAACCGGGCGCGGCGCTAGATGCCTCAGCCGCCGCCGGAGCCGCAGCCCGATCCCTGGAGGGCGTCCAGGTTCGGGCCGCCTCCGTCGACTTTGGCGCGGCAGGCGCTCATGAGTTTTTCCGTGTCCTTGGAGCCGCATTCGGGGCAGGTCACAACCGTGTCCGCACCAAGGACAAGCTCCTCGAATTCGTTTCCGCATTTTTTGCAGGTATATTCATAGATGGGCATGATTGACTCTCCAGGTCCCATATGGTTCGTCGATGCCTCTTAGGTCATGCCGCGAAGGCCCTTTGTCAAGGGATGCCACTTGCACATTGCACACATTCTGTGCAACAAGTGTGAAAATAACTGCACAAACAAAGTGCATCGTGGACGGATTTGTTTCGGGTAAGAATAGTAATTTCGGATGATTGTGTCTTTGGCACGCCCCGTGCTTTATGCCAGGCAGAATGTCACACACTCATTTACCTGTTCGCATGAAAGCATAACCTTTAGGAGGCAGACACATGTCCAAGAAAAACATCACCATCTCCGCATTGGCTGCGGCTCTTGTCCTGAGCATGGCGGCTTTCGCGTTGGCCGGTCCCGGCCAAGGCCGCGGATTCTCCGGCTCGTGCGGCGGTCCCGGCTACGGCCCCGGCGCCATGTACAATCAACTGACCCCCGAGAAGCAGGCCGAGGCCGACGCCATCGTGGACAAATACGAGCCGCAGTTCGAAGCCGTGCGCAACGCTCTCTGGGCCAAGCGCTCCGTGCTCCAGGCCATGGTCAACGGCGGCAACGCGGATGAAGCGGCCATCACCAAGCTGGTCAACGAGATCTCCGCTCAGCGCGGCAAGATGTGGGAACTGCGCAAGGCCATGGGCGATGAACTGGTCAAGGCCACCGGCATCGCCGCCTTCGGCGATTGCCCCCGCCGTGGTCCCGGCGAAGGTCGCGGCCCCTGCTCCGGTAACGATTGCGGTCCCGGTCGCGGCATGGGTCCCGGCCAGGGCATGGGCTCCGGTCAGGGCATGAACCGGGGAATGTTCTAGTTCATTGAATTGAAGCGATATTTCCGATAACTCGGAAAACAGGATATTGCGGGGCAGGAGGCGTGGGGCTTCCTGTCCCGCATATGATCGTCGGCTGACGTTGGCGGGATGCCGGAACTTTCCGGCAACGCATTTTTTCGAGGAGGCCCAGAATGTTTAGAAAAATCACGTCCCTTACCGCACTTCTTTCTTTTCTCGTCACGCTGGTCACCAGCGTGATCCTGTATATCGTGCCTGAGGGCCGGGTAGCCTACTGGGCCGATTGGCATCTGCTGGGCATGACAAAAACTCAGTGGGGCGACGTGCACACCACCGTGGGGACCCTGTTCCTCATCGCTCTGCTCCTGCATGTTTGGCTCAACTGGAAGCCCCTCATTAATTACATGAAGAACCGGGCTCGGGAACTGGTGGTCATGACAACGCCCATGATCGTCAGTTTCGTTCTGGTGTTCGTGGTCTTCGCTGGCACGCTCGCCGGACTTCCCCCCATGAGCACGCTGCTCGATTTCGGCGCGCAGATAAAGGAGGACGCCACCGCGACATACGGCAATCCTCCCTACGGCCACGCCGAGACCAGCCCGCTGAAGAAATTCTGCGGTTTCCTTGGACTGAACGTGGATTTGGCCTTGAGCGCGTTGCGCGAGGCCGGGTTTGACGAGTCCGTGAACGAGGATTCGCTGATAAAGGACATCGCGCGGTCGCGCGGAGTGAGCCCTCAGTATATTTACGACATCATCAGGGCCAAGCAGGGCGGCGACCCGTTTTCCCTGATGCCCGTCCAGCCGCCCGAAGGCACCGGCAAGATGACGGTCGCCGTGATCTGCACCTCCTACGGCCTGGAGCTGGAGGAAGTCCTGGCGCGGCTTAAGAACGCGGGCATCGACGCCGCGCCGGAAAGTTCCTTCAAGACCCTGGCCGCGGAGCACGACATGTCTCCCATCGATATCTACAGGATAGTCAAGGGCGAGTAGTCGGCATATGGAAGTCGTTCATCCGGAAGAAAGGGAGAAGGGACCTCTCGTCGCCCTTGTCCTGGCCCTGATCGTGTTGGGCCTCGGCAGTCTGTACCTGACCTGGCAGTCCATCGCCCAGCAGCGCAAGATCGTCGAGGACCACATGATAATGACCGGTAACTCGATTTTGCGCGGCGTGGACAACAACATCTTCCGCATTGCCCGCACCCTGCGAATGGGCGGCCAGTCCTCGGCTCTTTTCCGGACCATGACGGAAGAGCTTTTCACCGAACTCGCTAAATCCGAGGACATCGAGTTCGTCACCCTGTTCGACCGCGCCGGGCGGCCCATCGTGACCTCCGTGAAAAAGGACAATCATCCCATCTTCCAACTGCCCGACGCCGTGGCCGAGGATATAGAGCCCGGCCGGGCCTGGCACGTCATGGCCGAGGTGGACAAGACCAATGTGCTGCTGTCCGGGCTTCAGGTCCGTTCCGGTATCGCGGTTCTGCTCGGCGTTGACCCCGTCGATGGGGATTCGACGCCGGGAAGGGGCGGAGCAGGCCGGGGCATGGGGCAGAACATGGGCCCCGGTATGGGACAGGGCATGGGCCCGGGGATGATGTTCGACGAATCGCAATCCCAGGTTTACCTGGTGGTGGGGCTCAATGCCGAAAAGCATATGCGCCAGTTCCGCCAGTACCGGCAGGCGGCCACCTATCAGACCGGATACGTCTTTCTCGCCGCCGTGGTCCTCTGGTCCCTGGCGTTCGCCTACCTGCGCCGCCGGGGCGCGAGCCGCAAGCTCGTCCGCCTGGAGCGGTTCCAGAACAAGCTGCTGGACAACATGCCTGACGGTCTTGTCACTCTGGCCGAGACCGGCGAGATCCTGGCCGCCAACCGTTCGGCCAGACAGTTGCTTGCGCCGGGCCAGGACGAGGATTCCGGAGCCGGGGGCGAAAACAAGTCCGATGGGAAAAATGGGAAGTCGGACGGGAAAAAGGGCGGAAAAGCCTCGGGAAAGAAGAGCGGGGAAGTTCCCGCGCCGCCGCCCGAGATTGTCGGAGGCTACTGGCAGGATTTCGACTTCGGCCTCCAGACCAACGAGAACCAGCCGTCCGGTCCCGTGGAATGGGAGCAGTTCGACTACCAGGGCCGACAGTTGGAGATTCTGTTCCTGCCTTTTCAGGAGCAGGACGAGGACGCCGCTCCCGAGCTGGGACAGCGGCTCGTGCTCATCCGCGACCGTACCCAGATTCGTTCCCTCGAGGAAGACCTGAACGAGGCAAAGCGGCTGGCGGCCATCGGCTCCCTGGCCGCGGGCGTGGCGCACGAGGTGCGCAATCCGCTTTCTTCCCTGCGAGGTTTCGCCCAGCTCTTCGCCACCAAGCTCAAGGGACAGGCTCCGCTCGACCAGTACGCCGCAGCCATGGTCCAGGAGGCGGACCGCCTCAACCGCGTGGTCACGGACCTGTTGTATCTGGCCCGGCCGCGTCAGTTGGACCCGTCCTTCATCGATCTTTTCAAGGTGGGCGATTCCCTCAGGCAGCTCATGCGTTTCGATTTCGAAGACAAGCAGATCGAGCCCGAGTTCGACTTCGGCCCCGAGCCGGTCTGGGCCGATCCCGATGCGCTCAGGCAGGTCCTGCTCAATCTCATTTCCAATAGCCTGGATGCCATTCAGGGGTGCGCCGATTGCGACAGGCCCGGCCATGTCAGGCTGGTCTCCATGCGCGGACACAAGGGCGTCTGGATCATTGTGGCCGACGACGGCCCGGGCATGGACCCCGAAATCCGCGACGACGTCTTCAAGCCGTTCGTCACGGGCAAGAAGACCGGCACCGGTCTGGGCCTGGCCATCGTTCACAACATCATGCGCGCCCACAAGGGCCGGGTAATCATAGAATCCGAACCCGGGGCGGGAACCGAAATGAAGCTGTTCTTCCCCGATCCGCAGCCCCGGGAAGACAAGGAATAGCCATGAACGAAGAACGTATTGCGCTGATCGTCGACGACGAGCCGGGCCATCGGATGATGGTTCGGGCCGTGCTGGAGGATGACGGCTGGACCGTGCTCGAAGCCGAATCCGGCGAGCGCGCCCTGACCGTGCTGGCCGAGGAAGCCGAGGCCGACACCTTTCCCGACGTGGCCATGGTGGACATGAAGATGCCCGGCATGGACGGTATGCAACTGCTCAAGGAATTGCAGGTCCGGCGGCCGAGTATGCCCGTTGTCCTGCTGACCGCCTTCGGCTCCGTGGGGTCCGCCGTGGACGCCATGAAGCGGGGGGCTTTCGATTATCTGACCAAGCCCGCCGACAACGACGAGCTCACCGCCGTGCTCGGCAAGGCCTACGAATATCACAAGCTGCTCGACGAGAACGCCCGGTTGCGCGCGGAGGTGGGCAGCGAGCCGGATTTCATTGGGGGCAGCCCCGGTATCGAGCGGGTGCGCGATCTCATCGGCCAGGCCGGTCCCACCGAGGCCACCGTGCTCATTCTGGGACAGAGCGGCACCGGCAAGGAATTGGTGGCCGAGGGGTTGCATCGGGCCAGTCAGCGGGCCGACAAGCCGCTTATCAAGGTCAACTGCGCGGCCCTGCCCGACGACCTCCTGGAATCCGAGCTTTTCGGCTACGAGAAGGGAGCCTTCACGGGCGCGGTCAAGGACAAGCCCGGCCGGTTCCAGTTGGCCGACGGCGGCACCCTGTTCCTCGACGAAATCGGCGAAATGCCCGCCGCGCTCCAAGCCAAGCTCCTGCGCGCCTTGCAGGAGAAGACCATCGAGCCGCTCGGCTCGGTGCGCACCCTCCAGGTGGACGCCCGGATCATTGCGGCCACCAACCGCAATCTCAAGCGGGAAGTCGAAGCTGGACGGTTCCGCGAAGACCTCTACTACCGCCTGGCCGTCCTTGAAATCCGTATTCCGCCGTTGTGCGAACGCAAGGAGGACCTGCCGCTTCTGGTCAGCTTCCTGCTTCGCCGTCTGGGCAACAAGAACAACAAGATCATCCGCACCGTGACCCCGGCCTTTCTCGACGCCCTGTCCGGTTATGATTGGCCCGGCAACGTCCGCGAGCTTGAGAACGTGCTTGAACGCGCGCTCATTCTCTCCAGGTCCGACGCTCTGGGCCCGGACCTTCTGCCTCCGCAGATCACCGGCGCGCGGGAAAACGCCATGGAGCTGGAATACGCCCAGGGCGCACGGCACGCGCCCACACCCGCCAATCTCGAGGAAGCGGAAAAACAGGCCATTATCCAGGCTCTTGAGGAAAACGGCAACCACCGCGAACGCACCGCCGAAGCCCTCGGCATCAGCCGCCGCACACTGCAATACAAATTGAAGAAATACGGCCTCACCCGCCGTTAGCAAAAAAAGCGTGGGGGATTCACCCCCACGCTTTTTTTTGCCTCACTTCCCCTTTTCGCGCAGCACGCCGCGAAGCGAAAAAATCCCGCGCCGAAGGCGCTACCAGGGGATGCAAGGGTGCGAGCCCTTGCCCGCCGGAGGCGAAATCACCCGACTATTGCCGCGAAGCGGCTTTCACAACCTGATTCCCATAAAAGGGCAGCAATCTGCCCGCCGGAGGCCTTTCCTCCCCTCTACGCCAACGCGCGCTCCCTGATTTTGTCGAGACGGGCCAGGTAGTCGGCGCGGTAGAACGGGCCGTTGGAGGTGAAGGCTTCGGCTGCCGGGCGGTGGGTGTCGCAGAAGGTAGCCATGAGCGGATTCCTGAAAATGCGTCCGTAGGCGCGGATCATGTGCAGGGTGTTGTGGCAGACGGGCATGAACTCGCCGGACGCGGCGAGCAGGGGCGTCCGGTCGCGGCCGAGGTCCATGAAGAAACTGGCCACGGCCTCGGCCCAGGGATAGTTGCTTTCGGTGGCGAACCTGTCGATGACGGCCTCATCGTCCAGAAGGGCGGGTTTCCATGGCCGGCTCCATTCCGTGGGCACGGTTTCGTCCGCTTCATACCGAATCTCCCCGTCTTCCATGAAATCGGCGACCTTGCGGGCCAGCGCGGCCCACATGGGGCCGATGTGCTCCACGTCGCGGGAGGCGATCAGTCCGACCACGGTGTTGTCGCGTTCCTCCAGTTCCAATTTGAGGAAGGGGCAATGGGCCTCTATGCCCTCGTCCGTTTCCCGCCAGATACCGCCGAAAACGCGGTTCACGTCGAGAATGCGCACGTCCAGTTCGCGTTCCCATACCGCGTAATGGGCCGGGGCCTCGCGGCTCAGCCGGTTCCAGTTCTCCAGGTAGGAGTGCGGGACGGGCCCGAAGGCGGGGTAGTGGTTGAGGCGGGCGGTGACCAGTATGGGCGTTTCCGGGAACTGTTGTCGGACCAGGGCCAGGAACCGGCCGAATCGTTGGAGGTACGAAGCCGGGTTGGGGCCAATGGGGCGGCATTGCTCGCTGATCCAGGCGGCCAGGTCCGGCCTGCCCGCGAAGGCCGCCGGGTTCATGTGGAAGATGAAGCCCTCGTTGTGCAGGAAGAGCGGGGCGGTTTCGTGGAACAGGTTCAGGACCAGAAGTTCGGGCGTGTCGTGGCTGCCGGGCAGTTCGAACTGGTATTCCGGCAGCCGTCCGTTGAAGATGTCCACCGCGCCATGCGGACTGGCCTGCCGCGTAAGCTCGGGCGGAATCCCGCCGGGGTGGCTGGCATGGGTCATGGGCGAAGCGAGGGGCCGGTGGGCGGCGGGCAGGCCGAGAGCGGCCACGGCCTTGCCGAGGAATTCCATTTGACAGTTGCCCAGAAAGTGCAGCATTCTTATCCTCGCGAAATCGTTAACGTCATCGTTTCATACGCAGCAAAAAGCCGCAGGGCAAGCCATGGCCAAACTGACCATTGAAACCTTCATTCTCGGCCCGGACGAGACCAACTGCCACCTGGTGAGCCTGGGCGGCAACGCCGTGGTCTTCGACGTTGGCCTGGAGCCCGGCCGTCTTATAGAGCGCATCACGGCTCTCGGCTTGAATCTGGAAGCCGTGTTCCTGACCCATTTCCATATTGACCATATCGGCGGGGTCAAGGAACTGCTTGAGGCCCATCCCGCGCCCGTCTACGCCAGCCCTGAGGACGAGTTCCTGAAGGAGCTTTCCTTCGAGGCTGGCGGCAACCGGGAATTTGTTCCCTACATCGACTTCGCCTATACCCCCATCGGGCCCGGCAGACGCACCGCGCTGGCCCAGCCGCTGTTCGTGCTGGACACCCCCGGCCATACGCCGGGCGGCCTGTCCTATTTCTTTCCTTCCGCCGGGTGCGTTTTCGTGGGCGACCTGCTGTTCATGATAGCGGTGGGACGGACCGACCTGCCGCGCGGCAGCTCCTCGGCTCTGCTTGGCTCCATCCGTTCCCGCATCTTCACCCTGCCCGGGGACACCCGCGTCTATTCGGGCCACGGCCCCATGACCACGGTGCGCCACGAGAGGGAAAACAACCCGCATTTCATATTCAGTTGATCGCGAAGGGTGATTTTCCCGCCCGAGGAGCCTTTCGCGTCGCCTTTGTTCGCGTGAGGACTTGATTCAACGGAAGATCGAAGGCATAGAGGCGGTAAGGGCCGTTGATCCGGCTCGCTTCGTTTCGAGGTCCGGAACAAAGGAGATTCGCCGTGCCTGCTAAAATCATGTCCGTCGTGTTGGTTTGTCTTCTGGCTTTGGCTATGGTCCCGCCATGTGCGGCCGAGGAGGGGGAAGACGTTTCCAAGTGGGGCGTCGTCACCGGGCAGACCCGGCTGTATTATTTCACCCAGCGGAACAAGACCACAGGCGATGATTACGACAACATCAAGGAATCATTTGCGATAGGCGGTTATCTCAAATACGAGACCCCGTGGCTGGGCGACCACTTCGGCGCGGCCGCCGCTCTGTACGGCACCGCGCCCGTGACCGCCGAGCTCAACCAGGAGAACCAGGGCGGAACCGGGCTCCTCACCCCGGATAACGAAGGGTTCGCGGTCCTGGCCGAGGCGTATTTCAAGGTCCGTTTCGAGCAGTCCGAAGCGCGGTTCTGGCGGCAGCGCATCGAGACCCCGTTCATCAACGGCAACGACAGCCGTATGCTTCCCCAGACCTTTGAGGCCTATGGGTTGAAATCCTCGGACATCGAGACCCTGGAGTGGTCGCTTTTCTGGGTGGACAAGGAGAAGGGCCGCGACACGGACCTGTTCAAGTCCATGACCGAGATGGCCGGGCTGGACAATCGGGGCGGCGTGCTGATGGCCGGGGCCGACTGGACGCCGGAAAAGGCGCTGCCCATGCGGTTCTGGAATTATTACGCCCCCGACTTGGACAACACCTTTTTCACGCAGATCAAGTACGCCTTCGGCGATCCCGAGGGGGTGCGCTACAGCCTGCTCTTCCAGGGGGTGGATCAGCGCAGCGTGGGCGATCAGTTGGGCGGGGACTACACCACGGGCGAACTCGGCCTCATGGGTTCCGTCACGTTCGCCGGAATCACCTTCGAGCTCGGCGGGACCGCGGTGGACGGCTCCAAGGGAATCCGCAATTCCTGGGGCACTTATCCGTTCTTCAACAACCTGATGGCCTACGCCTTCGACAGGGCCGGGGAAAAGACGCTATATCTGGGGCTGGCCTATGACTTCGCGCGTATCGGCGCCAAGGGTTTTTCCGCCAACATCAAGACCGGTTTTGGCGACACGCCGGACTCCGGCCGCAACGCCTCCTTCGACCGCAACGAGTACACCCTGAACCTGAATTACGCCTTTGATGGCGATCTCAAGGGGTTGTCCATTCTCAACCGCTGGTCCTATCAGGACGCGGACGAGGATCTGGGCGGCAAGGACGGCTTCCAGGTACGGCTCCGCCTGCAATACGATTTCCAACTGCTCTAGCGGGCGCAAGCGGCGCGCATGACGCAAAAAGCGCTTCATGTTCATTGCTTTATTTATTATGTTGAAGACGGCTGGCTTCCATAACCCCCCGAGGTTCGACAGATGGCAGAAGAAAGCGTTCCGGTGAAGGAAGAGACGGCGGTTGCGCCCGAAGTGCATGAAGCGGCGAAAAAGTTGCTGACCCGGCGGTTCAGGTTCATCCGGAAGCCGGACGAATCCCTGAAGCGGCTGGCGCGGCTCGGGGTCAAGCGTGTGGCGGCGGACATGGCCGCCCATCCGCAACGCTATCGTGAGCCTGAGCCGGAAGAGCCCCTGCCCGAGGTCAAGCCGCTGGACCCCTTGGACATCCTGCGCAAGGATCACCAGCTTCCGGCCCTGCCCCAAGTCTTTCTGGAATTGCAACAGGCCATCGGCTCCCGCTCCACCTCGGCCGACGACCTGGCCGAGATCATCAGCCAGGACCCCGGCCTGACCGCCTTTCTTCTGCGCATGGTCAATTCCGCCTTCTACTCCCTGCCCATGCAGATCGACACCATTTCGCGCGCCGTCACCGTGGTCGGCGTGAACCAGCTTTCCACCCTGGCCGTGGGCACTTCGGTCATGTCCCTGTTCAAGGATGTGCCTGCCGACGTCATCGACATGGAGCAGTTCTGGAAACATTCCATCTGCTGCGGCCTCATCGCCCGGCGGCTGTGCCGCATGTCGGGCAAGGGCGACCCGGAGCGGGCTTTCGTTTCCGGCTTGCTGCACGATATCGGCCAGCTCATCCTCCTACAGGTCGAGCCGGAGCGGGCCACGGCCGTCCACGCCCACGCGCGGGCCAAGGACGCGGTGCTGTTCGCCGAGGAAAAGACCCTGCTCGGGTTCGATCATGCCACCTTGGGGGGAATGCTGCTGCGCAAGTGGAACTTCCCCTACGTCCTGGTTTCCGCCGTGCTCGAACATCATCATCCCAAACTCGGGCACAAGGAGGCGGAACCCCTTCTGGTGCACTGCGCCGAGACCCTCGCCACCGGCCTGGGCGTCGGTTCCAGCGGTGAGTTCTTTGTCCAGCCGCCGTCGCCGGAGGCGTGGGCGTCCATGAACTTCACCCCGGAACAGATGGACGAGATGGTCGAGGACTTGGACGAGGAATTGGAGGAGGCGTTCTCCATTCTCCTGGACCGGTAGCTACCCTTCGGAAACGGGCTGTCCCCGCTTCGGACGTCGGTCTCCCGCGCGTCGTGTTTGACAACTTTCGCGCCAGGCCGTAGATGTTCCGACCGAACCCGAATCAACGGAGGTTTTGCCATTGCGTGAAAAAGTGGAAGCCGTGCTGGACAAGGTCCGGCCCATGCTGCAGGGCGACGGCGGCGATGTGGAATTGGTGGAAATCACCGATTCCGGTATCGTCAAGGTTCGCCTGACCGGAGCCTGCAAGGGATGTCCCATGTCCCAGATGACTCTCAAGAACGGCATAGAACGGATTATCCTCAAGGAAATCCCCGAAGTGAAAGGCGTCGAAGCCGTATAGCGGCGCAGATGCCTCCAGCCGCCCCATCCCCTTTTCCTTACTAAGCTTTTTGGGTCGCTTCGCGAGGGGAGGCGGAGAGCATCGGATAGACATATTGCCTAAATTAGAAACCCTGCCGCATTCGCACCATCCGCGAGGCGGCGATAAAAGTTTTGGAGATTCTTAAGAACCTTTTTCAAAAGGGTCTTAAGCCGCCGGAGGCATTCTCATGACCAAGATCGTTTCCCGTTTCGCGCCGAGCCCGACCGGGTTCCTGCATATCGGCGGTGCCCGCACCGCACTGTTTTCCTGGCTCCTTGCCCGGTCCATGGGCGGGGAATTTCGTTTGCGCATCGAAGACACGGACCGCGAGCGGTCCACCCAGGAGGCCACGGACGCCATCATCGACTCCATGCGCTGGCTCGGCCTTGAACACGACGGTGAGATCGTCTTCCAGTCCGACCGTTCCGATCGGCACAACGAGGTCATCGACCAGCTCATCGCCTCGGGCCACGCCTACTACTGTCAGTGCAGCAAGGAGGACGTGGACGCCATGCGTGAAAAGGCCATGCAGGAAGGCCGCAAGCCCAAGTACGACGGCACCTGCCGCGAAAAGGGGCTGACTTCGGGCGTGGTCCGGCTCAAGGCTCCGCTGGAAGGAGCCACCGGATACAAGGACATGGTCAAGGGCTTCATCTCGGTGGAGAACTCCGAGATGGACGACATGATCCTGCGCCGCACGGACGGAACGCCCACCTACAACCTGGCCGTGGTGGTGGACGATCACGACATGGGAGTGACCCATGTGTTGCGCGGCGACGACCACGTGAACAATACCCCCAGGCAGATTCTCATCTATCGCGCCATGGGTTGGGACGTGCCCGAGTTCGGCCACGTGCCCATGATCCTCGGCCCGGACAAGAAGAAGCTTTCCAAGCGCCACGGCGCGCTGTCGGTCATGGAATATGAAAAGATGGGCTACCTGCCCGAGGCCGTGACCAACTATCTGGCCCGCTTGGGATGGTCCCACGGCGATCAGGAACTGTTCACCATGGACGAGATGGTCGAATTCTTCACCACCGACGGCCTGGGCAATTCCCCGTCGGTCTTCGACCTGACCAAGTTCGAATGGGTCAACGGCCAGTACATGCAGAAGGCGGACCCGGACCGTCTGGCCGGGATGCTCTGCGATTTCCTGGCCCGAGAGGTGGGCGAGGAAGAGGCCAAGTCCGTGACCCGCGAGCAGTTCGCCCGCATCGCGCCCCTGTTGCAGCCTCGGGCCAAGTCCGTGCTCGATATGCTGGAGCAGGCCCGCCCGTTCATCGTGGACGCCACGTTCCTGCCCTACGACGAAAGCGCCGTGAAGAAATTCCTGACCGACGAGACCAAGCCTCTGCTTGCGGAGATCGCTGAGCGCATGGAAGGTCTCGACGAGTTCACCGAAGCGTCCCTGGAGGAATTGCACCGGCAGTTCATCGAGGAGAAGGACATCAAGTTCAAGGTCGTCGCGCAGCCCCTTCGGGTGGCCATCACCGGCAAGACCCAGTCGCCCGGCCTGTTCGAGACCATGATCGTGCTCGGCAAGGAGCAGACGCTGTCCCGCATCAGAAGGGCGGTGGAGCTGTAGCCCGCCGCACCCGGTTGAAATATCGTGAAGGCCCCCGTCGGATATATCCGGCGGGGGCCTTCGTTTGGGGTGCTGCTCCATTAACCGTCGCGCAGTTCGTCCTTCATGGCGAGGAACGTGCTCTTATCGATCTCGCCGGACGCGTAGCGGCGTTTGAGGATTTCCTCCGGCGTTGCGGATTCCGGAGGTGTGGCTGGTTTGTGGAATAATCGCACCGAGATATATATTATCAGCCCCAGCACCAGGAATTGGATAACTCCCCCGTGGAGGAAGCTCATTGAGCCGAACCAACCGCCGGACCCTTCGCCGAATCGGAATCCCGGGCCGGAACACCAGGTTCCGAGTGAAGTCAAAAATTCCATGATCTCTCCAGAGCTTGTTTGCCTGGAAGATAGCACGGACTATGCCAAACGAGTTGTGGAGCTATTTCAGCGTGTTGAGACTAAGACGGGAGAGAAATATTGTGCAGTTGTGCAATGCTTTGCGTGCGGACTTGACGAAAAATTGCACTATGGGGGGCGGGGAGGGATGGCAGGTCAATAGACGCAAAAAAGTTGCCGCCGAAATGTTTTCGGCGGCAACTTTCGGCCATCGAAATGTGCAGCACGTTATGCTTCGGGCTTCTTGTTGGCCACGGGCTTGACCACTGCGCCGTTGCGGATGCAGCGGGTGCAGGCCTTGATGCTGACGACCTGGCCGGACTCCAACTGATGACGAACCTTCTGCAGGTTGGGCATGAAGCGGCGTTTGGTCTTGATGTGGGAGTGGCTGACGTTGTTGCCAGTCTGGGGACCCTTTCCACAAATATCGCAAACCTGGGACATTGCGACCTCCTGATGTATTCTAAGGAAATAAATCGTTTTCGTACTTGCGAACCCGCCTGGTTCTGGTAGCTTCTCCGGTCGGCGGGAGAGAATCCTTACCGAGCCCTGAAGCAAATGGCAAGGGTTTTTTTCTTGACATGGGATTTTATTACCATATAGGAAGCACCGGTTGTCCGGCCGTGGAGCCGGACCGAAGACGGAGTACGACATGGTTGAATATTGGCTGACGATCAGCGACATTGCCGCGGAGGGCGGGAACTTCACCTTCGATGACCAGGATTTCTGGCGCGAGGCGTGGCGTACGTTCAAACTGGACATCCGTCCGGGCCGCGATCTCGTGGCCGAGTATTCCGTTTTGCCCCAGTCTGACGACGGGGCGCTGGTGCGCGGCACCCTCAAGGGAGCCGTCAAGCTGGCCTGCGACCGCTGCGCCGAATTTTTTGAATACGGGATCGAAGTGGACTTCGACGCCTTCGAGCAGTTGCCCAATGGCGACGAGGACGACGGCGACCCGCGGGTGCGCGTGGAAAACGGCCAGCTCCAGCTCGACATGGGCACCATCCTCTGGGAGGAGTTCGCCCTGGCCCTGCCGTTCAAGCCCTTGTGCGGCGAATCCTGCAAGGGCGTGTGTCCCGGATGCGGGGCCAACCTCAATTCCGGCGAGTGTTCCTGCGAGCTGGATGATGGTGACGAAAGGCTTGCGGTTTTCCGCGACTTGAAGATAAAGTAACGCCCTTGCCCGGAGCTTCGGCTTCGTGCATTCGGTTGAGAACAAATCAATACGAGGTATATATCATGGCTGTCCCCAAGAAGAAAACGTCCAAGTCCCGCAAGGGTATGCGCCGCGCTCACGATAAGGTTGCCGCTCCCAACGTCATTTACTGCGAATGCGGTGAACCCACCCTGCCCCATCGCGCCTGCTCTGTCTGCGGCTCCTACAAGGGGCGTCAGGTCATTGACGGCGAAGATGCCTAGCAGCGAGGGAATCCTGGCTCCGCGCATCGCCGTGGACGCCATGGGGGGAGATTTCGGGCCCGGCATTGTCGTGCCCGCTGCGGTGGCCGCTGCGCGCGAGGGTATATCCGTCGTGCTTGTCGGAGACGCTGAGCGCGTCCGAGCCGAGCTCGGCAAGTTCGACACCAAGGGGCTGGACATAGAAATAGTCCATGCCTCTCAGGTGGTCGAGATGGACGATAAGCCCGCCGACGCGCTGAGGCGTAAAAAGGATTCTTCCATTCAGGTGGCCTGCCGCCTGGTCAAGGAAGGCAAGGCTCACGGCGTGGTTTCTGCCGGACATTCCGGCGCCACCGTGGCCTGCGGCATGTTCGTCCTGGGGCGTATCCCGGGCGTGCAGCGTCCTGCCCTGGCCGGCATCCTGCCCACCGAGAAGAACCCCGTGGTGCTCATTGACGTCGGCGCCAACGTCGACTCCAAGCCGCAGCATCTTCTCCAGTTCGGCCTTATGGCCGACGTCCTGGCCCGGCACGTCCTGGGCGTCAAGGACCCGTCCGTGGGCATTCTGTCCATCGGCGAGGAGGAGGGCAAGGGCAACGCCGCCGTTCGCGAAGCCTTCGACCTGCTCAAACGTTCGCAGATGCGGTTCATCGGCAACGTCGAGGGGCGCGATATCTTCACCGGTGAGGTGGATGTCGTGGTCTGCGACGGCTTCGTCGGCAATGTCGCCCTGAAGCTTTCCGAAGGACTGGCCCGCTCCCTGAGCCGTCTGCTCAAGGATGAGTTGAAGTCGAGCTGGCTGTCCATGCTCGGCACGCTGCTCTCCTTTGGGGCGTTCAAGCGGTTCAAGAAGCTCGTGGACTACGCCGAATATGGCGGAGCGCCCCTGCTCGGCCTTCGCGACATCGTCATCGTCGCGCACGGCAAGTCCAATGAGTTGGCTATGACCAACTGCATCCGCATGGCCGCCACCAGCGTGCGCAACAATGTGCATGGCCATCTGGCGGACGGCCTGGCCGCCCACAAGGATCTGGCGGTCAAGCCTGACAGAAACGCTGCCTGACACATCCCGCTTCCTGCGGGATGTGAAAAATCTTGCGCAGCTTGACCGCGCCATACCGTTGGCATAAACACCGATTCCATGATCAATTCCATCCTTCGCGGCTTTGGCCTGTACGCCCCTGAAAAGGTTTTGACCAACGCCGATCTTGAAAAAATCGTCGACACCACGGACGAGTGGATCACCTCTCGTACGGGGATCAAGGAAAGGCACATCGCCGCAGAGGGCGAGGCCTCGTCCGACATGGCCTACGAAGCCTCCAAGCAGGCGTTGGCCGAAGCGGGCATTGAGCCTTCCGAACTGACGCACATCGTCTGCGCCACCTTCACCCCGGATTCCATGATCCCGTCCGCCGCCTGCCGCCTGCAGGAGAAGTTCGGCATCACCGGACAGATGTGCCTGGACGTCCAGGCGGCCTGCTCCGGCTTCCTGTACGCACTCCAGACCGCTCGCGGCTACCTGTGCCTGGAACCTGACGCCAAGATTCTGGTTGTCGCCAGCGAGGTGCTCTCCCGGCGCATGAACTGGGAGGACAGGTCCACCTGCGTCCTGTTCGGCGACGCTTCCGGCGCGGCCGTGATGACCGCAGGGGAGCCCGGCGACGGTCCCGAAGTGCTGGACATCAAGCTCGCCGCCGACGGATCGCTTGGCGATCTGCTCACGGTCAACGGCGGCGGATCGGCCTATTCCTACAAACTGGGCGACGCTGTCGGTCCCGAATATTTCGTCGAGTTCCAGGGACGCGAGGTCTTCAAGCACGCCGTGCGCAGCATGACCGAGATTTCCGAGGCCATCCTGGAGCGCAACGGCCTGAGCAAGGCGGACGTGGACGTGCTCCTGCCGCACCAGGCCAACTACCGCATCATCGACGCGGTGGGGCGTCGTTTCGATATCCCCGAGGAACGCGTCTTTTCCAATATTCACAAGTACGGGAACACCTCCGCCGCGGCCATTCCCGTGGCCCTGGCCGAGGCCGTGCACACCGGGTTCATCAAGCCCGGGAATCTGGTGCTCATCCCCGCTTTCGGCGGCGGGTTCACCTGGGGCGCCGCCCTGATTCGGTTCTAGTTTTTAAACACCTGTTTGTTTGCATTTTGCGGACAAATGGGGAATAAACTTTCAGGTTACGATTCCGGGGACCGGTTTGCAGTCCTTGACCAATTGGTATATGGGGTCCTGACCACAAGAGAACGACAAGAGGGTATTAGATGAGCGATCTTCCCAAAGTAGCCCTGGTTACGGGCGGCTCCCGAGGTATCGGGCGCACCGTTTCCGAACGGCTTGCCGCAGACGGATTCGAGGTCTACCTCACCTACGTCAGCCGCCCCGAGGCTGCCGACGAGGTGGTCAAGTCCATCGAAGCCGCGGGCGGAAAGGCTCGCGCCTTTCAGCTCGACTCCGGCGACCGCGATGCCGTCGCCGCGTTCTTCAAGGACGAAATCAAGGGCAAGGTCGAACTCCAGGCCCTGGTCAACAACGCGGGCATCACCCGCGACGGCCTGATGATGCGCATGAAGGACGAGGACTGGGACAAGGTCCTCCAGATCAACCTCACCGGCTGCTTTGTCTTCCTGCGGGAAGCTTCCAAAATCATGGGCAAGCAGCGTTCGGGCCGTATCGTCAACATCACCTCCGTGGTAGGCCAGATGGGCAATGCCGGTCAGGCCAACTACTCGGCCGCCAAGGCGGGCCTCATCGGGCTCACCAAGTCCGCCGCCCGTGAGCTGGCGGGCCGCAACATCACGGTCAATGCCGTGGCTCCCGGTTTCATCCAGACCGACATGACCGCGGCCCTGCCCGAAAAGGTGGTTGAGGCCATGCTCGAACAAATTCCATTAAAAACCCTCGGGCAGTCCGAGGATATCGCGGCCGCCGTCTCCTTTCTGGCCGGTCCCGGAGCCGGGTACATCACCGGCCAGGTGCTGGGCGTGAACGGCGGCATGTACATGTAATCAAGCAAAAAACTCATTTGGTAGTGGAGGAAATTATGTCCGACGTAGCAGCGAAAGTGAAAGAGATCATCGTGGATCAGCTTGGCGTGTCCGAAGACGAAGTCGTCGAGAGCGCCGCTTTTGTCGAAGACCTGGGTGCCGATTCCCTGGACCTGACCGAGCTGATCATGGCCATGGAAGAAGAATTCGACCTGGAGATCGATGACGAAGTCGCTCAGAAGATCCTCAAGGTCGGCGACGCCATTTCTCATATCGAGAAGGCCCTCTAAGGTTTGACCGCCCAGGAAAAGACATATATTGTGAGCGTCTTACGCACCTCGTAGGTGTAAGACGCTCCTTTTATTGCACCAACCCAGACATCACGGACAGGTATTATGAACAGGGTAGTTGTCACCAGTATTGCTGCCGTCACGCCGCTTGGCAACGACGTCGAGACAAGCTGGCAGAACCTCCTGGCCGGGAAATCCGGCATTGGACAGATCACCAAGTTCGACACTTCGGACTACGCGACGACCATCGCGGGTGAGGTCAAGGATTTCGATCCCACCGAGTTTATCGGCAAGAAAGACACTCGCCGCATGGAAACGTTCACCCAGTACGCGGTGGCCGCAGCCGCAATGCTCCTCAAGAACGCAGGCTGGACCATTCCCGAGTCCGAGCGTGATCGTGTGGGCACCATCATCGGCGTTGGCCTGGGCGGCCTCGAAACTATCGAGAACTCTCACGAGAGGCTGCTCAAGCGCGGCCCCAAGAAGATTTCGCCGTTTTTCATTCCCATTCTCATCGCCAACATGGCCGCCGGCCAGGTCTCCATCGAGACCGGCGCCATGGGACCGAACATCTGTACCACCACGGCTTGCGCCTCCGGCACGCACGGCATCGGGACGGCCTACACCGATATCGCCATGGGCCGCGTCGACGCCATGATCTGCGGTGGAGCAGAATCGACCATCTCGCCTTTGGCCGTGGCAGGGTTCAACGCCATGAAGGCCCTGTCCGTGCGCAACGATGAGCCCGAGTTGGCTTCCCGTCCCTTCGACAAGGACCGTTCCGGCTTTGTCATGGGCGAAGGCTGCGGCCTGCTGCTCCTGGAGTCCCTTGAGCACGCCACGGCGCGCGGTGCGAACATCCTCGCCGAAGTCGTCGGCTACGGAGCGTCGGGCGACGCCTTCCACATGACCGCACCGCCCGAGGACGGAGCCGGTATGGCTTACGCCATGGCCGCCGCCCTGCGCGAGGCCAAGGTCGATCCTTCCAAGATCGACCACATCAACGCCCACGGCACTTCCACCTATCTGAACGACCTTTGCGAAACGCGGGCCATCAAGAAGGTGTTCGGCGACCACGCCTACGACATCAACATCTGCGCCAACAAGTCCCAGATCGGGCATTTGCTCGGCGCGGCGGGCGGCGTGGAGGCGGTTTTCTCGGTCAAGACTCTGTCCGAGGGAGTCATCCCCGGCACCCTGAACCGCGAGACCCCTGATCCTGAATGCGACCTCGACGTCTGCGCCGACGGCCCCCGGGAGATACAGGTCGAATACGCCCTGTCCAACTCCTTCGGCTTCGGCGGGACCAACGCCTGCGTTCTGTTCAAGCGGTTCGCAGGGTAACGACGAAAACAAACGGAAGGGCCGCTCAAGCGGCCCTTTTCATTTGATTCGGACTCTGCCTTCATTCCTTGGTACGCCTTCGGGCACGGACCATGGGGTGGGGCAAATGGTTTTTTCATCCAAACGTTCTTGCCTTATCGACTGTATGCCGGATACAAGGGGCGGGCGTAAGGCGGCCTCCGCGAATCGCGGAGCAGCGCCGAAAAATGGAGATTCCAGGGGATAATGTCCAACGATCTCCGAGCCGCCGTAGGCTTTTCGTATTCTTTTCGGCACAACCGGGTCGCTTGAACGAGCGGGCCGTATTGATATAAGGACGGATCTCCAGTGCACGGGGCACGGCGGGAGCGCCTGCCGGGAGCGGTGAAAAAGCCGTGACCGTTGAGAGTGGCGCGAGGATCGCCGGTACCCGATTGGGCTGGGAAGCCATTCGCATCCACATTTTACCCCTAGAGGATATCACCATGGAAGAGCTGTTTATCCAAGACCCGGCGGTTGCCTCCGCCATTGCCGACGAGATTGACCGCGAGGTCTCCAAGCTGGAGCTCATCGCCAGCGAAAACTTTGTTTCCACCGCCGTCCGCCAGGCCCAGGGGTCTGTCATGACCCACAAATACGCCGAAGGCTATCCGGGCAAGCGTTGGTATGGTGGATGCGAGTTCGTGGACGAGGTCGAGGATCTGGCCCGCGAGCGCGCCAAGGAGCTGTTCGGCGCGACCTACGCCAACGTCCAGCCGCACTCCGGCTCCCAGGCCAACATGGCCGTCTATTTCGCGGCCTGCAAGCCCGGCGACACCGTCCTCGGCATGGACCTGTCCCACGGCGGCCATCTGACCCACGGCTCCCCGGTCAACTTCTCGGGCAAGCTCTTCAACATGGTTCATTACGGCGTGGACAGGGAAACCCAGACCATCGACTACGACGCGGTGGAGGCCCTGGCCAAGGAACACCGGCCGACCATGATTATCGCCGGTGCGTCCGCCTACCCGCGCATCATCGATTTCGCCCGCTTCCGCGCCATCGCCGATGAAGTCGGCGCCAAGCTGATGGTCGACATGGCCCACATCGCGGGCCTCATCGCCGCTGGCGAGCATCCGTCCTGCATCGAATACGCTCACTACACCACCACCACGACCCACAAGACCCTGCGTGGACCGCGCGGCGGCATGATCCTCAGCTCCGACGATCTGGAGCAGGAGCTCAACTCCAACATCTTCCCCGGCATCCAGGGCGGCCCGCTGATGCACGTCATCGCAGCCAAGGCCGTTGCCTTCGGCGAGGCCCTGTCCCCCGGATTCGTCGAGTACCAGCAGCAGGTCGTCCGCAACGCCAAGCAGTTGGCCGCTGCTCTGACCGAGGCCGGTTACAAGCTCGTCTCCGGCGGCACCGACAACCACATGATGCTCCTTGACCTGTCCGACAAGGACTACACCGGCAAGGACGCTCAGATCGCCCTGGACAAGGCTGGCATCACCGCCAACAAGAACACCATCCCGTTCGAGACCAAGTCTCCCTTCCAGACCTCCGGTATCCGTCTGGGCACTCCGGCCCTGACCACCCGCGGCATGATCGAAGAAGACATGATCGTGGTCGGCGAAGCCATTGTGGCTGCCCTCGAAAACATGAACGACGACAAGACCCTTGCCGAGATCGCCAAGGAAGTCGAGGAGTTCGCCCGCGAGTTCCCCCTCTTTGCCTGGTAGACCGGCTTACATTCGATTTGAAGGCCCCGGCCCGCGTTTGCGGACCGGGGCTTTTCATTGGGATTTATATTCCCCCGTTTTAGAGCAGAACGCCGGGGAGCGAAAAGTCAGCGCCCAAGGCCCTTGCATGGGATGCAAGGGGGCGAGCCCTTGCCCGCCGGAGGCAAAATCATCCGACTATCGCCGCAAAGCGGCTTTCAACTTCTGATTCCCCTCTTCAAAAAACTAAGGAGGAGTTCCCTTTCTATTCGCCTCGGTGGACAGAATTTGTTGCCCAGCGCTTCGCGGGTCGTTTACTTGAGGGTCTGGTTCAGGAATCCGGTGAACCGCGCCCAGGACTTCTCGTCCGCGCTTTTGCGGTAGCGGTCCGTGCCGAACACGCTGAAGGCGTGGGGCGCGCCGCTATAGGTGGTCATTTCGTGGGGGACGCCCGCGGATTCGAGTTCTTCGGCCAGGCTCGCGAACTGGCTCATGGGCACGGACTGGTCCGCCGTGCCGTGGAAGACCAGGATGAAGCCTTTGGCGGCAGTGTAGTCCTGCCCCTCCGGCGTGGCCAGGCCGCCGTGGAAGGGCACGAACGCCTTGAGTTCAGCCCCGGACCTCGCCAGCTCCAAGACCGCTGTGCCGCCGAAGCAGTACCCCATGGCCACGGCGTTGGACAGATCGGCGCCCAGGGAGGCCGCCTTGTTCAATCCGGCCGTGAGCCGCTCGCGCATGGCCTGGCGGTCAGCGTACAGCTCTCCGGTCAGCCTCCGGCGTTCGTCGGTGCTTTCCGGGCGCACGCCCTTGCCGAACAGGTCCACGGCGAACACGGCGTAGCCCCGGTCGGCGAGCATTCCGGCCCGTTTTACCTCATAGTCCGTAAGGCCGTCCCAATCGTGGACCAGAAGGACCAGCGGAGCCTTGTCCGCCGGGGTGATGTAGTATCCTTCGAACGTCCGGCCGCCGACCTCGTACTCCGCAGGTTGCCCGTCCAAGGCCTGCGCGATTTGGGGGATCAGCAGCAGCGACAGTATAATGAGCAGCTTTTTCATGGGGGGCTCCTTTTTTGTATGGGTATACTGCCGGGAGCATATCACGGTATGGCGGCCGCGGGCGAGATAAATGAGCGTCGCGCCTTCGGCGTTTGGCTTGACTGGAAGGACTGCGCTCTCCGCGTGATAAAACGGAGGCCCGGCTCAATACCGGGCTTCTATCCTGGCGGTGGTGCCGTCGCGGCGCATGTCGCGCAGGGCGGCGTTGATTTTTTGCAGGGTTTCGGTTTGGCGCATGAATCTGGTGAAGCCGATGTAGTTGTCGTCGCGGATGAATGGCGGGTCGAGGATGACGAATTGCTCGCGGTTTTCCATGAGCGTCTTGTCGCGAGCCTCGGCGAATCGAACGGATGCCGGTCCTGGTCCCATCAGGGCCGCGTCGATGCGGCCGGCCAGGAGCATACGCAGCCGTTTGACCGCCCCGGAATCTTCGCTGGGAATGAATATCCCGCCCTTGGCCCGGTCGAACTCGTCCCCGTAGGAGGCTCCGCGCGTGACGCCCAGGACTTTGCCCCGCAGGTCCTCCACGGAGCGGTAGGGAAACTCGTTTCCCTTGAGGACCACCAGCAGCATTTCGTCCACATACATGACCTCGGAGAAGTCGAACAACGTCTGCCGTTCACGGTTTTTGGACAGGCCGACTATTCCTCCCCGGTCCTCCAAGGCGTTCATGTAGGCGCGTTTCCACGGCATGAGCCGGATGTCGAAGGTGAGGCCGGTGCGCGCTTCGATCTCGTGCAGCAGGTCCACCAGGATGCCTCTGGGGCGGCCTTCCTCGATCCAGGATTTGGGCGGCTTGGCATCGTTGCCGAAGACAATGATGGGATCGCCCGCCTGCACTTGTGCTGCAATGAGGACAGCGAGAGCCGTCAGGAGGACGAAGATGCGCATATGCCGATCCTTGTACGAGCGTATTGGGGGAACCCATAAATTCAACTCCCCGGTTTCGCCGCAGAACGTCGCGGAGCGAAAAAGCCCGCGCCAAAGGCGCGTACAGGGGGTTGAAGGGGGAGTTCCCTTATTCTTCGGGCGGCGTCTCCATCCCGCACCCGGAACACTGCCCGCATCCCTTGCGGGAACAGCCGGGGCTGACTTTGGCGGCCTTGGCGCGTTCCCATTCCTTCCACATGTGTTCGCGCTTCACGCCGATATCAACGACTTCCCAGGGGAAGGGCTCGTCCCGATCCCGCTCGCGGTCAAGTATATTCGCGGCGTCGCCGTCCCACAACTTGAGCGCCTTTTTCCAGCCGCCGTGGTCCGCGGCGAGCAGGATGAATTCGGCCAGCTCCTCGCCGCCGCGCGCCAGCAGCCCCTGGAGGCGCGCCTGGAACGGGTCGTCGTGCTGGAGGGTCACTCCCTTGTAGGGCTTGACCATCTTGACCAGCCCCTTCATGCGTTCATTCAGGGCGTCTTCGCTCGCCATGGGCGCCCATTGGAACGGCGTGAACGGCTTGGGTACCAGGGAGCTGACCCCGATGGTGATGCGCATGAATTGTTTTTTTCTTCCGCCCGGCTCTTCACTCCTGATACGCACTATCTCTTGGAGGAATTCGGCCAGTTCGGCATAGTCCTCCTCGGTCTCGCCGGGCCAGCCCGCGATCATGTAGATTTTGAGGTGGTTCACGCCGTAGCGGGCGCAAAGCCGGACCGCGTTGAGAAAATCCTGTGGGTCGAGTTTTTTGCTCATCATCCGCCGCAGCCGTTCGCTGGCCCCCTCGAGCGCCAGGGTCACGGTGCGGATGCCGCGTTCCCGCAAATAGACGAGCAGCTCCTCGGTTATGCCGTCCGCGCGCATGGACGACAGGGAGAATTTCTTTTTGCGCTCATGGAGCCATTTGAGGAACGGGAGAAGATCGGGCCAGTCGGTCAGGGCGGTGCCCACCAGTCCGACCTTGGGCGGGTCGGACAGCTCCACGATGCGCTTCAGCTCGTCGAGTTCGGCGTGGCGGGGCGGACGGTAAATGTAGCCCGCCGCGCAGAAACGGCACCCGTATGGGCATCCCCGGTTGACTTCGAGCAGGAGGGTGTCCCGGAAGGCCGCCTTGTTGGAGATGAAGCAGGAGAACGCCGGGTCGGTCAAATGACCGGGACCGCCGGAGACGATGCGCCGTACCGGGGTTTTGGAACGGCCGGGCACGTACACGCCCTCCATGTCCTTGACCGCTTCGAGGATGGCCTCCTTGTCCGCGCCGTCAAAGACCAGCCGCCTGAGGGTGTCGAAAAACGTAAGAAACCGGTCTTCGGCCTCGCCCGCCCAGAAACAGTCCACGAACGGGGCGATGGGAGCCGGGTTGAGGAAGGCCACCGGACCTCCCGCAATGACCAGGGGAAGAGATGGGCGTTCCGCCGCCAGCGGCGGAACGCCCGCTGCCCGGAGCGTTCGAGGCAGGCTGAGGAAATCCTCCTCGAACGTGATGCTCCAGGCTATTACAGGGAATGAGGATAGTGGGCTCTTTGATTCGCGCGTTTTGGGTTCCGCGCCGTCGGTCCCTCCAAGCTTGTCGGGGAAGACCCGTTCAACGGCCAGACCTGAGGCTTCGGACAGCGTCCGGTAAACGGCTTGCCAGCCGAGCGCCGACAGGGCGGCCTTGTCGCCTCCGGGGACGGCCAGCGCCACGGGCAGCCGTCCACCGAGGTCGGGAGCCTTGGGCTCCGACACGCCGAGATACAGGGTGCGGGTACCGATGGTGCACCCCCTTAAACACGCATCATAACGCGTCTAGTCCACGTTCTTGCGAATGAACGCGGGGACGTCGAGGTTGTCTTCCTCGAAGATGAACTCCTCTTCGCCGGGACCGGCCACGGCGCGCTGAGTCACCTGCCGGTTGGGCAGCTCCGTGGTGTTCAGTTCGCCACCGGCCTTGCGCAGGTACGCGGGAATGTTGCGGTCCGTGTTCAGGACACGCTGGTGCCCGGCGCGGCGCGGCTGTTCCGCGCTCTTGGTCACGCCCCGGGGTCCGAGGAGCAGAAGTTTCTGCTGTTCCGCCTTGGACAGGACCGGTTCCGGCTCCTCCATGGCGGGCTCGATGCCCGTGGCGATGACGGTGATGCGCATTTCGTCGCCCGCGTCGGGATCGAAGACCGTGCCGAAGAAGATTTCGGCGTCGTCGTGGGCTTCCTTGTAGATGATGTCGGCGGCTTCGGAGACTTCGTCGATGAGCATGTCCGGGCCACAGGTGATGTTGATGAGCACGCCCTTGGCACCTTCGATGGAGACGTCCTCCAGCAGGGGGCTGGTGATGGCCTTCATGGCGGCTTCCTTGGCGCGGGATTCGCCCGAAGCGATGCCGGTGCCCATGAGCGCCATGCCGGAGTTGGACATGGCGGCCTTGACGTCGGCGAAGTCCAGGTTGATGAGACCGTGCACGGTAATCAGGTCGGCGATGCCCTTGACCGCGTAGTACAGGACTTCATCGGCCTTCTTGAGCATGTCGGAGAAGGAGGCCTTCTTGGCGGCGAGCTGAAGGAGCCGGTCGTTGGGGATGGTGATGATGGAATCCACCACATCCGCCAGGGCGCGGGTGCCTTCCTCGGCCTGCTGGAGCCTGCGTTTGCCCTCGAAGTAGAAGGGCTTGGTGACGACGCCTACGGTCAGCGCGCCCAGCTCCTTGGCCACCTGGGCCACCACCGGGGCGGAGCCGGTGCCCGTGCCGCCGCCCATGCCGGCGGTGATGAAGACCATGTCGGAGCCGTCGAGCGCCTCGCGGATCTGGTCCATGGACTCTTCGGCCGCGGACCTGCCGATCTCGGGGTTGGCTCCTGCGCCGAGTCCCTTGGTCAGCTTTTCGCCGATCTGGATCTTGTGTTCGGCCAGGGACTTGTGGATGTCCTGCGCGTCGGTGTTGGCAACGATGAACTTCACGCCCTTGAGCGCGGACTGGATCATGTTGTTGACCGCGTTTCCGCCGCCGCCGCCGCAACCAACGACTTTGATCTTGGCGTTGGTTTCATGTTCGATTTCGAAATATTCCATTCCAATGTCCTCCTCAGTTTTTCCCTGTTGAGAGTTTCCCTGTATCCTCAAAGTCGTTCCGGTCTATGCGATGTCCGAGAACCACTTCTTCATCCTTCCGACGATGCGGTCGAAGCCGGAATCGTCGCGTATTTTGAAGGGCCGGACCCTGTTGTGGAGGCCTTCCTCCTCGGCCCCGTGGAGCAGCAGTCCGACGGCCGTGGCGTACTTGGGGCTCCTGACTTCCTCGGCCAGGCCGCCGATTCGCTCGGCGGGCACGCCCATGCGCACCGGCAGGTCGAAGATCTGTTCGGCCAGTTCCTGCATACCGTCGATGAGCACCGTGCCGCCGGTCAGGACAACGCCCGCGGCGATCATGTTCTTGAACCCGGATTTGATCAACTCCTGGTCCACCAGGGCGAGTATTTCCTCGCAGCGCGGCTCGCAGATTTCGGCCAGCACGCGTTTGCTCATGCGGCGCGACTCGCGTCCGCCCACGCTGGGGACCTCGATGATCTCCTCGCTGGTGACCAGGTCGGCCATGGCGCAGCCGTATTCCATCTTGATCTTTTCAGCCGACATCATGGGCGTGCGCAGCCCGTAGGCGATGTCGTTGGTCAGGTTGTGGCCGCCCAGCGCGAGCACGCTCGTGTGTTTGATGGAGTCCTTGGAGAAGACCGCGATGTCCGTGGTCCCGCCGCCGATGTCCACCAGCGCGACGCCGATTTCGCGTTCTTCGGCGGAGAGCACTGCCTTGCTGGAGGCCAGCGACTCCAGAACGATGTTCGACACGTCGAGCCCGGACCTGTTGCAGGAGCGGATGATGTTCTGGGCCGACGTCACCGCGCCGGTGACGATGTGGACCTTGACCTCGAGGCGTACGCCCGCCATGCCGAGCGGGTCGGCGATGCCGCGCTGGTCGTCCACGATGAATTCCTGGGGCAGGGTATGCAGCACTTCGCGGTCCATGGGGATGGCGATGGCCTTGGCGGCTTCGATGACCCGGTCTACGTCGCGCTGGGTGACTTCGCCGCCCTTGACCGCGATGACGCCGTGGGAGTTGAAGCCCTGAATGTGGCTGCCCGCAATCCCCGCGTACACGGTGCGGATGTCGCAGCCCGCCATGAGTTCGGCGTCCTCCAGGGACTTCTTGATGCACTGGACCGTCTTTTCGATGTTGACCACCACGCCGCGGCGCAACCCGGTCGAAGGGGCCGTGCCGATGCCGATGATGTCGACGCCGTTGTCCGTGGCTTCGCCGACTACGGTGCATATCTTGGTGGTGCCTACGTCCAGGCCCACTATGAGATCGTTTCTAGCCATACTGACTCCTCTGTTGTTCCCTGTGAGATATCTATGCGCGTTCAGCCCGCTGCCTGGGCGGACCGCTTCTTTATCCAGATCTTGTCGCCGCTGGCCGCGATAATGGCCGCGTCGTCGAATTCATTTCGCCGCAGGAGGTCTCTCCAGACCACTTTGAGCCGTTCGAGTTGGACCTCCCACCGGTCCATGGAAAGTTTCACCGTCAATCCCTGGCCGCCTCCCGCGCCGTCGAGGTAGATTTCCAGTTCGTGGGCGCTGGTCAGTTTGATCCATGCGGCCTGGGCCTGCGTGAACGGGGTCTCGCGGTCGGCCATTTTCTTGAGGACGCCGGACAGGACCTCGGGGGCGTCGGACAGGTCTTCCGCAATGCTCAGGACCGGCAGGGAAGCCTGTTCGCCGGGATGCATGGGCGCAATGACGCGGCCGCGCGCGTCGGCGAAATACAAACCGTCGCCCTGGCGCGTCCAGAAGGCCGGGACCTTTTCGCGCACGGTGATGAGGAGCCGGTTGGGCAGCTCCCTGCGGACCGTCACGGAATCGATCCACGGATTTGCGTCCAGCCGGTTTTTGACCTCGCCCACGTTCATGGCCAGGCAATTGAGGCCAAGCCCCACCTTGGAGATTTCGAGGATGTTCTCGTAGCTCAGCCGGTCGTTGCCCGCAACGCGGATCACCTTGAGGTCGAAATAGGGGTGCGTGGTGATGTAGCGGTAGCCGAAGAGCAGCCCCACGCCGAGCACGGCGACGAGGGACAGGGCCAGGCTGGCCATGACCAGGCGGACGATGAACTTGCCCGCTCCCGCCAGCCTGCGCGGAGAACCGCTCCCCGCCAGCAGGGTGTTGGCGGATTTCGGGCGCTTGCGGGTCTTGTTGCGCCCGGCGCCTTTTCCGCTGAGATTCAGTCGGCTCTGTTTGCCCATGGTCAGGGTGCTCACAGTACGATGACCTCCGGTTCGAGAGTTGTGCCGAATAGTTCTTCGACCCGCTTGCGGCCCATTTCCATGAGCTCAAGGGCGTCGGCGGCAGTGCCGCTTCCGAGATTGACGAGAAAATTCGCGTGTATTTCCGAGAAGGCCATGCCGCCGAGCCGCGCACCCTTCATGCCCGCCTTGTCCAGAAGTCTGCCCGCGCTCTGTTCCGGCGGATTCTTGAAGACGCAGCCCGCGCTTCGGGCCGTAACCGGCTGGGTGGCTTTCTTCTTCCGGTAGACGTCGCGCATGGCCGAGCGCACGGCCTTGGGCTCGGAATCTCCCAGGGCCAGCTCCACTTCCCAGACCAGGAATTTGCCCGGCAGGTCCGTGAGGGAAAAGCTGCGGTAGCCGAAAGCGCATTGACTGCGGTTCAGCCAGACCAGGCCGCCGGACGGGGTCCACACCCGCACCCGGGTTATCAGCTCGCCTATCTCCACGCCGTAGGAACCCGCGTTCATTGCCATGGCCCCGCCAACGGTGCCGGGAATGCCGGTCATGCCCTCCATTCCGGAGAAGCCCGCCTTCTGCGCCCAGCCGAGCAGGCCGGGCAGGCGGAGGCCCGCGCCGCAGCGGACGATGATGGTCGAGCCGTCCCGCTCCACGCGCTCCGGTCCCGGGCAGTCCGCCACGCGGACCAGGGCCAGCTCCAGCGGGCCGTCTCCGGCCAGCAGGTTGCTGCCCGCGCCGATGACGAACGGCGGCAGCGCCTCCCGGCTCAGGAATGCGGACAGCTCGTCCAGGTCCGGCTCCTCGCGCACGACGGCCTCCACGGCGGCGGGGCCGCCGAGCCGCAGGGTGGTGCGCTCCGAGAGCAGTGGGTTGGGGATCAGTTCCAGAGGCATGGGGAAACTCCTATTCTCCGCCTTGTCCGGGGTCGTTTTCCTGTTCGAGCCAGTTCTCGCCGATGCGCCACACGGAACCCGCGCCCTGAGTCATGAACAGGTCGCCGGGCCGCAGGATGTCCTTGAGCCGTTTTTCCAGGGAATCGAAATCCGGGAAGAATTGCACCTTGGTCTCGGAGACCTGCTTGATGCCCTGCGCCAGCGACAGGCCGGACACGCCGGGAATGGGCGATTCCGAAGCCGGGTAAATTTCCGTCAGCAGCAGCACGTCCGCGTCGTCGAAGGCCTTGCAGAATTCGCCGAACAGGGCCTTGGTGCGCGAGAACCGGTGGGGCTGGAAGGCGACCACCAGCCGACGGTCGGGATAGCATTCCTTGGCGGTGCGCAGGTTGGCCATGATCTCGGCCGGATGGTGGCCGTAGTCGTCCACCACGATGACGCCCTTGCTTTCGCCCTTGCGCTCGAAACGGCGTCCCACGCCGCCGAAGTTGCCCAGGCCGCTGATGATTTCTTCCTTGTCCAGGCCGACCTCCAGGGCCACGCCGATGCAGGCCAGGGCGTTGAGCACGTTGTGGGTGCCGGGCTGGGCCACAGTGACCTCGCCCCACTCCTCGCCGTCGAGGTAGACCTTGAACAGGGAGCGGAGGTGGGAGCTGACGATCTCGCCCCTGAGCTTGTTGTTCTTGCCCAGGCCGTAGGTCAGGCAGGGACGCTTGATGAGCGGAAGGAGCCGCTGCACGCCGGGGTCGTCGCCGCAGACGACGTTCATGCCGTAGAAGGGCGTGGAGTTCATGAAACGCATGAACGACAGGTCGATGGCGTCCTGATTGTCGTAGAAATCCAGGTGGTCCTTGTCGATGTTCGTGACCACGGTGAGGATCGGGGCCAGACGCAGGAAGGAGCCGTCGGACTCGTCCGCCTCGGCGATGAGGTAGTCGCCCTCGCCGAGCCGCGCGTTGGAGCCGTAGGTATTCAGCTTGCCGCCGATGATGACCGTCGGGTCCAGCCCCGCCTCGGTGAAGACGGTCGCCAGCAGCGATGTGGTGGTCGTCTTGCCGTGGGTTCCGGCCACGGCGATGCCGGTGCGCAGCCGCATGAGTTCGGCCAGCATCTCGGCGCGCGGGATGATCGGAATGCCTCGTTCACGGGCCGTCGCCAGCTCCGGGTTGCTGTCCGGGATGGCCGTGGACTTGATGAGCACGTCGGCTTCGCCCACGTTCTCCGCGCCGTGGCCGATGAAGACCGTGGCGCCCAGCTTTTCCAGCCGACGCACGGCCGCCGACGCGGACAGGTCCGAGCCGGTCACGGTGAAGCCCATGTTGATGAGCACTTCGGCGATGCCGTTCATGCCCGAACCGCCGATGCCGACCATGTGGATGTTGCTCACCCTGGCCCGCATGGCCGGACACGCTTCGCCGCCTACGGTAAGATAAGGTCCCTGTGCTGCCATAATGTATTACTCCTGCCCGGCCATGGCGGTCAGCCCGGCCACGATGTCGCGCGCCGCGAATCGTCTGGCCATGCCTTTGGCCGCCGTTTCCATGGATTCCAGCCGCTCGCGGTTGTCGAGCAGCTCGAACACCCGGTCGGCCAGCGTCGCGCCGCTCAACCCGGATTGGGGGAGCAGCTCGGCTGCGCCGATGTCGGTCATGGCCCTGGCGTTCATTGTCTGATGGTCGTGGGTGGCCTGGGGGAAGGGCACGAAGATGGCCGGAGCCCCCGCCGCCGCGATTTCAAAGACCGTGCTCGCCCCCGACCGGCATATCACCAGGTCGCAGGCGGAGTATTCGGTCCCCATGTCCTCGATAAATTCCCGGACCTGAGCCGGGTCCGCACCGGCGGCCTCATAGGCCGACCGCACGCGTGAAAAGTCGATCCGGCCCGTCTGGTGGACCAGGGTGACGCCAGCTTCCATGAACCGGGGCAGGGCCTCGATGACGGCGTCGTTGAGAGGCCTTGCGCCCTGGCTGCCGCCGAAGACGAAGACCCGTTTGCCCGGGACGCGGCCCCGCCGCCGTTCGCCCGCCTTGAAAATTTCTGGGCGCACCGGATTGCCGGTGAGGAAGGTCCGGTCCGCCGGGAACAGGCCCATGGCGTCCGGGAAGCTCAGGAAAATCCGGTTGACCATCTTCCCCAGAATCTTGTTGGTCACGCCGGGCACCGAGTTCTGCTCGTGCACGGCGGTGGGGATGCCCAGGATGCGGGCGGCCAGAACCGGGCAGAAGCCCGCGTAGCCGCCGAAGCCGATGACCGCGTCGGGACGGAAGCGCCACACTTCGAAGAGGGCCTTGGGGATGCCCGTGCCGAGCCAGCCCAGGCCGGAGAGCGCGCCGGGGATGCCCTTGCCCATGATGCCGCCTGCGGGCAGCTCCAGAAATTCCAGGCCGTGCTTGCGGGCCAGCTCGCCCTCGGGGCCGGGACCGCCCATGAACAGGATGCGCACGCCCTTGTTGTATTCGGTCAGGGCCGTGGCCACGGAAAGTGCCGGGAAGATGTGGCCGCCGGTGCCGCCGGTGGTCAGGACAACGCGGTTCAGGGTCATGCCTTGACCCTCCTGGAGAGATTGAGCAGGAGACCTGCGCAGATGAAGGAAACCGTCAGGCTCGATCCGCCGTAGGAAATGAACGGCATGGCCACGCCCTTGGGCGGCACCGTGCCCAGCACGACGGCCAGGTTCAGGATCATGCCGAGCGCCAGGATGCAGGTCACGCCGAAGGCCGTGAAGCGGTCCTGGAGGTCTTCGAGCCGCATGGCGATGCGGAAGGCCCGGTAAAGGAAGAAGCCGACCAGCAGGAAGAACAGGGACATGCCCACGAAACCGAGCTCCTCGCCGACCACGGCCATGATGAAGTCGTTGTGCGCCTCGGGCAGGAAGAAGAGCTTGCGCTGGCCCGCGCCGATGCCGGTGCCGAAAAGTTTGCCCGAGCCGAAGGCGTACAGGGATTGGACCAACTGATAGCCCTCGTTCTGGGCCGAGGCGAAGGGGTCGAGGAAGGCGGTCCATCGCTTGAAGCGGTAGGGCGAGGACGAGATGAGCAGCCAGCCCGCGCCGCCCGCGAAGATCAGCGAGATGAACAGGTAGCTGAACCGGGTGCCGCCCACCAGGCACATGAAGAAGAGCAGGCCGCACATGACCACCGCTCCGCCGAAATCGGGCTGGAGCAGGAGCAGGCCGCAGAGGAAGCCCGTCACCAGGAAGGGCGGCAGGAAGCCCACGGAGAAGGTCTGGACCAGGTCCTGCTTGCGGGCGAAGAAGTAGGCCAGATAGAGGACCAGGGCCACCTTGGCGTATTCCAAGGGCTGGATGTTGAAGGAGCCGATGCGCACCCAGCGGCTTGCGCCGTTGACGCTGGCTCCGAGCGGACTGGCGCACAGGGCCAGCAGCACGATGGCCAGGCCCACCCACAGATAGGTGAGGGAGAAGATGGCTTTGCGGGGAATCTGGATGCAGGCGATCATGGCCAGGATTCCCGCGCCTGTGAACATGAGCTGGCGCTTGAAGAAATAATAGGTGTCGCCATAGATGCGCTCGGCCATGATGCCCGAAGACGACAGGACCATGATGAGGCCGAACCCGGCCAGAAACAGGGTCGCCGTCAGGAGCCAGGGGTCCACGCGGCCCCCTGCGCCGTCTTTGCGGGCATTCAGGGTGCTAGTCATCAAGTCCCTCCACCGCGCGTTTGAAGTCCGCGCCGCGTTCCGCCATGTTGGCGTACTGGTCGAAGGAGGATGTGGCGGGAGAGAGCAGGATCACGTCGCCGGGCGCGGCCAGTCCGGCCTGCCGTCTGACAGCCTGCCCAAGGGTTTCGTCCCAGCTCACGGGGAACCGCTTCTTCAGCTCCGGCTCCAAGATTTCGCGCGATCCGCCGAACAGGCCCACGGCCGCCACGCGGCCTTCGATGGCCTCGGCGAAAGCCTTCACGTCGCCGCCTTTCCAGACGCCGCCCATGAGGACGCGCACCGGACGTTCAAAGGCGTGCACCGCCGCCTGGACCGCATCCAAGGTGGTGGCCTTGGAGTCGTTGACGTAAAGCACGCCGTTCTTCTCGGCCACGGGCTCAATGCGGTGGGCCAGGGGCCGGAAGTCCCGGATGGCCTCGGCCGCTTCTTCTTCGGTGACGCCGAACAGGCTTACCGCCCGCCAGGCGGCTTCCACGTTGGAGCGGTTGTGCTCGCCCATGAGGTGCGGGGCCTCGAAACGTTCGGTCGGCCCGAACCACTCCACGCGCGCATCGGTGAAGGCGCGCCCGTCGAGCAGGGGATGCAGGGAATCGTGGAGCAGCGCCGTGTCGTCGGCCGTCATCCGGCTGAACATGTGGAGCTTGGCGTCCAGGTATTCGTCCATGTCCGCATGATAGTCCAGGTGGTTGGCGGAGAAATTCAGGAACAGGCCCACGTGGGGCTTGAACTTGCGGCAGTTCTGCAACTGGAAGCTGGAGACCTCAAGAATAATGATGTCGGCCGGTTCCATGTCCAGCAGGTATTCGCACAGGGGCACGCCGATGTTGCCGCCGGTGAAGACCTTGCGTCCCGCCTTTTTCAGGATGGCGGAGATGAGCGTGGTGGTCGTGGTCTTGCCGTTGGAGCCGGTCACGGCGAGTATCGGGGCCTCAATGAACCAGGAGGCGAACTCCAGCTCGGAGAGCAGATTCTCGGGGGGCAGCCCTTCCAGGACCGGGGCCAGCTTGCGCACGGGCACGCCCGGGGAGAAGACCACGAGGTCCGCATCCGCGAAATGGGCCTTTTCGTGGGGGCCGGTGACGAGCTCCACCCTGTCCGCGAGCTTGCCGAGCTTGTCCGCGCCGATCTTTTCGTCGCGGTCGACCACCCGGACTTTAGCGCCGAGCGCGTCGAGCAGGCGTGCGGCGGCCAGACCGGACTTGCCGGTGCCGACAACAACGGCCTGTTTGTCTTTGAAGGCGGCGTCGCTGATGTGTTTTTGAACGATGCGGTTCATGACGCTACCTCAGCTTCAGGGTGGACAGGGCCATGAGGGCCATGAGTATGGACAAGATCCAGAACCGCACGATGATCTTGGATTCGGGGATGCCCTTGAGTTCGAAATGGTGGTGCAGGGGAGCCATCTTGAAGATGCGTTTGCCCCCGGTGAGCTTGAAATAGCCCACTTGAAGGATGACCGACAGGGTTTCGAAGACGAACACGCCGCCCACGATGGCCAGCAGCAGTTCCTGTTTGGCCAGCACGGCCACGAAGCCCAGCGCGCCGCCCAGGCCGAGGGACCCGACGTCGCCCATGAAGACCTGCGCCGGATGGGCGTTGAACCACAGGAAGCCGAGCCCCGCGCCGACCATCGCGCCGCAGAAAACCGTGACCTCGCCGATGCCCTGGATGTTCTGGACCTGGAGGTATTCGGCCATGGTGGCGTGGCCCGAAACGTAGATGAATATGGCGAAGCAGGCCATGGCCACGACCATGGGGCCGATGGCCAGCCCGTCCAGGCCGTCGGTCAGGTTGACCGCGTTGCTCGCTCCGACCATCACCACCAGGGCGAACGGCAGGTAAAACCAGCCGAGGTCCGGGTTGAAGTTCTTGAAGAACGGCACGGACAGCCGGGTGGAGTAGGCCGGTTCGTTGATGAGCAGGGCGATGGCCGCCGAGGCGACCAGGCATTGCAGGGTGAACTTCGCTCCGGCGGAAAGCCCCTTGTTGCGCCGTTTGACGACCTTGATGTAGTCGTCCGTGAAGCCTATGGCGCTGAATCCGGCAAAGGCCAGCAGGGTCAGCCAGACGTAGATGTTGGTCAGGTCGGCCCAGAGCAGGGTGGACATCCCCACGGAGAAGAGGATCATGATTCCGCCCATGGTCGGGGTTCCCTGCTTGGCCTGGTGCTTGGGACCGTCCTCGCGGATGTACTGGCCGCATTTTATCCTGGTCAGCCAACGAATCATGGCCGGACCCAACAGGATGGACAGGATCAGGGCCGTCAGGAGCGCCCACACCGAGCGGAAGGTGATGTAGCGGAAGACGTTGAGGACGCCGACATCCGAGCTGAGCGGAACGAGCAGGTTGTAAATCACTTTGCGCCTCCCTGGACTTCCGCGTTCAATTCCCGGCACAGGGCGTTGGCGAAGAGTTCCATCTTCAAGGATCGGGACCCTTTGACCAGGACCACGGCGCGGTCCAGTCCCAGGTCGCGCCAAGCCTCCAGAAATTCGTCGACATCGGCGATTTCGTGCGCCTTGCCGCCCAGGCCGCGTTCCACGTCGGCCCTGTGCTCGCCCTTGTAGAAGACCGCCGCCGGGGCTGCTTCGCCCGCGACGCGGCCGAGCTCTTCATGGCGCATGACGGTTTCGCCGCCGAGCTCGCGCATGTCGCCGAGGACCAGCACGAGGGGAAGCCCGCAGGCCATGCCCGCCGCGGTGCGGATGGCTTTGGCCGTGGAAAGGGGATTGGCGTTGTAGGTGTCGTCGATGACCGTGACGCCGCTGCCTATCTTGCAGCAGAACCGCTGGGGGTCGGCGGCCAGGGATTGCACGCCGTTGACGACGTCGTCGCGGGTCATGCCCAGGCAGTGGGCCGCAGCGGCCACGCAGGCCAGGTTCTCGGCGTAGTGCGTGCCGCAGAACGGAGCGGTCAGCTCGCCGTCGCCGTCGGGGGTGCGCAGCAGGTAGCGGCCCCGCCCGTCGGAGGTGGAGCCGAGGAAAACGGCGGAGAAATCGGTGTCCGCATCCTCCCTGCCGGAAAAGCCCACCGGGGCGTCCGTCAGTTCGAGGGCCGCGTTCCACAGCAGGGGATAGTCCCTGCCGATGACCGCGCTGCCGCCCTGGCGCAGGTAGCGGAGCAGGGAGGTCTTGGCCTGGGCCACACCCGCTTCGTTGCCGAGTCCTTCCAGGTGGCCGGGGCCGACATTGGTGATGATGGCCAGGTCCGGGCTGGCAACCGGAGCCAGCTCTTCCATGTCTCCGCGTCGGGAGATGCCCAATTCCATGATCCACAGCTCCTGGTCCGCGGATGCCTTGAGCATGGACATGGGCAGGCCGATCTGGTTGTTGAAATTCCGGTAGTTTTTGGCCGTTGCGAAACGTTGCGAGGCCACGGCGTGGAGCATTTCCTTGACCGTGGTCTTGCCCGCCGTGCCGGTCACGGCCACGAGTTTGGCGCCGCAGGTGTCGCGCCAGCAGGCGGCGAGCCTGCCCAGGGCGGACACGGTGTCGCGGACCATGATGACCGGCGCGCCGATGTCGCCGATCATGCGCGAAGCCACCACGGCGCAGGCGCCCTTTGCGGCGGCCTTGGCGGCGAATTCATGCCCGTCGAAATTTTCGCCCGCGATGCAAAAGAAGAGGTCGCCGGATTCCACTGTGCGGGAGTCCGTCTTCACTTCGGTGACGACGGTCTCCTCAAAGCCCTCGTCGGCGGGTGCGCCGAGGCAGCGTGCGACTTCAGCCAGGGTCAGATTCACGAATATACTTCCTCGATGGCTTTGAGCGCGGCTTCCTTGTCCGAGAAGTGGCGCTTTGTGGTGCCGATGATCTGGTAATCTTCATGGCCCTTGCCCGCGATGAGCAGGGCGTCGCCCGGTTCCATTTCAGCCACCGCCATCTTGATGGCCTCGGCCCGGTCGGGATTTTCCATTACGTGTTTGGCCTCGGCCAGGCCGGGGCGTGCGTCGTCCATGATGGCCGTCGGGTCCTCGGTGCGGGGGTTGTCCGAGGTGAGCACGGCCACGTTGGCGTAGCGTGCGGCGGATTGCGCCATGAGCGGGCGCTTGGTCCTGTCGCGGTCGCCGCCGCAGCCGAACACGGTGATGAGCCGCGTGAAATCCAGTTCCTTGAGGGTCCGCTGCACGTTTTCGAGGGCGTCCGGGGTGTGGGCGTAGTCCACGAAGATGTCCAGGTTCCTGTCGTTCATGACCCGCTCCAGGCGGCCGGGCACTCCGGGGAACGTGGCGAGCTTGCGCATGTCCTTGCCGCTCAGGCCGAGCTGAAGGCCGACGGCCTGCGCGGCCAGCAGGTTCAGGGCATTGAAGGAGCCGACCAGCGGGGACTTGACCACCCAGGTCTTGTTCTTCCAGGAAGTTTCGATCTCCATGCCCTGGCCGGTCATGGACAGGATGCGGCCTCTGAGCAGGGGCTTGTCGCCGACCTCGGAGGGCTCGCCGATGCCGTAGCCGACGCCGTTGTCGCAGTCGGCCAGGAGCCTTCGGCCGTAGGGGTCGTCGAAGTTGATGACCGCGGCCTTGTTCAGGCGCGGATATTCTGCGAAAAGCTTGGCCTTGGCCCGGAAATACGTCTCCATGTCGCCGTGGTAGTCCAGGTGGTCCTGGGTCAGGTTGGTGAACACGGCGGCGTCGAAGTCCAGCCCCGCGACGCGGTACTGGTCCAGGGCGTGGGAGGAGACTTCCATGACTGCCACGTCCACGTCCGCCTTCTTCATGTTGAAGAGCAGCTCGTGGATCATCCAGCAGTCCGGCGTGGTCAGGGGCGCGTCCATGGTGAAGCCGGGCCAGCGGTAGTTGACCGTGCCGAGCACGCCCACCTTGAGGCCGCTCGACGCCAGCAGGTGCTCGATGATGTAGGAGGTGGTAGTTTTGCCGTTCGTTCCGGTGACGGCCACCAGCTTGAGGTCGCGGTCGAGGAGGTGGAAGTAGGCGCGGGCCAGTTCGCCCAAGGCGATGGCGGGATTTTCCACATACACGGCCACGGCCCTATCTTCCACCACGGGCGCGACCAGGTCGCGGGCCGCTTCGGGGGCCACCACGTAACGCGCGCCGTTGTTCAGCGCGTCGGGAATGTAGTCCACGCCGCGCACCTTCGCGCCGGGCATGGCCACGAAGCATTCGCCGTCCTGGAGCTTGCGCGAATCGGTGCGCACCACCAGTCCTTTTTTCACCTTGTCCAACAGGGATTCGAAATCCATGACGCCCCGTACCTTTTCCTTTTCGCTATGAGAGCCAGAGAACAAAAACATCATCCGCCCCCTCCTTGGTTCGGTTGCCGGGCCAGGGCTGCCCCGCGGGCGGCTCCTGACGCGTGACCGTCATCCCATGTCCCTTGAGCACGGGAACGATTCCCATTCCCGCCAGGGTCTCCAACGCCCTGCGCACGGGAAGCCCCCTCATGTCGGGGACCCGGTCCTTGACGGCCGTGGCCACGGGCATGGGCACGGCCTTATCCAGCGGCGCGCCGGACAGGTCGGATGCGGGTTCGCTCACCGTTGCTTCGGCGTGCAGGGTCTCGGACAACTGGCCGTGGTAGGCCAGGGTGCGCACCGTCACCTCGCGGCAGACCGGAGCGGCGACCATGGAGCCGTATGGGGACTTCTGCGGTTCGTCGATCATGGTGATGACCAGCAACTCGGGTTTCTCGGCGGGAACCAGAGCCACGAAGGAAGAAAGATATTGGTCGCCGTAGCCGCCATTTTTGGAGGCCTTCTGCGCGGTGCCGGTCTTGCCCGCCATGGTGATGCCCTCGATGCGCGCGCTGCGGCCGGTGCCGTCTTCCTGGACCACTTCCTCCATCATCTTCAGGACGGCGGCGGCGGTCTCGGGGCTGAACACCTGGATGGAGGCGTTCCGGCGCATGTGCTCGGGAACCAGGATGAGATTCAGGTCCTTGGTGGCGCCCTGGTTGGCCAGGCAGAGGAAGCCCTTGGCCAACTGCACGGCGGTCACGCCGATGGACTGGCCGAAGCTGATGGCGGCGAGGTCCACGGAGGTCCAGGACCCCGGAGAACGAAGGATGCCCACGGCCTCGCCGGGCATTCCGAGATCGGTTTTTTCGCCGAAGCCCAGCTTGGTAAGGTAGTCGTAGTAAACGCCGGAGCCCAGCTCCATGCCGATCTTGGCCGAGCCGATGTTGGACGAGTAGCGCAGCACCTTGTGGGCGGGGAGCCATTTGGCGGGGTGGGTGTCCCGGATGACCTTGTTGGCCACCCGCCAGCGGCCGTTTTCGCAGTCGATGAGCGTGTCGGAGGAGATCAGGCCTTCCTGGATGGCGGCGGCGAAGAGCAGCGGCTTCATGGTCGAGCCGGGCTCGTAGATATCGGTCAGGGGGCGCAGCCTGCGCTGGGCAGGGTTGGACGAGCGCACCGTGTTCGGGTTGAAGAACGGGTCGCTGGCCATGGCCAGGATGTCGCCGGACGCGACGTCCACCACCAGGACGATGCCGGCGCGGGCGTCGTATTTGGCGATGGAGTTGGCGAGGGCCTGTTCGGCCGCGTGCTGGATGTGGGTGTCGATGGTCAGACGGACGTCCTTGCCGTTGACGTCGATCTCCCGGCCGTGGGCGTCGAGATAGAGCCTTCTGCCCGTGGCGTCGCGCTGGACCACGAACTCGGCCTTGCTCGGAGAGAGCAGCTTGTCGAAGAGATGTTCGACGCCTTCGCGGCCGCGGCCGTCGATATCTGTGAAGCCGAGCAGTTGCCCGGCCAGATGCCCGTTGGGGTAGATGCGGGAATGCTCCGTGGTCAGACGGACGCCCCGGAGGTCCGCCCTGTTCAGGGCGGCGGCTTCGCGGTCCGTGACCTGCCGCTTAATCCAGACGAATTTCTTGCGGGACTTGAGCTTGCGGTAGACGTCGCGGCGGGGAAGCTTGAGGTCGCGGGAAAGGACGTCGCAGGCCACGTCGAGATTGTCGATCTCGTGGGGACGAGCGAATACGGACTGGGCTTCCACGGAAGTAGCCAGCATCTCGCCGTTGCGGTCGAGAATGCGGCCCCGCTCGCCGTATTCGTATTCGGCGGCCAGGCTCTGCCTGGAGGCCTGCTCGGCCAGAGCGTCGCCCTCATGGAGCTGCACCCAGCCTGTGCGGACCCACAGAGCAGCGAGCGCAATCGAGAAGAGGGCCATGACGAACCCCATCTTGATCCCGCTGTGATCCGTGCGCCTTGTATTGTCCTTTGCCATCGTATTCCCTGTTTCCCACTATGGCGGCGCGTTGTATGGCTCAAGCGCGCCGCTATTGCGAGGCGATGCGCCGTATCTGGCCCGGCGCCGCAACTTCCAGGCCAAGCTGGCCCGCGAGCTTTTTGAGCCTGTAAGGCGAAACCAGGTTGTTCCTCTCAACCGTCAGCTTCGCGGCCAGATCCTCTTTCCGGCCCAGGCTTTGCTCCATCCGGCGCAGGTCGTACGCCAGATCCATGCGCTCAATGTTCAACCAAACCGCTCCCAGACCGAGGAACAACGCCATGCCCAACAGGCCCAGCACCATCCAAAGCAGTGTCTTGTCGGTCTTGCTCATGCTTGCTCTCCGTCGGGTCCGAGTTTCTCCGCCACCCGGAGCTTGGCGCTCCTGGCCCGGGGATTCGCGTCCCGTTCAGCCTGCGAGGCGATCATCGGCTTCTTCGTCAACACTTTCATCTCGGGCACGCCTCCGCAGGTGCAGTGGAGCTGATGCGGGGGACATTTGCACCCCTTGGCGGCATCCCGGAATGCGTATTTCACCGCCCTGTCCTCAAGGGAGTGAAACGAAATTATGGCCAGCCTCGCCCCCGGTTTCAGACGTCCGATTATGGTCGAAAGATATTGTTCAAGTTCCTCAAGTTCCCTGTTGACCGCTATACGCAGTCCCTGGAAGGTCCGGGTCGCCGGATGATTGCGCGCCGTATGCCGCATCTTGGGCGGGTAGGCGAGCCGCACGATCTCGGCCAGTTGGAGCGTCCTCGTGATCGCCTTTTCTTCCCGCGCCTTCAGTATTGCCGACGCGATCTTTCCGGCCAGGGGGTCTTCCCCGTACACCCGTATGATCCGCGCCAACTCCCCGTGTTTCAGCGTGTTCACGAGATCCTCGGCCGACGGGCCGGAATCCGGGTCCATGCGCATGTCCAGCGGGCCGTCGTGGATGAAGCTGAATCCTCTTTCAGCCTCGTCCAACTGCATGGATGAAACGCCGAGGTCCAAAACAGCGCCGTCCACCGTGTCCCACCCGGCCTCGTCCAAGGCTTCCTCAAACCTGGAAAAGGGCAGGTGGAAAAGGTGCGTCCGGCCGTCGAACGCCTTCAGGCGTTCGGTCGCGAGGGCAAGCGCCTCCGCGTCCCGGTCGAGCCCGACGAGTTCGGCTCCTTCGCCCGCCGCCTCCATGAGCGCCAGGCTGTGGCCGCCCATGCCCAGCGTGCCGTCCATGTAGCGGCCGCCCGGGCGGGGGTTGATCCACCGAACCACTTCCTGCAAAAGAACAGTCGTGTGGAGCGAGGCGGGGCTGACTTCTCCCGGTTTCATCTAGAACGGCAGGGAGACGTTGTTTTCCGCCAGCTCGGAGGACACGTCGTTATCCTCTTCGAGCAGGGCTTCGAAAGCTTCTGCGGACCAGATCTCGAATCGTCTGCCCGCGCCCATCACCACGACATCCTTGTCCAGCTTGCCGGACTTGCGCAGATGCGCGGGAATGGCGATGCGCCCTTGCTTGCCAACCGGGGTCACGGTGTATCCCAAGTTCAGCAGCCGGATGGTGTTCTGCATCGCGCGGCTGGGGACGCGAATGCTTTCCAGTTCGCTTATGAGTTCATCCCACTGTTTTGGAGTAATGCCGATGACATGCTTATCGTAGATGGTCAGCACCATGACCCCGTCCGGCAATTCGGCGTGGATCTCGTCCCGGAACTCGGGCGGCAGGATAAGCCGACCTTTGTCGTCCAGGCTTCTATGTGCGTGACCTCTGAATCTCATCATATCCCCCGGAAAACCATCTTGCTCCACATCTTTACACTATGTCTACACTAATTTCCACTTATTCCCACCTCTGCGCGAAAATCCCGGGAAAGTCAACCGCCACAACGGGAATTGATCGCCAAAATTCACCGAGTTTAATTGATTTTTTCGAGTGCTGAGCCTAGACTTTCACCAATCTGGAACGAGGGCCTGCGGCAATTGTTCTGTAAATTCAAAATACAAGATGAGCTTCGGCTAAAGCGCCCGGCTGGCGCGGAGCGGAGCTGGGAGGCTGTCATGGACAGGCATATAAAGATCATCGCCACCCTCGGCCCGGCCACCGGGACCTATGAATCGGTCAAGGAGCTGGTCACGTCCGGGGCCAAGATTTTCCGGCTCAACTTTTCCCATGGCGGCAAGGAATTCTTCGCCAAGATGGTGGAGATCATCCGAAAGCTGGAGGAAGAGACCGGGCTGACCCTGACCATTCTCCAGGACCTGTCCGGCCCTAAGATCCGCACCTGCGACGTGGGGCTGGGAGCCATCGAGGTCAGCAAGGGCACCGAGGTCCTGCTGGGCACCCCCGACAAGGTCAAGGGAGCGACGGAGCCGTTCATCTGCCTGGACATCCCCGAGATGTTCCACGGCGTCAAGGTCGGCGACCCCGTGGCCTTGTCCGACGGCATGATCCGCTTCAACGTGGTCAAGATCGAGGGCGAGAACCTTATCCGCCTGAAGGCCGTCAACTCGGGCATGTGTCCGCCGCGCAAGGGGATAACCTTCCCCGGCACGACCACTCCGCTGGCCCCGCTGACCGACAAGGACAAGAAGGACCTGGCCTTCGGCATGGAGCTGGGCGTGGATGTGGTGGCCATGAGTTTCGTCCAGAAGCCCGAGGACATCCGAAACCTGCGCAACGAGATGGCCAAGCACGGCAAGCCGCTGCCCATTGTGGCCAAGCTTGAACGCACCGCCGCCCTGGCCTGCCTGGACGAGATCGTGGACGAGGCCGACGGCATCATGGTCGCCCGCGGCGATCTCGGCCTGGAACTCGACCTGGCCGAGCTGCCCGTGGCCCAGAAAAGAATCATCAAGCAGTGCAATAAGGCCGGGAAGCCGGTTATCGTGGCGACCCAGATGCTTCTGTCCATGGTCAATTCGCCCATGGCCACCCGGGCCGAGACCACGGACGTGGCCAACGCCATCCTGGACGGCGCGGACTGCGTCATGCTCTCCGAGGAAACGGCCATCGGCAACTATACCGGGGAAACCGTCCGGTTCATGCGCAAGATCGCCTACGAGATAGAGGCGTTCATGTTCGAGTCCGGCCGGCCGGAGCTTGACCGGGGAGGGGCGAGGGAGCTTCCCTCCACGTTCCTGGCCTATGCCGCCGCCATGCTGGCGGGCAAGACCAACGCCAGGGCCATAGTCTGCCATTCCACCTCCGGGGCCACCTCGCGGCTGCTCTCCTCCTGCCGCCCCAAGCAATCCATCTACGCGCTCTCCTCCGACCATACGGTCAGGCACTTCACCAACCTGTCCTGGGGCGTGATCCCCGCGGAACCCCTGGACGTCATCCACGACCACCAGGAGCGCGCCGAGGTTTTCGTCCGGCAATGCACCGACTTCGTGCCGGGAGACATCGTCATCATCACGGCGGGGCAGCCGGAACGGGGCAAGGCCACCACCCAGACCAACGTGGTCAAGCTGTACGAGAAACTGAGCAAGGAAGAGGATTAGCCAGCCCATGCGAGCCGACCAGAAGCACGACATCCCGGACGGGCTCAACGAGGAGTACTATCAGGTCAGCGCCGATATCCTCAGCAGCTTCAACAAGTATCGTCCTCCGTTGAACATCTTCATCTTTAAGGAAGATGTGGCCCGGGTGATCCTGTACTACAAGGTCGGCGGCAGGCTTTCCAACGAACAGGTGGAGGAACTGGCCGCTCTGACCGGGCAGGGCGTGGTCTTCTTTTCCCGCGAGGACCATCAGGTCTACGTCAAGCACATCAGCTATCAGCTCGATCTCGTCCTGGTGGACAGGAACCTCAAGGAAAAGGAGATCGCGGACATCTTCACCCAGGCTCTGACACGCAGGCTGGCCGAGTTCTTCGAGCAGCCCGTGAAGGCGGTCTTCGAGAAACTCTGGGTGGACCTCATGGTCCTGTCCGAATACCTCTACACCGACATGAGCCGCGCCCGCGCCCTGGTCAGGCGGCTGCACGGCGTGCATTCCCTGGAAAATCATTCGGTCAACACCGGCTTCCTCGGCCTGGCTTTGTGGGCCAAGCTCAAGGACGGGAGGCTGTCCGATTCGGTGAGACGTCCCGTCTTCGACCGCGTCCTGGCCGGGCTCTTCCTTCACGATCTGGGCATGGCCAAGGTGCCGCTGTTCCTTCGCACCAAGGACAAGCCTCTTACCGGCGAGGAGCGCGCCAAGGTCAATTCCCACACCAAAGTCGGCTACGAGATGCTCGGCAAGCTCGGCCTGCGTTATCCCGAGATAGATCAATGCGTCACTGAGCATCATGAGCGGCTGAACGGTTCGGGCTATCCGCTCAAGTCGACGCGGCAGGAGTTCCCCGGCAGACTGACGGCCGTGGCTGATTCGTTTTGCGCCATGATCTCCAAACGGCCTTACGCCGAGCCCATCGGACACATCAAGGCCGCCGCGTCCCTGGCCCAGGACCCCCGCTATGACCAGGAAATCACCAAGGCGCTACAGACCTTTCTCCTGGTCGACCTGAAGCTCAAGCCGTAATCATATCCAGTAAATAAAAGCCCCTATGCCGGGCTTTCCCGGCGCGGGGCAGTGTCGCGCGGCCGGGGGGCGCATAGTATGGTCTTTCGTCCTTCGCAAGGAATCGCGCCGGGGTGAATTCCCTGTTGCCTATTCCAGACTCTTCAAGTATAGAATAGTTATCGTTATCACCTTAGGCCCGGAGGGCGCATGAAACATTTGACAATCGCAGTGCTGCTGGTCGCCGTTTTCGGCTTCACGGCGTTTGCCATGGACAAAACCATGGACAAGACGATGAGCAAATCCATGGACGAGTCGATGAGCAAGCCCATGGAGAACCCCATGGACAAATCCATGGATAAGCCCATGGACAAAGCCATGGATAAGTCGATGAGCAAGTCCATGGACATGATGCTCAAAGCGGACAGCGCGGCCGTCTGGAAGTACATCACCGAGGTCTCGCCCTACAGGGAATGGGGGCAGTTCCCGGACCACATGGGTATGCGCAAGGGGAAGTCCCCCCATGGCGCGCTGCATGAGGTGTACGTTAACGGGGCGGGCCTGACCAAGGGAACGCCCAAGCCCGAAGGCGCCATGGTGGTGAAGGATAATTTCAATTCCGGGGAGAAGCTGAAGTTCATCACCGTCATGTACAAGGTCAAAGGATACAATCCCTCGGCGGGCGACTGGTACTGGGTGGAATACTCGCCCGAAGGGAAAGTCCTGGTGGAAGGGCCGGGATCATGCGCCCGTTGTCATTCGAAGAGGGCCGACCACGACTACATCATGGTTTCCGACCATTAGACCGTGGGCGGCCTGCCGCATCATTTCATGAAAGAAACGGCCCGTCCCATGAAGGGGCGGGCCGTTCGCATTGCTTGTGCGGGCAACCGCTACTTCTTGAAGACCTGGACCATGTCGCGGGTCATGTCGCGGTACACGTCGGTAACGTAGATCACGCCCATGACGCGCTCGCTTTCGACCACCAGAGCCCAGTCGCGGCGGGATTTGAGGAATACGTCCAGGACCACCAGGATGGGATCGTTGGGCTTGAGGAGCGGCGGGTTGGGGATGATGTATTCGTCGAGCCTGAGCTGGGTGCAGATCAGGCAGGCGTTGGCGAACTGCTGGTCCCAATCCACTTCGCCGTCCGTAATCAGATTTTCGTCCTTGAGCACGGACTGTTTGACCGCCTTGAAAAGCTGCCACAGGTTGATGGTTCCCTTGAGCTTGCCGCCCTTGGTCTTGACCACCACCACCTGCGAGTCCGGGGCTTCCACCATGGCCTCGCGCATGACGCGAATGGCTTCGGCCAGGCTGGCGTCCTCCTGAACGGTCGGGTATTCGTCGCGCATCATGTCCCAGGCGCGTTTTCTAAGCATCATAGGGGCTAATCCTCCGATATCTTGCTACGAGTCAGGGCCGCATATTACCTCCTTCTATCTCGTGCGCGGGGATTTGTCCATAACAACGGCGTGGTTACATGGCTGCGTCTTGACTTGTCCCCGATTGATGGCGACTATGTACTATGCGCGGAATCCTTTTGACCGTCCTTGCGGTTCTTTTTCTGGCCGTCCCGGCTCTCGGGACGGAGGATGCCTCCCCGCCCTTCGGGCCGGGCGAACGGCTGTATTACGATATCCATTGGACCGTTGTCCGGGCCGGCAAGGCGGAGTTGATCTGCCGGGACGACACGGAGATGGACGGCGTGCCCGCGCGCTATTTTTTCGCCAAGGCCCGCACTCTCGGCTGGGTGGACAACTTCTACAAGGTCCGCGACACCATGGAGGCCTGGACCGACATGGGAGTCAACCACGCCTTGCGCTACAAGAAGGACCAGAGGGAAGGTTCCTACCGCAAGAAGGTCGATCTCATATTCGACAAGCGGACCAATCAGTCCTACCGCTACGCCAGGGGCAAGCTCCAGCACACCCTCGACCAGCCCGCGGACGTCTTCGACCCCATGTCCATCCTTTTCGCCTTCCGCAAGCACGCGCTCCACGAAGGAATGGAGTTCAACGCCAACGTGTCCGACGGCAAGGTGTCCGTGGTGGGCAAGGCGTTCGTGGAAGGGCGCGAGAAGGTGGAAACCGGCATCGGCGACGTGGACGCCTATCGCGTGCGCCTGGACATCCGGCACCTTTCCGGGGTGTTCAAGAAGTCCGATAATGCCGAGCTGTATGTCTGGTTCTCGGCGGACGACCGGCGCATTCCGGTCAAGGTCAAGTCCAAGGTGGTGGTCGGGTTCTTCTCCATGACCCTGCGTGAGTATTACCCGCCCAAGAAAGGATAATTCCCGATGGGAGGCCGCTTTCAGCCTTCCCGGAGGTGGACCTTGTTGGAGCGGGGGAATTCCCGCTTGAGGATGGTCTTGAGGCGTTTCTTGAGGTCCTTGGCGGTCGTGGCCGAGGTTTCGTCCAGGTAGCCGAATTCGCGGATTTCGTAGGCGTCGCCGGTCCTGCGCACGGATACGCCCCGGTCCCGCTTGAAGGTCAGCAGTTCCAGGGTCCCGCCGTCGGGCAGCTTTTTCAGCCTGGCCAGCGCCGTGGCCAGGGCGGAGCCCATGTCTATCATATGACCTTGCGTCCCGTGGGCAGGGCGTCGCCGTCGGCCTCGCCGAGGTCGTAGAGTCGGATTTTTGTGGAACGGGGAAATTCCCGTTTGAACAGGACCTTGAGGAGCTTTTTCAGGCCGGAGAAGGGGACTTGGAAACGCTCCTGCCGGAAACCGTCCTCGGTCACGTCGAAAGCGTCCGGGCCGGTGCGCCGGATGAGCACGGAGCGGTTGCGTTTGTAGGTGCGCAGGTCCAGGGCGTGGCCTTCGGGCAGCTTGTCGAGTCTGCGCAGCAGGTCTGGCAGTGCGGTGGCCTTGTCGAGCATGGTCTAAACCATAGACAGCCGCCTTAATCCGTGTCAAACCGCATTGCGCAATCAATATCAGTATACAGTGTCCCGGAGCGTCGTTTCACGCGCCCGGAACCGAGGAGGCTTCATGCCCTTGCAGAAAGACGACGTCATAGAATGTTCCATCGAATCCCTGGCCTTCGGCGGCCGGGGCGTGGCCCATGTGGACGGCATGGCCGTGTTCGTGGCGGGCGGATTGCCCGGCGACACCGTCACCGCCCGCGTGGTCAAGGCCAAGAAGCGGTTCGCCGAGGCCGAGCTCGAAACCGTGGTCACGCCGTCGTCCAACCGCGTGGAGCCGAAATGTCCGCATTTCGGCGTCTGCGGCGGCTGCGCCATCCAGGACCTGGACTATGCCGAGCAGGTGGCCCAGAAGGCGGCTCAGGTGGAGAACGCGCTCAAGCGCATAGGCAAGGCCGAAGGCTTCACCATGGACCCGCCCGCATCCTCGCCGTCGATCTGGAACTACCGCAACAAGATGGAGTTCGTCTTCGAGCAGCGTGACGACGGCCTGCATCTCGGGCTGCGCACCGATTCCCCGGCCGGGGAGAAGGGGCTGTCCCCGGTTCTCGATGTCGAGGAGTGCCGCCTGTGCGCCGACCGGGACATGGAAATCCTGCGCACGGTCCGCGAGTTCGCCCGCGCCTCGGGGCTGCCTGCCTATGATCCCTCCGAGGACGAAGGGTTCTGGCGGCATCTGGTCATCCGCCGCACCGCACTGAACGAGTCCATGGTCCACATCATTACGGCCGAAACTCCGCGTTATTACGACCGCGCCGAAGGGCTGGGCGAAACCCTGGCCGACCGGTTTCCGGAACTGACATCCTTCGTGCACTCCTCGCGCGCACGCCGTTCCCTGGCCGCCACCGGAGAGAAGGTGGTCTTCCGCCTGGGGACCAAGACCGTGGAGGAGATGGTCGAGCACGGCGACCGGCAGGCGCGCTACCACATCGCGCCCAACGCCTTTTTCCAGACCAACACCGGCGGCGCCGGAGAATTGTTCGGGACCATCCGCGAGTTCGGCGGCTTTACGGGGAACGAGACCCTGCTGGACCTCTACTGCGGCTGCGGAGCCATCGGCATCTTCCTGGCGGACAAGGTCGCCAGGGTCGTCGGCGTCGAGATCAGCGAGGAGGCCGTGTCCAAGGCATGGTCCAGCGCCAAGCTGAACGGCCTGGAAAACTGCGAGTTCACCGCCGCAACCCTGGACAGCCCGGCAGCCCTCAAGGCCCTGCCCAAGACCGACGTTCTGGTCATCGATCCGCCCCGGGCGGGTATCCACGAGAGCACGGCCAAGACCATCCTCGGCCTGTCGCCCAAGAAAATTCTGGCCGTTTCCTGCGACCCCTCCACCCTGGCCCGCGACGTCCAGCGGCTCTCGGAAAAGTACGAGCTGAAGCGCGCCCGCGCCGTGGACATGTTCCCCCACACCCACCACATCGAAACCGTGGCTCTGCTGGAACTTCGCTAGGCTGTCGGCCGCTCCCGCGGGGGCGGCGGATAGGCAGGCTTTTTGGCCCTGAAGGATGTTCGTCCTTCAGGGCCTTTTTGCGCGGCCGGGAAAAACCGCCGCATGAATTGCCTGTGGTTTGCCCTTCCCCCCGCGCCTGTCAAGCGGAGGGGGCATCCCGTTCGTCCGGCGGACGCAACGCCTTGGCATGTAAAGAATTGCGGAAAAACGTCGGATGTCTTTACATGTGGATAAATATCATGGCGTAAGAATGTGTTGTAATCTTTAGGCCATTTTGCGCGGTATGGAATTTGCTTTTAAGGGCCTAATCAACAACGCAAAAAGGGGGCGACTGCGCTATGAGACAAATTTTATTCGTTTTACTCACCATGCTTCTGTGCTCGACCACAGCCTTTTCGGCTCAAATCGATCTTTCGAATCTGACACCCTCCGGTACGTTTTTTAACGGAACGGACAACATCACTGACGGGTATGTTCCCAATGAAGGGTATTACTGGATGTCGCCGGAATCCACTTACTTCAGAGCCTACGACGGCGACCAGGAAGAGATTCTCTTCGATCTGGGCGCGCTGTACCGGGTGGACGACATGTTGCTGTCCGTGGACAACAACGACACCTATTATATGGAATATCTCAACGAAGACAGCGGGCTTTGGGTGAACCTGTTCACCATCCAGAACGAGTACGGCGAAATCGGCGGGGGGCTTGATACCATGACGACGTATGAAGGCGGCGAATACATCAGCGGTATCGACTTCGCCAGTGTGGAGACACGGTATCTGAAGTTCTGGGCCGATCCCGCGAACGATTCTTCTGTCGGCGACCGCAACTTCGCCATAGGCGAAATCCAGGCCTTCGGCGAATTGGCGCAGAACGGCCAGACGCCGCCCGTGCCGGAACCCTCCACCGTGCTGTTGCTGGGGATCGGGATTGCCGGTCTCGCCTGGGCGGGAAGACGGCGCAACCAGTAGTTTTCGCGCATGTCGACGCGACAAGGGACCGGCTGGAGCCGGTCCTTTTTTTTGCGGCCGTGCGCGGCCTTCGGATCAGTCGAAATCCGCCAGCAGCGCGCTGATCTGGATGCCCGCGACAACCGGGTGTTCGCGGTATTTCAGTTGGATGCGATAGAGGGCGTGGTGGAGCTGGCCCGACGAGATGCCGTTCTTGAGCGCCGTATGGGCCTCGATGTAGGCGGCGATGGAGTCCGATATCTTGAGAAGCGGGCCGTCCTTGGGGTCCAGGGTGTCGTGGTTGTATTTCCCGGCGAGGTCGGAATCGGACGTTTCGGTGACGGTCCCGTCCAGTACCACCGTGGCCTTGAATTCGCTGCCCACCTCCAGGCCGAGGAAGTATTCCAGCCGGTCGGCTATGTCCCCGTACCCGCCTTCGCGCAGGGGAGTGAGCACCACCCGGTGCAGCTCGAGAATTTCGTATTCGTGAATCAGGTCGCTGATGTCGCTGGAAGCCGCCTTTACCGGGGATATGATGTCCCGGGTGAGCAGTTCCGGCAGGTCGTGGAACAGGCCCGAGAAGAAGTTGTTCTGGCTGCGGGCGCGGCACGCCCCCACCTCCATGGAGAAGAACCAGGAGTAGGCGGCCACGATGAACATGTGGCCTAGCACCGAAGTCTCGGGCACGCGGGGAGTCTGGGACCAGCGTTTCTGGAACCGGAGGCGGCCGCACATGCGGGCGAACCCGCCGAGGACCGTGCCGTCCTCGTCCAGCAACTCGGCCACGCCCTTGAGGTCGCGCATGGCCTCCAGCCTGTCGATGAAGCTCTGTTCGATTTCCGTCAGTTCGTGGTCCATGCGGTTGATGGACTTGAGCAGCTTGAACTCGGAATAACTGGCGTAAAGATGGGCGGCGTGCAGGATGCGCCGGGCCAGTCCCTTGTCCTCGGGGTGCATGAGATAGTCGCTCATGCGGCGGATGAAGTCCTCGCCAAGCGGCATGATGCGCGGGGTCAGCTCTTCGAGGACCCAGTTCGTCAGGGTGCGGTAGTCCTCGGCGTTTTCCTTGATGCGGTAGAAGACCGGCGGCTTGATGTCCGTAATGACCAGCCGGTAGAGGTAGTCGAAGATGCCGCCCTCGATGATCGACTCGCCCAGGGCGCGCTTGCGCGCCACGTCCATGTCGCGGGAGTTGAGCAGGAAGAGCAGCCAGGCGACGATCATCTTGTGGCCCTGCTTGTCCACTTCCACCAGCTCCATGGGCCGCAGCTTGTCGTTCCATCGCTTCATGAACGCGCCGGAAAAAATGAGTTCGAGCAGGCTTTTTCGTATGATGACGGACATGAACGCTCCCTGGGTTGTATCGTGCGGATCAAGATTGCCGAAAATGGCCGGTGAAGGCAATACGCCCGGTTAAAGTCGTGTCCAAACACCGCTTGTAAAAAACCTTCTCCAGATGTATACAAATTCGAAATTGTTAACACGCAAGCGGAATGAGCCCGGATTTCGGGTGGTTGATCCGCCCGCGATCAAGCCAAGCAGGTCTGTATGCACATTTCGGAAGGGGTCCTTTCCGGTCCCGTTCTCTTGGGCGGGGCGGTCCTTACCGTGGCCGGAATGGCCGTCGGGCTGCGAAAGATCGACTACGACCGGGTCATGTCCGTGGCCATTCTGTCCGCAGCCTTTTTCATAGCCTCCCTCATCCATGTTCCCATCGGCCCGGCCAACGGCCACCTCATTCTGGGCGGACTGCTCGGCGTGGTCCTGGGCTGGGCGGCCTTTCCTTCCATCCTGGTGGCCCTGACGCTTCAGGCCGTGCTTTTCCAGTATGGCGGGCTGACTTCGCTTGGCGTGAACTGTTTCGACATGGCCGCGCCCGCCGTGCTTTGCTATTATATCTTCCGGCCCATGCTCGCGAAAGGTTCGGGCAGCCGGTTCGCGGCCGCCTTTGCCTGCGGTTTCCTGGCCATGCTGCTGAGCGCGACCTTGACCGCGGGGGCACTGGCACTGTCCGGCGACGAGTTCCGCGAAGCCGCCCAGGTGCTTTTCATCGCCCATCTGCCCATCATGGCGGTCGAGGGCGTCATCACCGGCTTCGCCTATTCCTTCCTGGCCAAGGTCAAGCCCGAGGTGCTGAGCTGCTGAGGCGGCCCGGAAGCGTTATTTCACAATTTGGAGGAGTTGCCATGAACCGTTTGATTCTCGCCGTGTGCATCGCCATGGCCGCGACCCTGTGTCTGGCCGCGGCGTCCGAGGCCCACAAGGTGAATATCTTCGCTTATGTGGACGGCGACCGTATCGTCACGGACAGCGGCTACAGCCGTTCCAACCGCGTCCATCAGGGCGAGGTCGAGGTCTACGACGCTGGTACCGGAGACAAGCTTCTGAGCGGCCGGACTGACGATCAAGGCGTGTTCGCCTTCGTCATCCCCGAGGCGGCCCGTGAAAAGGAAATGGATTTGCGGCTCCTGCTCAAGGCCGGACAGGGGCATCAGGCGGAATGGACCGTGAAGTACGAGGAATTCGCCGACGCCCCAAGGCCTGCGTCCGATATGGTCGCCGAGGAGGCTCCTGCCGCCGCCCCGGCCGTGCCTGCGGTTTCGGCGGCTCCCGCGTCGCCCGTCGTGTCCATGGAGGCCGCAGCGGGCGGGCTTACCGCCGCGCAGGTGGAAAGCATCGTCAAGCGCGAGGTGGAGCCGCTCAAGCGCATGGTGGCCGAGCTGCACGATACCGGGCCGTCCATGACCGAGATAATCGGCGGCATCGGCTGGATTTTCGGCCTGTTCGGTGTGGCGGCCTACATGAAGAGCCGCCGGAGACCATAATCCCGCCAATTCACCCAAAAAATCAGACTTGAAAGGTCGCGATTGTTGTCGCGGCCTTTTTTTTGTGTTAATCCCCTTCGTAAATATACGGGATTGCCCCGGCGGGTTTTGCCGGGGAAACGCCGCATGGCCGATGGGACGCTTTCGGCGGGAGGGGAAGGACCGCCGATACTGTCCAAAGCCCATTGCGGCTAGGTACGCGCGTACGGCATTCGTGTCGAATGCCGGGGTGCGTCCGGCGCGCTTTCGGCCGGGAAATCGATGAAACGCTCAAGCACAGTAACCAACAAAAGGGGCCACACATGAAACTGACCACACGGAGCCGCTACGGCACCCGCATGATGCTCGATATTGCGCAGCACGGTAAGGAAGGACCTGTGCGCATTCAGGACATCGCCGATCGCCAGGGCGTTTCCGCCAAGTATCTGGAAAAACTCATTCGCAAGCTCAAGGAAGTGGGCTTCGTCAAGTCCAAGCGCGGTCCTCGCGGCGGCCATTCCCTGGCCAAGCCCGCGTCGGAAATCCCCATCGGAGAGGTGGTCCATGCCCTGGAGGGGGATGGCTCCCTGGTGGAGTGCCGCTCCGGCGACAAGGGGTGTGCCCGCATGAAGGACTGCCTGACGCGGAGGCTGTGGCAGGAGGCCGCCGACGCCATGTACGACCGGCTGAACACCTTCACCTTGGCCGACCTCATCAATGATGCCGAGCAGTGCGGCAGCTCCTCGGTGGAGCCGTGGAGCCGCGGCGGATTCTGATTCGTCCGGACGCATTGCGTGCGGCCGTCACCTGATTCTCCTTCTTCAAACGCTTGTTTGCGGAGAGCAAGTGTGTAAGAGTGGAGCTGGCGAAAACCGCCGGGAGGGTGTCATGGCCAGAATCCTTCGCGACCCGGTAAGCGGGCTGACGCACTGCATTGCAGCGGGCTTGGCCGTGCTCGGCACGGTCCTGCTCATCCTGCGTGCGGTCAGCCCGGTCCTGCCGTGGCACATTGTCACCTTTTCCATCTTCGGCGGGGGCATGATCCTGCTCTACACCGCCTCGACCCTGTACCATTGGCTGCCCGTGAGCGAGGATTGGGTCCTGTTCCTGCGCCGCGTGGATCATTCCATGATTTTCTTCTACATAGCGGCCACCTACACGCCCATCTGCCTGATTCCCCTGCGCGGTCCGTGGGGCTGGTCCCTGTTCGGGGTCATCTGGGGGCTGGCGCTGTCCGGCATCGTCATGAAGGTCTTCTGGATCACCGCCCCGCGCTGGCTGTCCACCGCCATCTACCTGGGCATGGGCTGGCTCGCTTTGGTCGGCATTTATCCTTTGGTCATGGCCATGCCCCCGGCTTCGCTTGTCTGGCTTGTGGCGGGCGGCGTGGTTTACTCCCTGGGCGCGGTCGTCTACGCCGTCAAGTGGCCGGACCCGTTCCCCAAGCGATTCGGTTTCCACGAGATATTCCATCTCTTCGTCATCGGCGGCTCATTCTGCCACTTCGTGGTCATGTACTGGTACGTCTAGCAGCGGCTGCCGAAATCCGTGAGCAGGCTTTTCAGGAGTACGCGGCCGGTCCTCGCGCGGGCCGCGCTACACTGCGGCCGTACGCGCTCTGCTTAACGCATTCAGCCTTCTTTGAATGGCTTCTCCGGGAGCCTCGTTCCGGGGAGCGGCCGGGGTGGAGCCGCCTTTCCGGGCGAAGCCCGCATCCGTGCCGTAGGCCGCACAGTGCAGAAGCGCTATATTCATGAGGTATAAGTGCGTCTGTTCTAAATCCCACTGCCAGAAGAAACGGATGGCGGTGGGACAGACCGCCTGGAGAAGGAAAACGGAGAGAATGTAGGCGCCCCATCGGCGGTAACGGCGGCTGGTCGGCATTCCCTGGAATCGGGAGTGCGGTTTTGCCACGGTGAGCCGGTGCAGCATGGCGAGGAGGGCCAGGTATACGAGGATGCATCCGGCAATGGCGAACGTGAGCACCTCGCCTTGGGTGGCGGCGTTTTTGTGCGTGATTATCAGGCTGGCCACCGTCGCGCCGATGGTGAGAGATTGGATCAGAATGTACGCCATGGAGTATTTGAAGCTCCGCCATCGGCTGTCCGTCGTCTTCGGCACGATGGCGAGCTTTACCTTCGCCATGATGGGCTGGACCATGAAAAGGAACAGGATCAGCGGGAATATTCCGGCCAGCCATGCCGCTTCGGAGCCCTCGCGGGCCAGAACAAAGGGACCCACGATGGCGAGCAGGGCGAACAGGCCGACGAAAATGAAAAAGCGGAGCCAGCGGCGGGACCGGCTTTCGAAATCGAGGAACCTGGCCGGACGGAGCACCGTGAGATACAGCGTCATCGGCAGATATATGAACGCCATTATCATGGAGAGCATTACCGGCAGGGCCGAGTTCGGCACGCCGTTTTGGGCCAGTGGTTTGCGGAGCAGCACGGCAAGCGCGGTGAAGACGGTGAAATAGGCCAGGGCGAAGAACACGCCCCTGGTGATGGGCGCGGCGGGGTATGCTTCAGGCGTCGTCGACGGTGACGGTGGAGCTTCTTCTGTTTCTCCGTCGTCCCATTCCTCGTTGGGGGAATACAGCATCCCCAGGAAAAGCAGGGCGGGGATGGCCAGGGTGATGTGGAAGGCCGGGGAATCGCTGTGCAGGAGCAGGAGCGCGGGCAGGAAGACCAGCCCGGCATACAGGAGGAGGTACATCAGCCAGCGCATGATACGCGTCGGCGTCGATTCGAAGGCGAACCGTTTTTGCGGCCGGAGGATAATCAGGTAAAGGCTCAAGGCCACGTAGAACAGGGCCGCCGCCGTTTGGGTAAGGGCATGGGCTTCGTTGGCCGCCGCGCCAAGGGACTGCGTCCATTGCTGAAGCAGAACGTAGGGCGGGTAGTAGAGGGCCAGGGCGATAAGATAGCGCTTCAGGTACATGGCGGAACTCCATGGATGGCGGAACGAGCCGTTGAGTGGAAGCGCGAGGGTATGCGGGAGGGCGCACAAAAGGACGCTTTTGTGCCAGAGCAGAAAAATTAAATACCCTGGCGAATTCGGCGTTGTCAATGTGAAGGAGTGGCCTCTCTGGAGACCTGGGGGTTGTACGCGTTCGAGGATTTCCGCCTGCCGGGGTATCCTTCTTTTCATTTTTATCCAAACCTGTATTATTTGATCTGAAAACCGTAAGGGAGGGTCTATGAAGACTACTGATAAAGGCATGAATCCGTATCTGGCGGGAGCGTTGACCGGCCTGCTCCTGGCGCTTTCCGTGTTGCTGGCGGGCAAGTATTTCGGGGCGTCCACCTCTTATGTCCGCTCCGTGGGGCTGCTTGAGATGGCGGTGGCTCCCGGTCATGTCGAGGCCACGGACTACTTCATGAAATACTTTGGCGCGAACGGCGGCATCGACTGGCAATGGCTGTTCGTCATCGGTATTTTTTTCGGCTCCTATCTGAGCGCGAATTTTACCGGCTCCTTCGCCTGGACGCCGTTGCCGGAAATCTGGAAGGAGCGCTACGGCGAGCGGTCGGGGCTGCGTTTCCTTCTCGCTTTCGCTGGCGGGGCCATCGCCCTTTTCGGCGCGCGTATGGCCGGGGGCTGCCCCAGCGGGCACGGCCTGTCGGGCATGGCGCAGATGACGATCAGCGGAACGCTGGCCATGGTGGCGTTCTTTGTCGGCGGCGTCGCGACCGCCCGTATTCTCTACGGAGGGAAATAGCATGACGCTCGCAATGGGACTTTTTACCGGCGTGTTGTTCGGCGTGCTTTTACAGCGCGCCCGCGTGCTTCGTTTCGACAAGCAGCTCGGCGCACTTCTTTTCCGCGACATGACCATCGTCAAATTCATGTTTTCGGCAATCGTGGTCGCCGCCGTGCTCATTCACCTGTTCGTCGACCTCGGCCTGGTCTCCCTGTCCGTCAAGGCCACGTCGTTGGGCGGGCAGCTTGTCGGCGGCCTGCTGTTCGGCGTGGGTTGGGCGATTCTCGGCTACTGCCCGGGCACTGCCTGGGGCGCGTTCGGCGAAGGCCGTTTCGACGGCCTCTGGGGCATCCTCGGGGGCTGGTTCGGCGCAGCCCTGTATGCCGAGTTCTATCCGTCCATGCAGTCCACGGTTTTGTCCTGGGGAAACTACGGCAAGCTTACGTGGGCTTCGCTGCTCGGCGTCAACCACTGGATTCCGGTCATCGTCCTGGCTGCGGGCGCAGTGGTGTTGTTCAGGTTCTTCGAGAAGAAGGGGCTGTAGGCGTCCAGCGGCGGGCCTCGCGCGTGACGGTTCGCAGCGTCCCGCATACGCGCGTGGGCCTATGTTGTTTCGGAAACGATCGGGAAAGCGGCTGGAATCCGGGAAGGAGGAAGGCGCAAAAAAAGTGGGCGGCATCCGGGGTGCCGCCCACTTTTATTTGTTCATGCGATGCCTAGTGGCGATTGTTCTTTATGGCCAGGCGGACGCAGTAGGCTGCGCCGCCCCAGGTCACGCCGAGGCCGACGCACATCATGATGATAGCGGGTACGGACATAGTGTTCTCCTAGTGTTGGCGAGCGAAGCCGAAGGCGGCAGGGCGCTTGGTCAGGCCCAGGGCGAGGACGAAGGTCACGGGCAGCAGGGACCAGCCGAGAATGAGGAGGTCCTGCTCCGAGTATCCGCCGTACGGGGTGCCCAAGTCGGTGATGACGTTCATGACGAAGGAGTAGCCGAGCACGGCCACGGTGACGAGTTTGAGGCACAGCTTCCAGGCGGTGCCGACCTGGAAGTCGGAAACCGCGTTGACGTGCGCGTTGAGCTCGTCAAGACCGACGATGTAGCTCATCAGCACAATCTCCGCCAGGGCGAGGCCGAGGATGCAGAGGTTGTTGACGAAGTGGTCGACGATATCGAGGATGAGCAGTCCGCCGCCCGTGGTGAAGACCAGGGTGAGGACGTAGCCCAGCAGGCAGACCATGGAAGCGGTCCGCTTGCGGCTCATGCCGAACTTGTCGATGAAGGACGAGCTGACGGCCTCGACGATGGAGATGTGCGAGCTCACTCCAGCCATGGTCAGGCAGAGGAAGAAGAGGGTGCCGACGAACACCGGCGCGGGCATGGTGTTGATGGCCGCGGGGATGGTGATGAAGGCGAGCCCGACGCCGGCTCCGGCCACTTCGGAGATGTCCTGGCCGGTGGCGTGGGCCATGTTGCCGAGCACGGAGAAGATCATCACGCCCGCCAACAGGGAGAAGCCGCAGTTGATGAACACGGTCATGGCCGCGTTGTTGCTGATGTCCGACTCCTTGGGCAGGTAGCTGGAGTAGGCCAGCATGATGGAGAAGCCGATGGACAGGGAGAAGAATATCTGGCCGTAGGCGTCAGCCCAGACCGAGAAGTCGGCCAGCTTGGAGAAGTCGGGGTGGAAAAGGTAGTTCAGCCCCGAGATGGCGCCGGGCAGGTTGATGACACGGGCGATGAGCACGATCACGAGCAGGAAGAGCAAGGGAATCAGAATCTTGCACGCCCGCTCAATGCCCTTGCGTACGCCCGAGGTGATGGCCAGCCAGGTGATGCCCCAGGCCAGGGTGCAGGCTGCGAGGATGGGCCACTGGATGGAGCCCAGATGCAGCGGAGAATCGGTCAGGCCCAGGTAGTCGCCGAAGAAGAACGCCTTGGGATCGCTGCCCCAGGAAACGTCCAGGGCGAAGACGGTGTAGTTGATGGTCCAGCCGATGACCGCCACGTAGTAGATGGAGATGACAAGGGCGACCATGACCTGCATCCAGCCGAGCCATTCCCATTTTTCACCCAGGGCACGGAAAACCTTGGGTGCGGAACCTCGATACTTCTGGCCCATGCCGAACTCGAGGATCATGAAGGGAATGCCCGCGGTGAGCAGGGCGAAAATGTAGGGGATGAGAAAGGCGCCGCCGCCGTTCTCGTAAGCCATGTAGGGGAAACGCCAAATGTTCCCCAGTCCGATAGCGGACCCGACCGCGGCCAGCACGAAACCGGCGCGGGAGCCCCACTGTTCACGTTGAGACATAGTTCACCTGCGATTTTTTAGCGTACGCCGCACAGCCGCGTGCGGCTTCCGTGTAGCGGAAGGGTGCCCCCCCAGAACCCGGATGGAGAAAAAGAGAACGGGACGGCCCTTGCAGGCGTCCCTCACCCTTTGTCCGCGAACGGATTGTTGTATAAAAGCGGTATGTCTGTATGACAAATTAACTCGGCTGTCTACTTTCAACAGGGGGTTTTGCCGGGGAAAATTCGATTTTTGCGGGTAAAAAGGGAAGTTTTCATGGTTTTTTCGGGTGAAAAACCGAAAAAAACGCTTTCAAGACTCCCGCGCGGGCCGAAAATCGGCTTTTGGGCCCGCGCAGGCGGTCTCCTAGAATGTCAGGATGGTGTAGCCCTTGTCCATGTAGGCGGCCATGGACGGATGGCCGGACATGTCGTCGAGCAGGGGCATCCCGGAAGCCTTCACCGCGTCGAGTACGCCCAGTTTGGACGAGCACGCCTTGCACGCGCCCGCCACGAGTCCCGCCTGCCTGGCCTTTTGATAGAGCGCGTGGAACGGGTTTTCCGGTTTTTCCAGCTCGGGCACGAGCTTCACCGCCGCGCCCTCGAAGACGATGATCGCCTCCTTGTCCCTGTCCTTCATGTCCAGCGCGTTGAGCAGGACGTGGACGAAACACATCAGTTCGCCGTTGAACGCATAAAGACAATACATGGTCGCTCCTTGTTTTGCCGGGTCCCCCCGAAAAGGGACCAATATTATTAACTTCCCGCTTTCGCGCCAGGACGCCGCAGAGCGAAAAATCCCGCGCCGAAGGCGCTTACAAGGGATGCAAGGGGGCGAACCCTTGCCCGCCGGAGGCGAAATCATCGACTATCGCCGCGAAGCGGCTTTCAACGCCTGATTCCCTCTTCAGGGAGTCAGGGGTAGTTCTGAAAAAAACAGGCCCTCCGACGGTAGCCGGAGGGCCGATGTATGGTCAAATTCGATTTAGTCGAAGGCCATGGAGACTTTCCACTCCTGCCAGACCTTGCCCACCAGGGCCGGGCCGGGATTGAGTACCGGTTTGCCCGGCCTCCAGCCGGAAGGCGTGGCCTTGGTGCCCTTGGATTCGCGCACCAGTTGGAACGCCTGAATCTGGCGCAGGGTTTCATTGACGTTGCGGCCTACGGGCGGGGTCAGGACTTCGAAGGCCTGTACCACGCCGTCGGGATCGATGAGGAAGCGGCCGCGCACGTCGACGCCGCCCGCGTTATCGTAAACGCCGTACTGGGTGCCCACCGCGCCGCCGCCGTCGGACAGCATGGGGAAGGGAACCTTGCCTCGGGTAATCATCTTGGAAAGTTCGTGGTCCACCCACATTTTGTGCACGAACATGGAATCGGTGGACATGGACAGGACCTGGACGCCCAGCTTCTCGAATTCTTCGTTCTTTTCCGCGACCGCGGAAATCTCGGTCGCTCAAACGAACGTGAAGTCACCGGGATAGAAGCACAGGACGACCCACTGTCCGAGATATTCCGAGAGGGTGACGGAACCGAACAGGCCGTCGATGTAGGCGGGGGCGGTAAAATCTGGGGCCTTCTGGCCGACGCGGATCATGGAGCCTCCTTCTGGTTTGGCGGTTGGAGTCGGGGCCTGCTCCTCGGGCTGAGAGGGGGCCGCCACCTTGGGGGCGGGACGCTCGCACGAGGGATCTTTGATTTCAGGCATGATTGTCTCCTTTGTTTTTGGCAATTGATCAGCCTTTTCAAATCGACAAAACTGATAATAGGTACTGCTATGAAGATATCAAGCTATTTTTGAACATATGCCTAATTGTCGCAATGAGAGGCGAGGATCGGGAGAGGGGCGGCCGTCGGCCGCCGGAGAAACGGAGTGGACTCAGCGGACGCCGCGTTTAATCAGGAAATCGGAGTATTGGGAGTCTGTTCCCTTCATGTGTTCCGTGGTCCAGTCGCGCAGGAATTCATAGACCGTCAGGTCCAGGCAGGAGGCGTTCCGCTCGTGCTCTCCGATGAGTTCGTGGACCTTGGTCGTCAGAACCTGGTGTTCGTATTGATGTTCGGCGAACAGGTCCTCGGGGTAGCCGTGTTCGAGCAGGAGCTGCTCTTCGTGGCCGAAATGATAGGTCGTGTAGTCGGCCAGTTCGTTCAGCACATCGCCCATGACGGTTTTTCCAACGTCATCCATGATGGCCTGGAATAGCTTGTCGGTCAGGGCGATGAGCCGTTTGTGTTGCTCATCGATGGAGGGGACGCCCACGGAGAGCGATTCATACCAGTCCAGTCGGTGATTATCCGTCCGCATGTGCAATTTCCTCTTGAAAAGGGGATGAAATCAAATCCGCAGCGTTGTCACGTTGTGTCAGTGTGGATGCCGGTCGGGATGTATGGTGGAGTTGAGAATAGTTTGTGAAGAGGCGAAGAGGCAAGTGTTGCCGGCAAAAAAAAGGAGCTCCCCCCATCCTTGAGAGGAAAATCAGGCGTTGAAAGCCGCTTCGCGGCGATAGTCGATGATTTCGTCTCCGGCGGGCAAGGGCTCGCACCCTTGCATCCCATGTTTGCGTCTTCGGCGCGGGATTTTTCGCTCTGCGGCGCCCTGGCGTGAAAGCGGGGAGTTGAAAAAAAGCCCCGGGAAATCCCGGGGCTTGATTCTTCTGGTCGGAGTGGAGGGATTTGAACCCCCGGCATCCTGCTCCCAAAGCAGGCGCGCTACCAGTCTGCGCCACACTCCGTCTATCGGTTTGAGGACTTCATCTCGCCCGGACGAAGCCGTGCGTAGCGGGGCGGACGGCGGTCAGGAACCGTTTCGCATCCGGCCGGGGCGGTCCTCAACCGTCCGTCCGGACTCGCGCTGTTGCGCGCGACCCCCCGCGAGGGTGAGCATACCTACTGAAAAAGTGGGCCGTTTGCAAGTCGGTCAGCCCAAATCGACTCCGTGGATGCGCTGTCAGCAGTCCGAGCACCTGCCGTCGCGGATGCCCCGCACGCGGGCCGAGAATCCGGAACGGTTGATGAGCTCCCTGCCGCAGCCGGGGCAGACGGTGTCCTGTTTGTTGGAGCCGGGCATGTTTCCGATGTAGACGTATTGAAGCCCCTTGGCCTTGCCCATGTCGTAGGCGGTTTCCAGCGAGTTGCCGGAGGTCGGCGGGGCGTCGGTCATCTTGTAGTCGGGGTGGAACCGGGAGATGTGCCACGGCGTGTCGGTGCCGATTTCGCGGGCGAGGAAGTCCGTCAGCCGGTCCAGTTCGCCGGGCGAATCGTTTTTGCCGGGGATGAGCAGGGTGGTCACTTCAAGCCACCAGCCGAGCTCGTGCTTGATTTGCTTCAGGTTGTCGAGCACGGGCTGGAGCCGGGCTCCGGAGATGGCCTCGTAGAACGTTTCAGTGAAGCATTTGAGGTCCACGTTGATGGCGTCGATGTCCGGGCCGAGGGCGTCCAGGCATTCGCGGCTCATGAAGCCGTTGGAGACCATGATGTTCTTGAGTCCCCGTTCATGGGCCAGCCGGGCCGTGTCCTGCATCAGCTCGAAGAAGATGGTCGGCTCGGAGTAGGTATAGGAGATGGACGCGGCTTCGAGCCGGATGGCTTCCGCGACCAGGTCCTCGGGGGACATCTCCCGGCCCAGGATGGGACTGCCCGTGCGCGGCGGCTGGGACAGGGACCAGTTCTGGCAGAAGGTGCAGGACAGGTTGCAGCCCATGGTGGCGAAGGAGAAGGTCATGGAGCCGGGCAGGAAATGGTAGAGGGGCTTTTTTTCGACCGGGTCGAGATTCAGTGCGGCGACCTTGCCGTAGTTCAGGGAGAACAGGACGCCCTCCCTGTTCTCCCGCACACCGCACCGGCCTCGCCCGCCGGGCCTGATGGCGCAAAAATGGTTGCACAGCCTGCATTGGACCGCGCCGTCCTTGAGAGACTTCCACAGTCTGGCCTCGATCATGGCGTCACCTCCGGATTCACTTCTTCGGGGCAGTCTTGTCCCCGAGGTCGGGCCTTTCGTCGCGGGGCCAGGATACGTCGGGGTCGACGGCGATGATGACCTTGTCGTACCAGTCCGTCTCTTCCGTCTTCGGCTGGTGCGAGTCGATGGTCGAGTCGCCCGCCTCGTTGACGCCGAAGGTCGTCACTGGCTGTTCGCCCTCCACGGGCCGCGTGCCGAAGGTGTTGTCCTGGCGGTTCTTGGCCGTGTCCTCGTTCTTGAATTTGCTTTGGGCGGCTCCCGGAGCGGGCGTCAAAAGAGCAAGGGCCAGGGTCAGGACGGCCGGGACGATGAAAAGGCGCATGGTTTCCTCCACGGCTAACGGTACTGTCACATTCATATATAATAGACACGGGATGCGGCCTTGGCAATGCAAATGGAAAGCCGTCCACTTGTTGCTTGAACTTGGTCCGCCTTCCATCTATAAGCGACCAAAGCCAACCGAGGAGAGACTCATGAGCGACAGCGCCAAACGATCCCAGGCCTACACCGCTGCTGGTGTGGACATCGAGGCGGGCAACGAATTCGTCCGCCGTATCAAGGACATGGTAAAGTCCACTTTCACGCCCGGCGTAGCCACGGACATCGGCGGCTTCGGCGGCCTGTTCAAGCCCGAAATCTCGGGCATGGAAGCCCCCATGCTCGTTGCCGGAACCGACGGGGTGGGCACCAAGCTCAAGATAGCCTTCATGTTCGACAAGCACGACACCGTGGGCATCGATCTGGTGGCCATGTCCGTCAACGACGTGCTCGTTCAGGGCGCGACCCCGCTTTTCTTTTTGGATTACTTCGCCACAGGCAAGCTGGAGCCCGGCGTGGCCGCCGAAGTGGTCTCCGGCGTGTGTGAAGGGTGCCGTCAGTCCGCCTGCGCCCTGCTCGGCGGCGAGACCGCCGAGATGCCCGGCTTCTACCCCGACGGCGAGTACGACCTTTCCGGTTTCGCCGTGGGCATGGTCGACACTCCGAAGCTCGTCACCGGCAAGGAGATCACGCCCGGCGACGTGCTCATCGGGCTGGCGTCCTCCGGCGTGCATTCCAACGGCTGGTCCCTGGTCCGCAAGCTCCTCGGCGAGTCCGGGCTGGACAAGGACGATATCTTTCCCGGTACGGAAAGGACCGTGGCCGAGGTGCTCATCGAGCCTACCCGAATCTACGTCAAGCCGGTTCTCGAACTCATGGAGTCCCTGCCCATCAAGGGTATGGTCCATGTCACCGGCGGCGGTTTCTACGACAACGTGCCCCGCATCCTTCCCGAGGATGTGGCCGCCACGGTGCAGTTCGGCTCCTGGGCCATGCTTCCGGTATTCGATTGGATCAAGAACCAGGGAGACCTTTCCTGGCCTGAAATGCTTCAGATTTTCAACTGCGGGATCGGCTACATCCTTATTGTCGACCCGGCGCACGCCGACGAGGCCCTCGAGAAACTCGACGCCCGCGACGACGTCGAAGCGTACCGCATCGGCGAGATCACCAAACGCCAGGACGCCTCCGAACAGGTCGAAGTCGTTTTCCCGTAGGGATATTCCCATTGCCAAAAAAAGGCCGCTCCTGATGGAGCGGCCTTTTTTCGTTTCCGGCCCGCCGGTTGTCCCGGCGACGGAAACCGTCCCTAGCCACGGTACGGATTGAAATAGCCGTAGTCGATCCAGGGGAGAGCCTTTTTGAGCCGTTTCCTGAAGTTGTTGAAACCCATGGAGGGAGAACGTCCGAAGGGAGCCATGAGCTTGAGATAGAGCTCTGGGTCGAGGTTGAGATTACGCAGCTGGATGAAGTCGTAGCGGCACGCCTCGCCCAGTTCGACCAGCGCGTCGAACTCTTCCTCGGTATCGGTGACGCCGGGGAAGAACAGCAGGTTGAGGGAGACGAACAGGCCGACATCGTGGGCCTTGCAGATGGTTTCGCGCACGTCGTCGAAGGAATAGCCGCGCGGCCGGTAGTACGCCTCGTAGGGGCCTTTGCGCGCCGAGTTGAGGCTGACCCTGATGGAGTTGACCCCTGCGACTTTGAGGGCGGGCATGGCCTGGTGGCGGGAACCGTTGGTGTTGACGTTGACCGTGCCGGTGCCGCCTTCGCTCCGGTATTGGGACACAGCCTCGCAGATGAGTTCGGCTTCGAGCAGAGGCTCTCCCTCGCATCCCTGGCCAAAGGAAAATATGGGGCGGCGTTCCCGCGACTCGTGGCGGCGCATGATCTGAACGATCTCATCGGCCGTGGGGCGGAACGCGATGCGGCATTGCGGGGAGGGGAAACCGGAATCCTCGGGCTGGTGCGAAATGCAGCCCACGCATTCGGCGTTGCAGGCCTGGGAAGTGGGCAGGGGGCATTCGAAGCGTCCAAGGGACAGGTTCTTGGCCGCCGGGCAGCCGCTGGTCAGGGCGCAGCCCGCCAGATGGTTGACCAGGCGGTTCTCGGGCATCTCGGCCAGGAGCTGATGCGCTCCGGCCTCGATGCGGTCGGGCGGAATATGGGTGAACACCTGCCGTTTGTCCTCGTCCACCTGCTTGGCGCAGACCCAGAAACGGCCGTTGGCATAACCGATGGCCGCGTAGGAAAGCAGGGGCAGGATCGGGGCGTCGTCGTCGGACTCGTAAGCCGCTATCCCGGTGACGGTATGACCCGGACAGACGAAGGCCGCCACCGCCAGCTCCTCCATGACCTCGGCCTGGCCGTCTTCCTGGCTGTAGCCCATGGCATGGCGGCCGGGGAGCATGAAGAATTCTGATTCCTCGGGCAGGGGTATGATTTCGTCGGGCCTGGGCAGGCCGAATTCGTCGCCCCGCCGGACCATCAGCAAGAGGTCCGGGTGGTCGAAAATCTCGCCGTCCGCCGAGGCGAACAGCATACGCGGTTGTGGTTTGTTCTTGGATGACATAGTGGCGGCATTCTATGTGCAAACAATGGTTCGGGCAAGAATTGAATGCGGGTCGGGCCGTTTCGCCGCGCAAAAAACAGGTTTTGCCGTGTAATGCGATCTGGGCGTTCGGTATGGCCGATTTCCTGCAAAACGCTTGGATAATCTCCGGGAGGCGCGGCCGACGCAATCGGCCGCACATGCGAAAAGACCGGCTTCCTTGAGGGGAAACCGGTCTTGAGTGGACTGAATATCCGATTCTCGGCTTAACGCTTGGAGAACTGGAAGGAAGCGCGGGCGCCGCGGAGGCCGTACTTCTTACGCTCTTTCTTACGAGCGTCGCGGGTCAGCAGACCGGCGGGCTTGAGCACGGAGCGCAGTTCCGGATCCAGGTCGCAGAGGGCGCGGGCGATGCCGTGGCGCAGGGCCTCGGCCTGGCCGGACACGCCGCCGCCGGAGCAGTTGGCCTTGATGTCGAAGCGGTCGAGCATCTTGACCAGCTTCAGCGGCTGCTGGACAACCATCTGCAGGGTCTTGCGGGGGAAATAGTCCTCGAAGGGACGGCCGTTGACGGTGATCTGCCCGGTGCCGGCATAAAGGCGGGTGCGGGAGATCGCATTCTTACGTTTGCCAGTGGCGTAGGTGAAATCGCTCATGATTATCCCCGATTAGAAATCCAGAGGTTTGGGAGCCTGGGCCGCGTGCGGGTGCTCGGGACCGGCGTAGACCTTCAGCTTTTTCAGCTGCTGGGCGGCCAGTTTGTTCTTGGGCAGCATACCCTTGACGGCGGCGGTGATGACGTTCTCGGGCTTGATGTCCAGCATCTGGCGCAGGGTCTTCTGCTTCAGGCCGCCAGGATGGTTGGTGTGCTTGTAGTACATCTTGGCGTCCATCTTCTGGCCGGTGACTTTGATCTTATCGGCGTTGATGACCACCACGAAGTCGCCCATATCCATGTGGGGGGCGAACTCCGGCTTGTGCTTGCCGCGCAGACGGGTGGTGATCTCGGTGGCCAGTCGGCCCAGGATCTTGTCCGTGGCGTCGACGATGAACCATTCGCGGTTCGCGTCTTCCGGCTTCGGGCTATATGTCTTCATAAAAATGCTCCTTGCAGATTCTCAAGAAGGGGACCTTTACGGGCATCCTGCCCGCCTGTCAACCCATTTCAATATATATGAGTGGTCACGCGATCAGACCGCCTGGCCAGGAAGAACGGGTTGTAACGGGGTGTTCTTCAAAGCCGGTGGGCAGACCGGGAGAAGGTACTTACCTGAAAACCGAGTCGGCCACAAGCTTTTTGTTTGCGCGAATCAACTCGACGTATTTCGGTGCGTCCGCTCGATATGATTGATGAAATATTGTATTGAACGCCATTCCCGCCCCAAAAAAGTGACCAATATATTTAACTCCCCGTTCCCGCGCCGGACCGCCGCAGAGCGAAAAAGCCCGCGCCGAAGGCGCAAACATGGGATGCAAGGGTGCGAGCTCTTGCCCGCCGGAGGCGAAATCACCCGATTATCGCCGCGAAGCGGGTTTCAACTCCTGATTTCTCCCCCCTTTTTTTAAGGAGTAAAAAACAGCTCCCAAGCAAAGTGACCAATATATTTAACTCCCCGTTCCCGTGCCGGACTACCGCGGAGCGAAAAAGCCCGCGCCGAAGGCGCAAACATGGGATGCAAGGGTGCGAGCCCTTGCCCGCCGGAGGCGAAATCATCCGACTATCGCCGCGAAGCGGCTTTCAACCCCTGACTTTCCTCCTTTAAAGAGTAAGGAGCAGCTCCCCTCAAAAGAAAAGGCCCCCAGGCGGGAAAACTCGCCGGAGGCCTTTGGATTCGATTTTGCAGATTGCCTTACGCGGAGACCAGCTCCTTGAGCTTGGCCAGGGCGTTAGCGACGCCTGCCGGATTGGAGCCGCCTGCGCGGGCCAGGTCCGGACGGCCTCCGCCGCCTCCGCCGACTTCGCCCGCCACGGGCTTGATGAGATCGCCCGCCTTGAAGCGGTCGTGCAGGTCCTTGGTCACGGCCAGGGCCACGGAAACTTTGCCGTCCTCGTGAGGCGAGACCAGGCAGATGATGCCGGAAGGCAGCTTGGAGCGCAGGGCGTCCATCTGTTCGAGCATGACGCCCATGTTCGGGGCCTCCACTTCGACAGCCAGGACCTTGACGCCGTTGATCTCCTCGATCTCGCTCATCATGTCGCGGCCCGCGCCGGAGGCGAGCTTGCTCTGGAGGGTCTTCATTTCCCTGTGCATGTCCTTGACCTGCTGCTGGAGGTCCTTGACCTTCCGGGCCAGGTCGGAGGGTTGCGCCTTGAGCATGGCACCGGCCTCGGAAACGGCTTCGCGGCGCTCGTTGAGCCAGGCAACGGCGTTGTGGCCGGTGGCGGCTTCGATGCGCCGGATACCCGCAGCGACGCCGGATTCGGAGGTGATGACGAAGGAACCGGCGATGCCGGTGTTGTCCAGATGGGTGCCGCCGCAGAATTCCATGGAAACACCCGGCACTTCGATGACCGAGACCGTGTCGCCGTACTTTTCGCCGAACAGGGCGGTCGCGCCCTTGGCCTGGGCGGCTTCGATGGACATGACCTCGCGGGTCACGGGGATGGCGTCGAAGATGGCCTTGTTGACCAGGGTTTCAACTTCGTGGATTTCCTCGGGGGAAAGGCCCTTGATGTGGGTGAAGTCGAAGCGCAGCCGGTCCGGTCCCACCAGTGAGCCAGCCTGCTTGGCGTGGTCGCCCAGCACCTTATGCAGGGCGGCGTGGAGCAGGTGGGTGGTGGTGTGGTTGCGCATGGTCGCCAGGCGCTGCGTGCGGTCCACGTTGAGGAAGGCGGAGTCGCCCGGCTTGAGGACGCCTTCCGTGACGTTGATCTTGTGGGCGGTCAGATTCTTGGACGGCTTGACCGTGTCGAGGACGTCGGCCTTGCCGTTCTTGGCCGCGATGGCACCGGTGTCGCCCACCTGTCCGCCGGACTCGCCGTAGAACGGTGTGACCTTTGCCACCATCCAGCCGGACTCGCCGTCATTGAGCGCGTCCACGACCACGCCTTCGGGGGTCAGGAGGTAGGCGATCTCGGACTGGTCGGCCATGGTCTCGTAGCCGGAGAACTCGGAAGTCACATCCTGCTCGAGCAGGGTCTGGAACACGGAGGCCACGTCCTTTTCGCCGGACCCTTTCCAGGCGGCCTTGGAACGCTGCTTCTGCTCCTGCATGAATTTGTCGAACTCGGCCTCGTCCACGTCCATGGAGTGCTGTTCGGCCACGTCGCGGACGATGTCGATGGGGAAGCCGTAGGTGTCGTAGAGCTTGAAGGTGGTCTCGCCGGGAACGACGGTCGCATTGGCCTTCTTCAGTTCGGCCAGCTCCTCCTCAAGCATTTCGAGGCCCTTGTCCAGGGTCTTGGCGAAGGACTCCTCCTCGCCCCGGACGACCTCAACCATGAAGTTGCGGGTCTCTTCCAATTCCTTGTAGTGGCCGCCCATGTCGTCGATGACCTTGGAGGCCGTCTTCCACAGGAAGGAGCCCTCCAGGCCCATGAGTTTGCCGAAACGGTAGGCGCGGCGGATGAGGCGGCGCAGGATGTAGCCCCGGCCCTCGTTGGACGGCAGGACCTGGTCCGGAATGAGGAAGGCGATGGCCCGGGAGTGGTCGGCGATGACCTGCAAGGCCGTGTCGATTTCCTCGGACTGGCGGTATTTCACGCCCGCAAGCTCGGCCGTGTAGCTGATGATGGACTGGAAGAGGTCGGTCTCGTAGTTGGAGTGCACGCCCTGGACCACGGCGGCGATGCGCTCAAGGCCCATGCCGGTGTCGATGGAGGGGCGGGGCAGGTCGGTCCGGGTGCCGTCCTCGGCCTGATCGTACTGCATGAAGACCAGGTTCCAGATTTCAAGGAACCTGTCGCAGTCGCATTTGCCGATACCGCAGTTCGGGCCGCAGCCCACTTCCTCGCCCTGGTCGTAGTGGACCTCGGAGCAGGGGCCGCAGGGGCCGGTGTCGCCCATGGACCAGAAGTTGTCCTTCTCGCCCAGGCGGTAAATGCGGTCGGTCGGAACTCCGGCGACCTTCTGCCACAGCTCTCCGGCCTCGTCGTCATCCTTGTAGATGGTGATGTAGAGGCGGTTCTTGTCGAGCTTGAGCTCCTCGGTCAGGAACTCCCAGCAGAACCGGATGGCGTCTTCCTTGAAGTAGTCGCCGAAGGAGAAGTTGCCGAGCATCTCGAAAAAGGTGTGGTGGCGGGCCGTGCGGCCCACGTTTTCCAGGTCGTTGTGCTTGCCGCCCACGCGGAGACACTTCTGGGACGTGGTGGCGCGGATGTAGTCGCGCTTTTCCTGGCCCAGGAAGAGCTTCTTGAATTGGACCATGCCCGCGTTGGTGAAGAGCAGGGTCGGGTCGTCTTTGGGGGTCAGCGGAGAGGACTCCACAATGGTATGGCCGTTCCTCTCGAAATATTCGAGGAACCGCCTGCGAATTTCATTGGCTTTCATCGTTTTAATGTTCTCCAGGGAAAGGTATTGCCGAATAAAAGCGCCCCGGGCTCTAGGACCGGGGCGCTCCTTTCGGGCTGAAAATCGGGCTATTCGCCGGAGTCACCGGCATCGCCGGCGTCACCAGTGGTTTCCTCGGGCGCGTCGCGGAATCCGAGGTGGGTCATAAGGGCCTCTTCGATGGCCTCGGCGAGGTCCGGGTTGTCCGTGAGCAGGGCGCGGACGTTCTCCTTGCCCTGGCCCAGCTTTTCGGAGCCGAAACCATACCACGCGCCGGACTTCTCGATGATGCCGTTCTCGACGCCCATGTCGATGAGCTCACCCATGCGGGAGATGCCCTGGCCGTAAAGCACATCCACTTCGGCCTGGCGGAAGGGCGGGGCCACCTTGTTCTTGACCACCTTGATGCGGGCGCGGATGCCGTACGCCTCTTCCTTGTCCTTGAGGGTCTGGATGCGGCGGATGTCGAGACGGCAGGACGCGTAGAACTTGAGCGCGTTGCCGCCCGAGGTCGTTTCGGGGTTGCCGTAGCCGGTCATGCCGATCTTCATGCGGATCTGGTTGATGAAGATGACCACGCAGTTGGACTTGTGGATGGTGCCGGTCAGCTTGCGCAGGGCGTGCGACATGAGCCGCGCCTGGCTGCCCACCTGGGTTTCGCCCATCTGGCCTTCCAGTTCGGACTGCGGGATGAGCGCGGCCACCGAGTCGATGACCACCACGTCCAGCGCGCCGGAACGGACCAGCAGGTCGGCGATTTCGAGCGCCTGCTCGCCGTAGTCGGGCTGCGAGATGAGCAGCTCTTCGGTCTTGACGCCGAGCCGTTTGGCGTAGCCGGGGTCAAGGGCGTGTTCGGCGTCCACGAAGGCCGCTGCGCCGCCCCTCTTCTGGGCCTGGGCGATGATGTGCAGCGCCAGGGTGGTCTTTCCCGAGGATTCGGGGCCGAAGATTTCGATGACGCGTCCGCGCGGCACGCCGCCGATGCCGAGCGCTATATCCAGGCCTATGGAGCCGGTGGGGATGGCGGGGATGGAATGCGACGCCTCGTCATCCAGGCGCATGATGGAGCCTTTGCCGAACTTGCGTTCGATGGTGGTCAGGGCGGTGCCGAGCGCTTCCTTGCGCAGGGCATCGGGGTCTACGGCTTTACGGGCCATGTGGTTTCCTCCGAAATTTACTGGCGGCAACAAACGAGCAACACGTTTGGATACCAGATACGCCTTCTGCGGGCAACACCCATATATATGGGGAAAAAGCGCGGGATGCACGGCGGGTTGCGGGGCGCGGGCGGGGTGAGCCGCGCTCCGGGACTTGCCCTCGGCGCCGATCTCACATAATGGACCCTCCCATGGCGGAACAAAAAAGATATGATGCGCTGGCGCTGCTCTCCGGCGGCTTGGATTCCATTCTGGCCATGCGTACGGTCATGGACCAGGGACTGTCCGTTCTGGGACTGCACTTCGTCACGCCCTTTTTCGGCAAGCCCCACCTCATCCCGTTCTGGCGGAGCCATTACGGCATCGAGGTTGTGGAAGTGGACATCAGCCAAAAGTATGTGGACATGATCCTCGACGGGCCTTCCCAGGGGTTCGGCAAGTGGCTCAACCCGTGCATCGACTGCAAGATCGTCATGCTCGGACACGCGCGCGGGCTCATGGCCGAATACGGGGCGAAGTTCCTGATCTCCGGCGAGGTCATCGGCCAGCGGCCCATGAGCCAGCGGGAAGACGCCCTCAACTTGATCACCAAGCGGGCCGAGGTGCGCGATCTGCTTCTGCGCCCCCTGTGCGCCGGGAACCTTCCGCCCACGCCCATGGAGGAATCCGGGCTGGTGGACCGGGCCCGGCTTCACGACTGGCACGGCCGGGGGCGCAAACCGCAATACGCCCTGGCCGAACAGTACGGCTTCACCGAGATCCCCACACCGGCGGGCGGCTGCTGCCTGACCGAGTCCCAGGGCGCGGCCCGTTTCGTCAAGCTGCTGACCCATCGCGACCGGCCGACTCCAAACGATTTTTCCCTGGTCCGCGCCGGACGGCAGGTCTGGGCCGGGTCGCACTGGCTGGCTTTCGGCCGAACTTCCGTCGACAACGATCAACTCGCCGCCTGCGCCGAGCCGAACGACTATGTCTTCAAGCTGGCCGACCTGCCCGGTCCCCTGGCAGTGGGCAGACCCGTCGCGGGCGACTGGGAGCCGGAGACCGTGCGGGACGCCGCCGCCCTGGTCAGCTCCTATTCGGGCAAGGCGCGCAAGCTGTTCGAGTCCACGGGCGAGCCTACTCGCGTCAGCGTCAGCCGCGGCGGGAACGTGGAAATCGTGTCCGTGGTCCCGGCCCGCGAGACTGCTCTTGCCTGGTCCGAACCCGCTCCCGACCTGGTCCGCGAGTGGAAAAAGAAAGAAGTGAAAGCTTAACTTGCTTCCGCCAAATCCTTCTCTTAGAGTTTTTCGATGTTCATCGATATAGTCACTTTTTGTGTCTCGGCTTTTCTGCTTTGGTTCGGAGCCAACTGGATAGTCGCCTCGGCGGCGCTCATTGCCCGCAAGTACAACGTCTCTGAGCTGGTCATCGGTTTGACCATCGTGGCGGTAGGTACTTCGGCACCGGAATTTCTGGTGACCTTGAACGCTGCCTTCCGGGGGCAGAACGACATTTCCCTTTCCAACGTGGTTGGCTCCAACATCTTCAACCTCGGCTTTATTCTCGGCGTGATGGCCATGATAAAGCCGCTTGTCTCGAACCGGACCATCGTCTATCGCGACGGCCTGCTCCTGTTCCTGACCACTGCGGGCATCCTGGCCGTGTCGTTCACCGGCACCCTGGGGCGCTTCTTCGGCGGATGCCTGATGACCCTGCTCATAGGATACCTCATCTATCTCGGCCGGAAGCGTGAAAACGTGGGGGCCGAGGAGCTGGAGGAGACCAGGGGCAAGGTCGCGACCTGGCGCGACGGAATCTGGCTTGTGGCCGGTTTCGCCGCCATTTCCGCAGGCGGGCACCTGATGGTTACCGCAGCCTCGTCCATCGCGGCCGACTTCGGCGTGTCGTCCTGGGTCATCGGCGTGACCATCGTGGCCGCTGGCACGTCCCTGCCCGAGCTTGTCACCTGCCTGGCCGCATCCGTACGCGGCAAGAACGAGATGCTGCTCGGCAACCTCATCGGTTCCGACTTCTTCAACTTCGCGGGCGTGCTCGGCCTGACCTGTCTGCTCAAGCCGCTGCCCGTTTCTCCCGAGGCCTCTTCCGGCCTAATCCTTTTGGTGGCGATGGTCGGTCTGGTCATGATCCTCCTGCGCACCGGCTGGAAGCTCACACGCTGGGAGGGCGGACTGCTCGTGGGCATCAACCTCTTCCGCTGGGCCCACGACTTCATGCAGTAGGCGCAAAGACGCGCGCGGTCCCGGTGCTTCCGGGGGGCGGCACGTATGCTTCGGTCCGCACCGAAAGGGCGGAAATTCCTCTCCCCAAACCGTCAATCTTCGACCTGCCTGTCGCGCACAGGCAGGTCTTTTTCGTTGTGGGGTCCTCCCATCCTCGTCCTTTCCGCGCAGGGCGGGCCGTATGCATTGCGGTCCTGATTCCTGCTCCCGTCGGGGCCGTCCAAGGCTGGGGGGAGAAATGGTGTTGTGGCTATATAAGGAGTTAAAACAACGGGATGGACCGTTGCAGAGTTGTAATCTTTTCGTCACCCGCCGTTTTCCCGGACTCATGTTTCCGTAACGTTCCGGGCGTAGATACTTGGGCACTGAAAAACAACAAACGGACCTGAGGAGGTTTGACATGTTGAAAGTGGAAAAACTGATTTTCCGGTGTGTCCTCGCGCTGGCCCTCGCCATGGTGTTCATGGCCGGTCCCGCCTGGGCGAAAGACGCCAAGTATGTGTTTTTCTTCATTGGTGACGGAATGGGGCTGCCCCAGCGCGCCGCCAGTTCGGCTTATCTGGGCAAGAAGCTCGCCATCGAGACAATGCCTGCCCAAGGCATCACCACCACCTTCGCCAACGACCGGTTCATCACCGGCTCCGCCGCTTCCGCCACGGCTCTGGCCACCGGCATGAAGACCAACATCAATTACATCGGCGTCGATCCCGAGTTCAAGCCCGTCAAGACCATCGCCGAGATGGCCCGCGACCGCGGCATGAAGGTCGGCATCGTTTCTTCCGTGTCCGTGGACCACGCCACCCCGGCGGCCTTCTACGCCCACGTGAAGTCCCGCTCCATGTACCACGAGATCGACCACGCCCTGGCGGATTCCGGTTTCGATTTCTTTGCCGGCGGCGGTCTCAAGGACCCTGCGGGCAAGAAGTCCAAGGCTCCCATGGGCGACGCCCTGGAAAAGGCCAAGGCCAACGGCTACAAGGTCATCGACAACAAGGATGACTTCATGGCCCTGAAGCCCGGCGACGGCAAGGTCATCGCCTGGAACGCCTGGCTCCAGGACGGCAAGGCCCTGCCCTACGTCATGGACATGACCGACAAGGACATTACCTTGCCCCAGTTCACCTCCAAGGCCATCGAGATGCTCGACAACGACAAGGGCTTCTTCCTCATGGTCGAGGGCGGCAAGATCGACTGGGCCTGCCACGCCAACGACGCGGCCGCTTCCATCAAGAACACCATCGCCTTTGACGAGGCCGTCCAGCAGGCCATCGCCTTCTACGACAAGCACCCCGGCGAGACCCTTATCGTCGTCACCGGCGACCACGAGTGCGGCGGCCTGACCCTGGGCTTCGCGGGCACCAAGTACGGTTCCCACTATGACGTCCTGAGCAGCCAGAAGGTCTCCTTCCAGAAGTTCACCGATGAAATCATGGGCGAATTCAAGCAGAAGGGCGGCGATTTCAACGCCATGAAGCCGATCATCACCGCCGAATTCGGCCTGAAGTTCGACGGCGACGCCAAGACCGACCCTATGGTTCTGGCCGACTACCAGACCGCCGACATCGAGCAGGCCTTCCGCCGCTCCATGGCCGGTGAAAAGATCAAGGGCGGCGACTACCTTCTGTACGGCGAGTACGACCCGCTGTCCGTCACCCTGACCCACGTGCTGAACCAGAAGGCCGGTCTGGGCTGGACCTCCTACAAGCACACCGGCGTTCCGGTCACCACTTCCGCCATGGGCGTGGGAGCCGATTCCTTCAACGGCAGCTATGACAACAAGGACGTGGCCACCAAGATCATGTCCTCCATGGGCCTGCCCGCCAAGGCCGTGTACGCCGAAGCCGCCAACGTGCGCGTGGCCGCGAACTAACCTCCATCATACAACCTGCGGCGGGCGGACCGGAACCGGTCCGCCCGCCGCGCTTTTCAAACAATATGCACCCACTCAGCAAAACGTCCCGCGACTGGCTTCTGGTCATCATTTTTCTCGCCATCTCGGCGGTTCTCTACTTAGTGCCCACGGGGTTCGAGTCCGCGAAGGACGAAAACTCGGTTCACTGCGCGGCCCGCGTCATCGCCGTGGACGACGCCGAAATACAGGTCCTGGGCATGATCCGGGCTGGGGAGCAGGCAGTCGAACTCGAAATCCTCGACGGTCCGTTCCAGGGCGAAACCTTTACGGCCAACAATCAGCTCATGGGCCAGCTCGATCGCGACAAGCTCTTCAAGCCGGGCGACAAGGCCTACGTCATTCTTACGGTGGACGGCGACGGCAAGGTCGTGTTCGTCAACCCCCAGGCCCATTACCGCCTGGGGCTTGAATTGTTTCTGCTCGGCCTGTTCGCCGCGCTGCTTCTGCTCTTCGGCGGGCTGACCGGGTTCAAGGCGTTGCTTTCCTTTGTCTTCACCGGTCTGGTCCTGTGGAAGGTCCTGGTGCCATTGCTGCTCAAGGGGACGGACCCGGTCTGGCTGACCCTGTGTGTGGTCGCCCTGCTCAGCGCGGTCATCATTTTCCTGGTGGCGGGCGTCAACCGCACCGGGCTGACCGCCTTCCTCGGAGCCCTGCTCGGCGTGGTGGCAAGTTGCGCCATGGGTATTTATTTCACCCGCCATTTCCATGTGCACGGGGCGGTCATGCCCTTTGCCGAAACCCTGCTCTATGCCGGGTACGGCCACCTGAACCTGACTCGCGTGTTCATGGCGGGGGTGTTCCTCTCCTCCTGCGGCGCGGTCATGGACCTGGCCATGGACGTGGCCTCGGCCATGAGCGAAGTGGTGGCCAAGAAGCCCGGCATATCGCGCATGGAGGCGATCTGGTCGGGCATCCGCGTGGGAAGGGCCGTGGTCGGGACCATGACCACCACGCTGCTGCTGGCCTACTCCGGCGGGTTCGTGACCCTGCTTATGGCCTTCATGGCCCAGGGAATCCCGCTGGATACGACCTTCAACTTCATCTACGTAGCCGCGGAGGTCCTCAAGACCCTGGTGGGCAGCTTCGGTCTCGTCACCGTGGCCCCGTTCACGGCGCTGGCCGGGGGCCTGCTCATGACCGCGGGGGAGTCCGCCGCAACGGACTCCGCCCATTGACGAAAGTCGCGGCATGGGCCAATACCATACGTGTCCAACAAGCGTAAGGAGGCTCCATGCTTTCGTTTCTCGGCAATCTCATCTGGTGGTTCATAGGCGGGCTGTTCATGGCCCTGGGCTGGCTCTTTGCCGGTTGCCTCATGGCCATTTCCATCGTCGGCCTGCCCTGGGCGCGCTCCGCCTTCGTCATCGCGGGCTTTTCGCTGCTCCCGTTCGGGCGGACTCTTATCCGGCGCGACGCGCTTACCGGCCGGAAGGACCTCGGCACTTCGGACTGGGGCACCGTGGGCAACATCATCTGGTTCATCGTGGCGGGCTGGTGGCTCGCCCTCGGACACATCCTGGCCGCGCTCGGCTGTTTTATCACGATCATCGGCATCCCTTGGGGCTGGCAGCATCTCAAGCTCGCCGGAGCCACCCTGGCCCCCATCGGCATGGCCGTGGTCACCGTGGAGGAAGCCGAGCGGGTGTACGGAGTTCGCGTGAACCGTTAGGTCCCGATACGGTTGTGCAATTTCATGCATCCTCTTGCCTTGACCGTAAAAGCTGATTAGATAGACTTATTGACGGACAGTATCCGGCAAGCAGTTCGTAATAAATTCCGGAGGAATATCGATGACTCAGTATCCCAGTATGCCTCAGGCGGGCGCGGCCCGCGCCGAGGTTGTCAACGCTTTTATGCGCGGTGTCTACGGGTGGATGAGCGCGGGCCTGGGCCTTACCGCTCTGATCTCCTTTGCCACTTTGACCGTTCCCGCGCTGACCAACCTGGCTTTCGTCTACAATGCCCAGACCGGCCAGTACGCTCCGACCATGCTTCCCATGATCGCCCTGTTCGCGGCCTTCGGCATGGTCTTCTTCATGAGCTTCAAAATTTCCACCATGAACCCCAGCACGGCGACGGGGCTGTTCCTGGCGTTCAGCGCCCTCAACGGGTTCTCCCTGGCTCCGATCCTTTACGCCTACACCACGGCTTCGGTGGTTTCGACCTTCGTCACCACCGCAGGCATGTTCGGGGCCATGTCCCTGTACGGCCTGCTGACCAAGAAAGATCTGACCGGCTGGGGCAGTCTGCTCTTCATGGGGCTCATCGGCATCATCATCGCCATGTTGGTGAACATGTTCCTGCAGAGCCCGGGCATGTCCTTCGCCATTTCCGTCATCGGCGTGATAATCTTCGTCGGCCTGACCGCCTACGACACCCAGAAGCTCAAGACCATGGGCGAGACCGTGCCCATGGGCGACACCGCGGCCATCCGGCGCGGCACCATTCTGGGCGCGCTGACCCTGTACCTGGACTTCTACAACCTGTTCCTCATGCTGCTCCGTCTCATGGGCGACCGCAGGTAATCCCGCCTACACCAATGCATCGGCGAGGCCGCGTCCCCTGGGCGCGGCCTTTTTTGCCTCCCGCCGTGAAGTGTTGCGCGAACCGGCTCAAAATGTTTCGGAAATGAAAGGAACCGACGCCGCGGAAAGGAACATGCTGATGGCTGTTGCGGGAGGCGCGCATCTTCCGGTCCCGACTGCCGGGGCTCCTCGACTAGCGCTTGCCAGGGCGGTGCGGGGAACGTATGCTTTTTCAATGACGAATCTTTTTGCTGGAGCGACATGTCCGAGACCGTAACTGAACTGCAACGCACGCTTTCCCCGGTGCTGCGCCCCGTTTCCTGGCTGTATGGCGGGATCATGCGCATACGGGCCGGCCTGTACCGCCGGGGGCTGCTCAGGCGTTGGGAAGCGCCCGCCCTCACGGTCTCCGTGGGCAACATAGGCTGGGGCGGCTCGGGCAAGACGCCCGTGGCCGACTGGCTGCTCGGCTGGGCCGAGTCCCGTTCCATCCCGGTGGTCCTGCTGACGCGAGGCTACCGGGCCAAGCCGAAGAATCTCCCCTACGAAGTGAAGCCGGGCGCGTTGGCCGAGGAGGCCGGGGACGAGCCGCTCATGCTCGCCCGCGCCCACGAGAAGGCGCTTATCCTGGTCGACCCGAACCGGACCAGGGCGGGCCGGTTGGCCGTGAGCAGGACCAGGCCGGAACTGGTCATTCTCGATGACGGTTTCCAGCATATGGCCGTTGAGCGGCATGTGAATTTGGTTCTGCTTCGGCCCGACGATCTCGGGGAAGGGTGGAACCGGGTCATTCCGGCGGGCAGTTGGCGTGAGCCCGAGGCCGCGCTGGAGCGGGCCGACGCCTTCATGATAAAGACCGATGCCGCGGGTTTCGAGGCGCTCAGGCCGAGCATCGACGAACGCCTCGCCCGGTTCGGCAAACCCGTGTTCAGCTTCCGGCTCTCGCCCTCGGGGGTGCGCCGGGTCGTTGGCGGCGATAGCGCCCGCGACTTCGACGGCGCACCGTATCTCCTGGCCACGGGCGTTGGCGACCCGGCCCAGGTCCGGGCAACGGCCGAAACGTACCTGGGGTATGCGCCCGTGCGGCACCGGGTGTTCCGCGACCATTATGACTATTCCAAGCGGGACGCGCTGGCCCTGGCCGAAGAGGCCGCCCGCCTCGGTTGCGCGGCAATCCTGTGCACGCCCAAGGATGCGGTCAAGCTCGGCCCCATGTGCACGGACAAATTTTGGCAGTTCGATCTGAGTCTGGAGTTCGGCCCCTCCACGCTCGGGCCGGACGCGCCGTTCTCCTCATGGTGGGATCGGCGGTATGAATCTTTCTGTTTACGCCGCGCGGACCGCGCCGAACACGAGGCGGATTATCGAATGCGGCGCGGGGCGGAGCGGTAATTCTCCGCCAAGGAGACAATAATGGCTAAAAAGAAACGAAGCCAACCCAGGCCTTCGACGCCGCCTCTTTCCATGGCGGCTTTGCTCAAGCTTTTCAAGGAAGTGAAACGGCCCATGTCCAGGGCCGAGGTCATCCGGCGGCTCAACCTCAAGAAGAAGGACAAGGCGTTGGTCAAGGACCTGCTCAAGGAGCTGGTCCAGAACGGCAAGCTTGTGCGCATCCGCCGTGGCTACGGCTTGGCCGAGGCCATGCACTGCATTACCGGGCGGCTGGAGATTCAGCGTCAGGGGTTCGGCTTCGTCGTGCCCGAGGATTCGCGGCGCAAGGATATTTTCATCAACCAGCGGGACCTGAACGACGCCTGGCATGGCGACCGTGTCGTGGTCTCGGTGGTGGGCGAACCCAAGGCGGGCCGCAGCGCCGAGGGGCGCGTGGTGCGCATCCTGGAGCGCGGCCGCAAGGTCCTGCCCGTCAAGGTCATCAAGAAGATGACCGGCGGGGAATGGCTCTGCCGTCCGTCCGACCCCCGGCTCAACTTCGGCATCATCGCCACGCCCAAGGACGATTCCGTCCGGGTGAAGCCCGGCGAGATCGCCCTGTGCGCGCCCGGCGAGCGTATCGATCCGACCATGTGGGAAGGGGAGATAACCAAGCGGCTCGGCGAGGAGACCGACATCGACGTGCAGGAGGCCCTGGTCAAGTCCAACCACAACATCCGCACCCGGTTCCCGTCCGGAGCCGCGAGCCAGGCCGAGGGGCTGCCCCTTGAGCCGTCCCGCAAGGACTTCGAGGGCCGCCGCGACCTGATGAACAAGGCTTTCGTGACAATCGACGGGGCCACGGCCAAGGATTTCGACGACGCGGTTCTGGTGGAGCGGCTGAAAAAGGGCTACCGGCTCTGGGTGGCCATCGCCGACGTGGCCCACTATGTTGCGGAAGGGTCGCCCCTGGACCGCGAGGCTCTCGAACGCGGCAACTCCTATTATTTCCCCCGGTCCGTGGAACCCATGTTCCCGGAGCGACTGTCCAACGGCTTGTGTTCCCTCAACCCCGGCGTGCCGCGCCTGACCATGGTCGTGCGCATGGACACCGACGAGAGCGGGCGCACGCTTGAGGCCGACGTGTTTCCGGCGGTCATCCGCAGCCACGCCCGGCTGACCTATTCCCAGGTCCGTGACGCGGTCATCGAGAAGATCGCCGAGGTCCGGAACGGGATGGAGCCGCAGGTGGTTGAAATGCTGGAGCTGGCCGAGGAGCTGGCACGCAAGATAAACCGCCTGCGTTCCAGGCGCGGCTCACTTGATTTCGACCTGCCCGAGCCGGAGATATTCTTCGACGTGCATGGCGAGACCTCGGACATCCGGCCCAAGCGGCGCAACTTCGCCCACCAGCTTATCGAGGAATTCATGATCGCGGCCAACGAGGCCGTGGCGCGGTTCCTCATCGAGCGCGACCTGCCCTGCCTGTTCCGCATCCATCCCCCGGCGGACGAGGAAAAGCTCAAGAACCTTTTCCGGCTGCTGTCGCGCACGGACAAGTCGGTGGTCATGCCCAAGGAGATCACTCCCAAGTCGCTCCAGATGCTGGTGGCCGCCATGACGGGCACGGACAAGGAGTACATCGTCAACCGGATGCTCCTTCGCTCCATGAAACAGGCCAAATACTCGCCCGACAATGAGGGGCACTTCGGACTGGCGAGCGAGGAATATGCCCATTTCACCTCGCCCATCAGACGGTACGCCGACCTGGTCGTCCACCGCCTGGTCAAGGCGTCCTCCCGGGGCGAAGACGGCGCGCCCGCGCCGGTTCCCGGCCGCAAGAAGCTGCTCAACGTGGCCAACCACCTGTCCAGCCGCGAGCGGGTCGCCATGGACGCCGAACGCGAGATCCTCAAGCGCGTCACCGTCCTGTTCATGCGCGACAAGGTGGGCGAGACCTTCAACGGCGTCATCTCGCACATCACCGACTTCGGTTTCTATGTGGAACTCAAGGAGGTCATGGCCGAAGGGCTGATCCGTCTGTCCTCCATGGACGACGACTACTACACCTATTGGCCGCAGCGCGAAATGCTCGTGGGCGAGCGGACGGGCCAGGCATTCCATCTGGGCCAGCCAGTCGAGGTCGTCCTGGAGGAGGCCAGCGTCGAACGGCTTGAGCTCAACTTCAGCCTCAAATCCGTGGTGGCCGCCGCCATGGATTACAAAGATTTGATCTAGGAATTCGAACGGATGCGGGCCGCCTTCGGACGGCCCGTCGCCAACCTGTTTCGCGATTGGCGCGCCGTCTTCGTTTTCGGCGTGCGACCGCCATGTATCCTCTCTTTGTCGCGGTGTCCCCGATACCGCTTTTCATTAATCAATGCATGAGAGTAACCGCATGGCAACCCGTCGAGAATTCATTAAACTGTCCCTGGCAACATTGCTCGGCGCCGGAATCGGCGCCGTGCCTTTTTTCCCGAATCGCGCAGCCTTGGCCGCGCCCGGTGAACTGATCGCCCAAGCGGGTACGCCCAACCCCAACGGCGCGTTCGAGCAACTCTACTGGCTGAGCGGCGACGCCTTGGCCGCACCCATATCAACCATATCCGGGGCAACGTTGCCGCTGGAATCAAAAGCAAGTAAATCTAAAATATTGCGCATTGTGCATTTTAATGATCTGCACAACATGATCTCCCTTCCCAACAAGAAGAAAGGCACTACTCATCCCTTTTCCCAGATGGTCTCCCTGCTTGAGCGGCGGCGTGCTTCGGCCGGTCCGGACGAGGTCGTCCTGTTTCTGGCCGCCGGTGACGACCACACCGGGTCGGTTTTTGACGAATTGGTGGGCTGGAGCACCGATGAATACGTGGTGGACCCGGCCTACACCGTCTACACCGCAGCCGGCCTCGATTGCGGCGCGCTGGGCAATCACGAGTTCGACCGGGGCGCGGCGGTCCTGCGCAAGGGCATCCGCGAGGCCGCGAGATTTCCGGTGTTGTCCGCCAACGTGTTCGGCTCGGCGCACCTGGAGAGCGGCCGTGATTATTACCCGGCGGTCATAGGGGTGTCCAAAGGGGTGCGCGTGGGCATCATCGGCCTGACCACACCGGTGGACACCCACACCGGAATGGAGGCCGACCCCGGGCTTGCCGTGGGCAGCCCTGTGGAGGCCGTCCGCAACCTGACGCCGATTTTGAGCCGTCAGGTCGATCTGCTCGTGGTCCTGTCCCATTGCGGCTACGGCCTGTCGAAGAGCCGCTCGGGCAAGGCCGGGGCCGACCGCTTCCTGAGCGAGGGCGACAGCATGATAGCCGAGGCCGTGGGCAAGGCGTCGGCCTGTGCGGCCCTGGTCATAGGCGGACATACTCACACCGTGCTCAACGAGGACGGACTGTCTCCGGAAAACGTGGTGGGCGGGGTGCCCATCGTGCAGGCAGGCGGACGCGGAAGCCATGTGGGCGAGGTTTCGCTGGCGCTGGGGCGCGGCGATCGTCCTGTGGAGGCCCGCCTGCACAGGATCAGGAAGAGCGACATCCGCATGGCGGCGGACGATCCGAAATATTCCTCTCTGGAACACGACGGGGATTTTGATGCCGCCTTCGAACAGAAGCACGTGGCTCCGCTTTTGGCAAATCTGGAAAGCAAGATGGCCGGAGAGATCGGCACGGTGAAAGACAACCCGCCCGTGACCACCGATGAAGTGTTCGCCGCGAGGTACATTGGGGAAATGGAGCTCGCCAACTTCATGAACGACGCTTTGGCGGCCCGCTCCGCGACTTTCCCCGAAGGACGGGTGGATGTGAGCCTGTTCAACGCCACCGGGTTCGCAAGCGGCATTCCGGCTTCGGGACCGCTGACCTTTCAGGACTGGTACAATGTCATGCCCTTTGCGGACACCGTGTTTCTGGTCGAGATGACCGGCCGCCAGATAGCGGCCATGCTCGACAGCAACGCCAAGCGGCTGGTCAGGCCCGAGGAGTTGAAGGGCGGTGGCGTGGACGTCGCCGGGTACGTGTCGCGCGGGTTCCTGCATTTCTCTGCGGGATTGCGTTATTCGTTGCGTCTCAACGGTTCAGCCGCACAGGCGACGGCCACGGATATCACCATCGGCGGCATGGGCATGAAGGATGCGGCGGACAAAACCTTCCGCGTGGCCATGAACTCCTACGTCGCGGCCGGGGCCTACGGAGAGAGCTGGAACGGGAATCCCATCGGCGGCGGCGTGCCCGGCTCCATAAAAGGATTCGACATCAAATCCCTGCCCAAAATCGACACGGGTCTCGTCTACCGCAACGAGATCATTGCGAGAATCAAGGAACTCTCCGTCCTTTCGCCTGGCACCGGCCTGGCCCTGGACGGCCGCTTGAAGGTCGTTTAGCCCGCAACTGACCGGCTTCGCGCTTTGAGCCGTTCGGTTCGCAGGTGAAATACTCCTGGGGACCGAGCGGTTTTCATTTTATTCTGATGGGTTGATGTTGGTTTGGAGAGTTTTCAGCTGATCGATGCGGTGAGCCGACTCGCTGTACGGTGGCGGCAGATGAAAATGACGAAATTGTTTTCTGTTGTTGACAATACGGTTAATCAATAATAAACAAGGACAGCAACATTCATTAACCAAGGCGCAACAATGAGCAACGGATTCGAGGCGTTTTTCAAGAGACTCTGTTCCGAGACGGAGATAAAGAATCAGTCCCAACTGGCTCGTGAGCTGGACGTGGGGCGGGCGGCGGTGTCCCTGGCCAAGCGCAAGAATTCGGTGCCCGCCCGCTGGATATTGGACCTGTCCGCGCGGTTCGGGCTGAATCCGCTGTGGCTTGAGCAGGGCAAGGGCTTCGCCCGTCCCGAGGCCGCGCTGGCGGCCGCCGCCGAGGACGGGGCGTCCTACGAGGAGGTCCCCAAGGTGCGCGCCAGGCTGTGCGCAGGCGGAGGCTCCTTCGAGACCGAGGGCCAGGTGGAGGGATACTATTCCTTCCGGTCCGATTGGCTTACTCGGCGCGGCAATCCTGCGAATATGGTACTCATGGAGGTCATCGGCAACTCCATGGAGCCGGAGATCAAGGAAGGGGACATGGTCCTGATCGACCAGTCCCGCACCGACGTCCTGTCCGGCGGCATCTACGCCGTGGGCGTGGAGGACACGGTCATGGTCAAGCGCGTGGAGCGGTTGCCCGGCACGCTGGTGCTGCGAAGCGACAACGTCGATTATTCCCCCATCCATCTGTCCGGCGACGAACTCGACAACGTTCGCGTCATCGGTCAGGTCTTGTGGGCGTCCAGAGAATACCGCTAGCTCCCGGTGCATATTGTCCGAAAAAGCCCCCGCAACGCGACGCGTTGCGGGGGCTTTTTGTATCTACATGAAATTCCGAAGGATTTATCCGAAGAGGGGGGAGTTCTGAAAAAAAACAACACATTGTAAAATAATAGTTGACAAAAACTCCGAATGTTGTTTATTAAATGCTCACGTTGAGTCAATAAATACGACACACGCGTTTCGACGCGATACAAGGCAAAGGAGAAGAGGTCATGCAGGAGCGTTTTTGCAAGTGTGGTCACAGGCTGATGGTTCAATACACCCTTGACGGATTCATCCCTTGGGAAGCGGTCATTCGCGACGATGACGGCAAGTATCGTCCGGTCAAGGTCTGTCCTTGCTGCGGCAGCTACCTGTCCATCCATTTTCTCCGATAAGCCTTTTCTGATTGTTCCTCACGGCCGTTCGAACCTTGCGGACGGCCGTCCATCATCCCTGTTTGAGGGCCATGCGCTTTTCCCCGGAGCGTGTGGCCCTCTGCCTTTTGCCTTCCCGAAGCGGGCGGGCTGTAGATAAAGGTGATTCCGGTTCCCCGTCGTATTTTTTTCAGACTGCCCGGTAACGTCTGTCCTGATCTCCTGACGTCGTGATGCCGGGCTTTCCAGGCGATGTCGGCAACTGAACGGAAAGCTTCCCGTCTTGCCGTCCAGTCCGGCTTGGGCGGGAAAAACTGTGTGCGGAAGGCGGGAGGGCGGTCACTGCGCCAGCAGGCCGGGTTCGGGGAGGCAGACGGATTCCGTGCGGTTCCTGCCGGACTGCTTCGCCTGGTACAGGGCTTTGTCCGCGGTCTGGATGAGGTGCTCGGGAGTGGACCCGCAGGTGGGCACGACCGCGGCCGCGCCGATGGACACGGTGACGTTGCGGGAGACCTGCGACGCGGGATGGCTGATGTTGGTTCTGGAAAGGCTGGCGTGGATGTTTGCAGCCACGACCAACGCGCCGTTGAAGTCGGTGTTGGGCAGGATGATGGCGAATTCCTCGCCGCCGTACCGGGCCACGAGATCGCCGGGGCGGTTGGTGGCGGCGCGGATGGATTCCGCCACGTTGCGCAGGCAGACGTCGCCGTTCACGTGGCCGAGGGCGTCGTTGTACGCCTTGAAGTGGTCGATATCGATCATCAGCAGTCCCACCGGGTTGTCCTCGCGCCCGTTGCGCACCCACTCCCGGATGAGCGTGTCGTCGAAACAGCGGCGGTTCGCCAGGCCGGTGAGTCCGTCCTGGTTGGACATGCGTTCCAGCTTGCGGGCAAGCCGTTCCAATTCACGTTCGCGGAGCATCCTCTTGACCATTTCCCGCCTGAGTTGCAGGGCCGAGCGCACCCGCGCCCGCAGCTCGGTGCGGCCCACCGGCTTGACGATGTAGTCCGAGGACCCGGCGGCGAACGCCCGGTCCAGCTCGCTCGAATCGTCGTCCTCGGCGATGGCGATGATCGGTATGTCCTCGAACTCGCGGTGGGACTTGATGGTCAGGATGGCGGCGATGCCGTCCGTATCGTGGTTGTCCAGGTCGATGAGAACCAGGTCCACGGGCGTCTCTTCGGAGGCGAATCGCTGCATGGCGCGTAACGCGCGGTCGAGTGATTCGACGTCCGACACGTCCGTGTGACCCGCGCTCTGAAGCATATCGGCGAGCTGGAGCGCTACGGCTTTTGATTCTTCGATAATGATAATCTTCATTCGAAGGCCTTGATAGTAGATATTAAGGAAAATGGCGAGATCGCAATTGTGTGAAACGACAGGTCGCCTTGTCGATCGCCCGGACGGAATCCGGGATGTGGCGCGTCTTGCGGGCTGATCGATCGCCTTGCGGTTGGGCTGGTGTTATTCTTTGTTATATTTTTGCAAAAAGGGAACGGGGCGTGTATCTTGATAGCCAGTGCTTGATAATTTGCAACGATGCAATCCTGAATAAACCATGGAGGACCGATGAATCGGCCTAATTTCCCCTTTGCGCTTCTGCTCGCCGTCGCGTTCTTTTTCTCCGCATTCCTTTCAGGCGCGGCCCAGGCCGCCGGTTCGGTCGTTGCCATATACAATAACGGCCAGGCCCAGGTGACCGAGTCCCGGATGGTGACGCTGCCCGAAGGGGCCGCCGCCGTCGTCTTCTCCGACATCCCGGAAACCCTGGACCCGTCGACCATTCGGGCCACTGCCCCGGATATGGCGGTGGAGGACGTCCAGTACTCCTATCGGCCCATCACCGCCGACAACCTGCTTGATGCCTTTGTCGGCAAGGAGTTGTCCGTGATTTTGCCCGATCCGACGGACGCCAACGCGCGCATCCAGCGCAAGGCCAGGCTCCTGTCCAATGAGGGCCGCCCCATCTTTGCCTTGGGCAATGAGGTCTATGTCGGCTCATACGACGCGCTGCTCCTTCCCGAGATGCCCGCAGGATTCGACGCAGCTCCCAATCTGACCCTGACCACGCGCAGCACGGTGGCCGGACGCAAGAATGTGGCCCTGAGCTACCTCATGGACGGACTGACCTGGCGGGCCGACTACAATCTGACCGTCAGCCAGTCGGGCGGAACCGCCGACCTTGACGCCTGGGCCACGGTGTCCAACAGCTCGAATCACGCCTTCCCGGGTGCCGACCTGCGCCTCGTGGCCGGGGAAGTGGGGCGCGTCCCTTCCCGCAAGCTGTTCGCCCGCAACAAAAACGTCATGGCCGAGGCCGTCATGATGGACGCGGCTCCAGCTCCCGCTGCGGCCGCCGAGGAAAGCTTTTCCGGATATCACGTCTATGATCCGGGCCGGTACGTCTCCATCCCGGCATCCGGTTCCAAGCAGGTCGCGTTGTTCTCGGCTTCCAACATCCCGGTGAAGACCGAGCTGTCGAGCCGTTTTTACAGCAGTCCGAACCGGCTCGCCGGCAAGCAGGGACAGCCCGTTGAGTCGACGTTGATTTTTACCAACACCGAGCAGAACAGGATGGGCAGGCCCATGCCCGCGGGCGTGGTCCGCGTGTTCATGCCCGCTTCCGACGGCGCCAAGCTCCTGGCGGGCGAGGCGCGGCTTGGCCACTCGGCCGTGGGCGAGGAAATCCGGCTGGCCGTCGGCCAATCTTTCGACGTCAACGTGGAGCGTGTCCAGACAAGCTTCCAGCGTATCGGCAAGAACGCCGCCGAGGTCGGCTGGCGAATCACGGTGCGCAACGGTTCTGCCGAATCGAGGGACGTCAGGCTTCAGGACTCCTTTTCCGGGCAGTGGACCATCCTGAGTGCGGACACGCCGTACACGGCCAAGGATGCCGGGACCATCGAATTCGACCTGAAGAACGTCGCCCCCACGACGGGCGGAGAGGGAAAGACGGTCAACTACACCGTGCGTTTCGAATATTAGCAAGGAGGCATGATGGCCGGGATCGATCTCGTTGAACTGAAGACGCTGAAGGATTTCTACGCGCTCATGGCCGCCTCTCGCGAGGTCCGGCGGCGGGCTGTGGCCTGTCTTGTGGAAGGGCGGTCCGTCGACGGGGACATCACGGCCTCGCTGTCCAACCTCCTTGCCTCCCTGGAAGCTGTGGAGGAGGTGGACGGCAGGAAGCGGCTGTCGCTTGGCGGCGGCCGGACCATCGGTCTGGACATGGGATACGAGATCGACGAGGCCCGCAAGGATATCTTCTATCTTGAGGAGGGCGAGGAGACCTTCCTCGAAATGCTGGCCGACTTCCATCCCGATTTCGACGAGCATGTGAACCGGGGCCGGGAGCTGCTCCGGGGCGTTGACCTGAATTGCCTGGTCACCGACCGCGACGGCACGGTCAACGACTACTGCGCCCGCTACCTGACCTCCATCCAGTCCGTTTACAACGCGGTCTTTTTGACCCGCTTCGCCAGAATCCATGTGAGCCGACCGGTCATCCTGACCTCGGCTCCCCTGGATGGGCTGGTGCATATATCGGTTTCCCCGGACGGCGAGTTCTACTACGCCGCCTCCAAGGGGCGTGAATGCATGGATCGCGAGGGCGCGGTGAGGCGGTTGGCCATATCCGCGGAGAAACAGGCGGCCATGGACGGGCTCAACGCCCGGCTGACCGAGCTGGCCGGGCGGGCTGAATACGAAAAGTTCACCCTCATCGGATCGGGGCTCCAGTTCAAGTTCGGCCAGTCCACCGTGGCCCGCCAGGATATCAACGGCTCCATCGACAAGGCCGAGTCGGCACGGTTCCTGGCCGTACTGGAAGCGCTGACGGCCGAGCTGGACCCCGAGGCGCGGAATTTCCGCATCGAGGACACCGGTCTGGACGTGGAGATCATTCTTACCGTGGAGACCGAGGGCGAAGGACTCAAGGATTTCGACAAGGGCGACGGCGTGAAGTTCCTGAACGGGGAACTTGGCCTGGGGTTGGCCGACGGGGCCAGCCTGATCTGCGGCGACACGTCGTCGGACGTGCCCATGCTCGAAGCGGCCCTGGGCCTGTCGCCGGACGCCAGGGCTATTTTCGTAACCGGAAAGAAGGAGTTGGCGGAACGAGTGACCGGCCTGACCGACGCGGCGCTCATCGTGCCCGAGCCGGATATGCTCGTGACCATTCTGGGTACCTTGTGACCCGGACACCGGAGAATCATCAATTCAAGGAGTGATCCGTGGCAGCTATCACACTCAAGGGCGTCGTCTTTGACCTGGACGGCGTCGTCACCCGGACAGCGAAGGTACATGCCCAGGCGTGGGAGACCGCCTTCAACGATTTCCTCAAGCATCACGCGGAGGAGACCGGCACTCCGTTCGAGCCCTTCGACCGCACGAACGATTACCAGAACTACGTGGACGGCAAGCCGCGTTTCGAAGGCGTGCTGAGCTTTCTCAAGTCGCGAAATATCCGCCTCGATCCCGGCACGCCGGAGGACCCGCCCGGCTTCGACACGGTCTGCGCCATCGGCAACAGGAAGAACGCGCTTTTCCAGGAGATACTCAAGGAAGAAGGGCCGGAGGTCTTCGACACTTCCGTGGCCCTGATAAGGGACCTCAAGCGAAACGGCGTGCTCGTGGCACTGGCCACCTCCAGCCGCAACGGTATGCTTGTCCTGGACCTGGCCGGTCTGACGGAGCTCTTCGACGTCTTCGTGGACGGCGTGGTCTCGGCCGAGCTTGACCTCAAGGGCAAGCCCGATCCGGACATTTTCATCGCCGCCGCCGAAAGGATGGGGCTCAACCCCAATGAGTGCGTGGTCGTCGAGGACGCCATCTCCGGCGTCCAGGCGGGATGCGCGGGCAATTTCGGCCTGACCCTGGGCGTGGCCCGGAACATCGGCGGCGAGATGCTCAAACGGTTCGGGGCGGACATGGTCGTGTCCGACCTGGGCGAGATCACCGTGGACGATCTCATCGAGTGGTTCGAGTCCGGCATGGCCACGGACGAGTGGTATCTCTCCTACCATGGCTTCGAGCCGGGTGACGAGAAGCTGCGCGAGACGCTGACAACCGTGGGCAACGGTTATCTCGGCACGCGCGGGGCGTATGAGTGCGAGTGTTCATCCTACTATTTCTACCCCGGCACCTACATCTCCGGCATCTTCAACAAGACTCCCAGCGACGTGGAGGGGCGCGAAATCTGGAACAACGACATGGTCAACTGCCCCAACTGGCTGCCCGTGTCCTTCAAGATAGGCAACGGGGAGTTCGTCTCCCCGCTGGCCATGGAGATATTGAGCTATTCCCACCGCCTGAACATGCGCGAGGCCGTCATGGAACGCCATCTGGTGGTCCGCGATCAGGTGGGACGCATCTCCCGCATCTCCTCCCGGCGGGTGGCCTCCATGTCTGAGCCGCACCTGCTCGCCCTGCAATTCGACTTCACCCCGCTCAACTATTCGGCCAAGCTGACCTTCCGTTCATCCCTGGATGGCAACGTGGGCAACGAAGGGGTGGCCCGCTACGCCAGCCTGAACACGCACCATCTCAACCGGGTGGGCGGCGGAAAGGCCGGGGACGGCATTTATCTGCACGTGGAGACATCCCACTCGCGTTACCAGATCGTCATGGCCTCCAAGACCCGGATGCTTGAGGACGGCAAGCTCCTCGAAGCGCGCAAGGAGGTGGTCCAGGAACGGTCCATGGTCTCCGAGGAAATCTGCGTTCAGGTCAGGGAAAATCATTGCTACGGGCTGGAAAAGTTCGTCTTCGTGCGAACCTCCCTGGACCGCGAGCCCGGCGACCTGCGCGAGATGTGCCTGGACGGCCTCAAGTCGGTGAAGACCTTCAAGGGCGTCCACGGCTCCCACGCCAAATCCTGGAAGGGCTTGTGGCAGAAAGCCGATATCCGGATCAGGGGCGACCGTTTCGTGCAGCGGGTGCTTCGGCTGCACGTTTACCACCTGCTGGTCACAGCCAGTCCGCACAACGTGGGCCGCGACGCGGGAATGCCCGCCAGGGGGCTGTCCGGCGAGGCGTACCGGGGCCACATCTTCTGGGATGAGGTCTATATCCTGCCTTTCTTCGACGCCAATTTCCCCGATATCTCCAAGGCCCTGCTCATGTATCGCTACAACCGCCTGGACGCTGCCCGCGAATACGCCCGCGAGAACGGTTGCCAAGGGGCCATGTTCCCCTGGCAAACCGCCGACGACGGCAGCGAGGAGACCCAGGAGGTCCATTACAACCCCGAGTCGAAAAATTGGGGGCCGGACCTGTCCCGCCGCCAGCGGCACGTCTCCATCGCGGTGTTCGTCAACGCCTGGCGCTACGTGTCCTGGACCGGCGACCAGACGTTCCTGCGCGAATACGGAGCGGAGCTGATGCTCGACATAGCCCGGTTCTGGGGCGGGATCGCCACCTATGACGCGGCCTCCGACAAGTATCATATCGACGGTGTCATGGGGCCGGACGAGTTCCATGAGAAGCTCCCCGGCGCGGACGAACCGGGTGTGCGCGACAACGCCTACACCAACATCATGACCGTCTGGCTCCTGGAGAAGGCGCTGGATATCCTCGACGGCCTGCCGCCCAAGATTCGGGAGCAGGTGGCCGGGCGCATCGGCCTGACCGACGAGGATGTCGCCAAATGGCAGGACATGACCACCAAGCTCAACGTCATCGTGACCGAGGACGGCATCGTCAGCCAGTTCGACGGCTACATGGAACTGCCGGAGCTGGACTGGGATTCCTACCGTCAACGGTTCTATTCCATCCACCGCATGGACCGGATTCTCAAGGCCGAAGGCGATTCGCCCGACAACTACAAGGTCGCCAAGCAGGCCGACACCCTCATGACCTGGTATATTCTCGAACCCGAGGAGGTGGCCCGCATTCTGCGCAAGCTCGGCCACGAGGTGAATGACCCCGTCAAGCTCCTGAAGGACAATTACGACTTCTACGAGAAGCGGACCAGCCACGGCTCCACGCTTTCCAAGGTGGTCCACGCCGTCATCGCCAAGTACATCTACCCGAGCAACGTGTCCTGGGACTGGTTCATGGAGGCCATGGAATCCGACATCCGCGACACCCAGGGCGGCACCACCGTGGAAGGCATCCATACCGGCGTCATGGCCGGTACCCTGGAGGTCATCAAGCAGGACTACGCCGGGCTCAATCTCTCGTCCTCGCCCATGAAGGTCGACCCCGACCCGCCCGCGCACTGGGGCGAGATGCGGCTGTCCTTCATCTGGCGGTCCATCTGGTTCGATCTCGTTATCGAGCAGGACCGCGTGAACATGACCGCCTTCCACCAGGGCGACAAGGTCGTGCCCGTGGAAATCTTCGGCCAGCGATTCGAACTGAAGCCCGGCAAGACCGTCGAGGCCCGGCGGCCCAATGCGGAGAACCGCTAGGCGAAGTCCGAGATTCTTCAACCCGGGCCGACCGTCCGGTGCGGAAATATAGGCGGCGCGCTCCCTCCCGCCGGGGGAGCGCGCCGCCTCTTGCGTCCCGCCGTCAGGGTCCCAAGGCTTGCTCAAACCATCCTGCATCCCATCGTCACCAAGATTACACCGGGCGGAAAAGCCGTCTTCGCCTACACCCTCTCGCCTCGCGTTCGAAAAACTCCGGGGAAATATAAGAGATAAGGAATCGGTAAGGCTCGATTGCCCGGTCGGCGGAGTGCGCCGCCGCCGACTTGCCTCAAGCCGTGAAGACGGGTAAGGAGTGTGCCTCGCCGGAGGAATGATATCCGGCAATCTTTTTTTCCGGGAGTTTCCATGTCTCTGAGTATAGGTATCGTCGGGCTGCCCAATGTGGGCAAGTCCACTCTTTTCAATGCGCTGACCAAGGCCCAGAATGCCGAGAGCGCGAACTACGCGTTTTGCACCATCGAGCCGAACAAGGCGGTGGTGCCTGTGCCGGATGCCCGGTTGGATGTGTTGGCCGGGTTGGTCAATCCTCAGCGGGTGCAGAACTCCACGGTCGATTTCGTGGACATCGCCGGTCTGGTGGCGGGCGCGAGCAAGGGCGAGGGGTTGGGCAACAAGTTCCTGGCCAATATCCGCGAGACCCAGGCCATCCTGCATGTGGTCCGCTGCTTCGACGATGACGACGTCATCCACGTGTCCAACTCCGTGGACCCGCTGCGCGACATCGAGACCATCGAGACCGAGTTGATTCTCGCCGACGTGCAGGTGTTGGAAAACCGTCTTGAGCGCATGGAAAAGATGCTCAAGGGCGACAAGGGCCTGGCCCCGAAGATCGAGGCCGCCAAACAGCTCCTCGCCCACCTCGACCAGGGACTTCCCGCGTCCACTTTCGAGAGTGACCTGAAGGCGTTGCCGGAACTGCTCGCCGAACTGCGTCTCATCACCGCCAAGAACGTCATCTATTGCGCCAACGTGGACGAGAACGGCCTGACCGAGGACAACGACTACATTCGGTCCGTGCGCAGCCTGGCCGAAAAACGCGGAGCAGAGTTCGTCAAGATTTCCGCTCGGATGGAAGAAGAACTCGTGGGCCTCGAAGACGAGGATTATCGAGAGTTCCTCGAATCTTACGGCATCAGCGAGTCCGGCCTGGATCAGATCATCCGTACCGGCTTCCATACCCTGGGCCTCATCAGCTACTTCACCGCCGGTGTAAAGGAAGTCCGCGCCTGGACCATCCACGACGGCGACAAGGCCCCCCGCGCCGCGGGCGTTATCCATACCGATTTCGAACGCGGTTTCATCCGTGCCGAAGTCATCGGCTACGACAACTTCGTCAAGCACGGCTCCGAAGCCAAGTGCCGGGCCGAAGGCGTGCTCCGCGTGGAAGGCAAGGAATACGTCATGAAAGACGGCGACGTGGTCCACTTCCTGTTCAACGTCTAGCTCTGGCGAGCTGAAAGACGGACGGGAAAGGAGAGGGCGGAAGCCGCCTGCGGCGGCGATGCCGGATGATGTCGCCTCCGGCGGCCAAAGGGGCGGGCCCCCTTTGGAATCCCTGTACCGCCTTCGGCGAAGGGCCTATTTTGTTTCGAAGTCCTCTCTTGTCGCCTTCCCCGCGAAGCGGCCACAAAAAGTTTAGGAAGGGAGAGGAGATGGGGGTCCGGGGGAAGAGGAGAGGGAAAGCCCTTTTTCAAAGGGTTTCCCTCTCCTCTTCCCCCGGCCGCCGGAGGCAAAAAGAAACAAAAAAATCCCGCCCGGATCAATCCGGGCGGGATTTTTATTTGCAAATAGCTTCGGCTTAGTCGTCGAAGTTGCCGTGGGGGCCTTTGTCCGTGTCGATTTCGGTGGCGCGGGCCTTGATCTTTTCTTCGGTCCACTCGGTGGGGTCTTCGAACTGTTCGGCTTTGGGGCCGAGGTCGTAGGAGCCGGCTTCGAGGATGAGGTCGCAGGCGATGGGTGCTGTGTCCTTGGCGTTGAACACATTGACGAGGAGGTCGTAGGTGAAATCCTCGACGGCTCCGGCCATGCGGTCGCGCACGGATTCGCTTTGTCCGAGCCAGCGGCGTTCGAAGACGATGTTGAGTTTCTTGTAGTTGCCGCCGGTGATGCCGTTGGCGTCGGCGTAGGCGACCATCTCGTCCCAGAGGGCGTCTTCGATGCCCTGGCCGGGGATTTTGGCGAAGTGGTCGCCGTCCATGATGGCGTTGCCGAACTCGTTGACCTTGACGCCCCAGGCGATCATTTGGAGAGCTGTCGCGACGTTGGCCTTGGTGGTGGCGGTTTTTGCGGCGATTTCGCGCAGGCGCGCGGAGTCGTTGCCGGAGGTGCCGTGCTGTGCGCCGGAGGTGCCGTAGGCCTTGAGGGCCTTATGGATTTCGGCGGTCAGTTCGACCTGGATGCCTTCGCCGGAGGCCTCGATGCCGTGGGTGGTGCCGTTGTTCAGGGCGATCCAGTCGGGGCACAGGCCGTGGGCGTTGAGTCCCTGGATGAGATACTTGGCCTCAACCGGGCTGGACAGGCCGAATTCACCCTTGATCTCGCCGATTTCGGTCTCATAACCGGCCCATGTCGGGATGGACGGGGACACGGCGAGGTTGCCGAGCAGGTTGAGATCGTCGGTCATGTGCGAGGCGTCTATGGCGATGGAGGTTACGCCGGAGTCGAACACGGACGGGATTTCGGCCTTGGCCACGGCCACGTCTTCCCACTTTTTCATGAAGTAGTGGTCGGCGTGAACGGCGACGGGGATGGTGATGCCGAGCTTGTTGCACAGGTAGTCCACGCGCCGGGCCACGTTCCACAGAGTGGTCGGGCAGTAGGTGGATTCGCTGCGGGCGATCTCGATGATGATTGCGGCGTTGGCCTTTTGCGCGGCTCGGAGCGCGCCTTCAATGACGAAGATGTTCCGGCCGTTGGCGGCGATGGTCATGCATTGGCCCTTGGCCAGCATGGCACGGTCGACGACCTTGCCGCTGACGATGAGCGCCTGCGAGTTGGGGAAATTTTTGACGACGTTCGGCGGACGGCCGACGGCGAGTGCTTTCTTGAATGTGTCCTGGGCCATGCCCTTCCTCCTTGGAGCGTTTGATTGCTGGCGACAGTAAAAACCAATCGATGGGCAAAGTCAAAATGAAAGGGGCGATGGGGGCAGGGATCGGCCCCGCTGCCCGGGTGTGCGCTGACGCCCGGAACAGCGGCTTCGGCGGCGTCCGCCGCCTACATGGTCGTTTCCCGCTCTCGGGCGGTGCGGGCCTTGACGTTGCGTTCCGCCCGCCTGATGCCGTCGAGCGGCATGAGGGTGTATCCCATCTCGCGGGCCATGAATTCCAGGATCGAAATGTTGCGCGTGGCCTTGACGATCGCGAACATGGTTTCGGCTCCGAGCTTGGCGTGGGCGTCAAAGGGATTGAGTTCCCGAAGCAATGTGGAATACGGCTTCTTGATCGCCCTGGAGACATCTTTTGCCGGGATGCGTCCGTCCAGGACCAGGTCCTGCATTTTCTTGGTCAGATTCTTCTCGAACATGCTTACCCCCCACATGTTGGATTTTCTGCCTAGTAAATGAAGTTAGCCCCTTTTTTCCGTTTTCGTCAACGATATTTGAAATGGCCGCACCGAGACCCGGGGAAACGCGGCGTGCGGTCCGCTGATGCGCAGCCTGGAGCGCGGGTCAGGGTCGGTTCGACGCGTCGTTCGTGATGGCTGTGGCCAGGAAGCGGGCGAACAGGGTGCGGAGTTCGTCGACGGAGTTTTCCAGCCGGTGCCCGTCGGGGAGAACGTGCAGGGTCGCCTTGTGGGTTCGGGCGAAGCGGATGGCGTTGTCCACTGGGACCACATCGTCGTCCCAACCGTGGACCACGGTGACGAGGTCGGGCAGGTTGGAGAAGACGTGCATGGCATAGCCGGGCAGATAGAAGGCGGGAGCGAGGAGAAAAATGGCCGGTACGCGGGCGGCCATGGAAGCGGCCGCGGCCACATAGCCGCCCATGCTCGAACCGGCCAGGATGGCGGGCCGGTCGTCTTCGGCCAGAATGGAGACGAGACGGTCCACCCGGCTGTCCGGGTCGTCCTGGTCGCTGAAGTCCGGCCCTTCCATGGTCAGCCCCATGCCCCGGGCCGTTTCGGCGAGGGCCATGCTTTTGGCCCCCCAAGGGCTGCTCAGGGAGCCGTGGCACCACAACAGGCGCATGTCATGCATGGTCTTCCTCCTCGGTTCGGGCGGCACGCCCGTCCGCCAGTTTACGAATGATGTCGAAAAGGGCGCTCTTTTTGACCGGCTTGGGGAGATGGTAGTCGGCCCCTGCTTCGATGCATTTCCGGGCGTCCTCATCCATGGCGAATGCGGTCATGGCCACCACAGGCGTGTGGGCGAGGCCCTGCTCATGCTCCCATTCGCGTATGCGCCGGGTGGCCTCGAAACCGTCCATGATCGGCATTTGAATGTCCATGAGGACCAGGTCGAAGCCTCCCTTCTTGAAAAGATCAAAGCCGGACTTGCCGTCTTCCACCACGGTCAGGCCGCAGGGCGTGGTCGCGAGATAGGTCTGGGTCACGAAGGCGTTGTATCTGGAGTCCTCGAACATGAGGATGTTCAAGGGCGGCAGGGGGGCATCCTCGGCGCTCGGCTGCGGTTCGGGCGTCGCGGCTTCCGGCCTGGGGGCGGTGCCGAACCGCGCCGTGAAATGGAAGGTGCTTCCTCTGCCCGGCGTGCTTTCAGCCCAGATGCGGCCGTCCATCATGTGGACCAGCTCCTTGCTGATGGCCAGTCCCAGCCCCGTGCCGCCGAACTGGCGCGTGGTCGAGCTGTCCGCCTGGGTGAAGGCGTCGAAGATGGCTCCGAGCTTGTCGCCGGACACGCCGACGCCGGTGTCGGTTATGGAGAAATGAAGCAGGGCGGTCTTTCCGTCGTTGGACACCTGCTCCACGCTCAGGGCAACCGAGCCGGAATCCGTGAATTTGATCGCGTTGCCCAGCAGGTTGAAGAGGACCTGGCGCAGCCGGGTGGGGTCGCCTTCCAGCCGCTTGGGCACGTTGGTGGATGGGGTGCAGGTCAGGTTCAACCCTTTCTGGACGGCCTTGTTCCGGATGATTCCGCAGGAACGGTCCAGGATATCGTCCAGGGAGAACCAGACCTGTTCCAGCGTCAGGTGGCCAGCTTCTATTTTGGACAGGTCCAGGATGTCGTCCAGTATCTCAAGGAGGTTTTCGCCCGCCGTGCGGAAGATGTCCACATAACGCGCCTGGTCCGACGAAAGCTCCGTTTCCCAGAGGATGTCGGCCATGCCGAGGATGGCGTTCATGGGCGTCCTGATTTCGTGGCTCATGGATGCCAGGAAACTGCTTTTCGCCGCGTTGGCCATGTCGGCGGCCTTCTTGGCCCGACGCACCTGGTCGAGGGCGCTGTTCAGGGAGTCGTTCTTGTTCTTGAGCTCCTCGGTGCGTTCCTTGACCCGGCTCTCCAGAATGTTCTGGTGGTTCTGGAGCTTGGCGTTGGCTTCCTGGAGGTCGCGGATCAGATGGCGCACGGACTGGCGCATGTCGTCGATGGCCCGGGCGAGGCTGCCCAGTTCGTTGGAGGCCGAGGTGTCGATGGGGGCGTCGAGGTTGCCGTCGGCGATGATAGTGGCCGACTCTTCGAGGTCCATGAGCGGGGACAGGAAATGCTTGCGCGTGTAGCGGACCGCGGCCAGGGTCAGGGTCAGGATCAGGAGGAGGGCCAGGACGAAGGTCAGTCCCCCGTACATGACCATTTCCTGCACGTACCCTTCGGTGGAGACGGCCAAGTTGAAGGAGCCTATCCAGTCCCCGTATTTGCGGATTTCCACGGATTTGGTGATGAACCGCCGATCGCCGGCGAAATAGTCGAAGTCGTGGCCCGTGAAGCGCGGGCGGCTTTTCGCGGCCATGACCTCCCGTCCGGTGACGACCTGGGCGAAGGCCACGGTGTCGTTTTCGAGCACGGCGTTGATGAAGTCGCGGGCGGAGGCGTAGTCGACTTGCCAGACCGCGGTGGCCAGGCTGGTTCGGGCCATATGCGCTATGCCGTCCGCCCGCTCGGACAGGCGGACGTGCAGCCGGTAGGCGTTGAACAGGATCAGGGCGCAGGAAAACGCAAGAACAATAAAGGATATGAAGGCGATCTGGGCCAGTTTGGCCCGTCGGCTGAGGGAGTCGGCCCTGGAAAGCCGTGCTCTGGAGTGTTTGACCATGTGTTCCGCTTGTCCCTCTGGTTGGAGAATACCTCTGTATTTCTAAGCCGAACGCATTGATCTTGGCAAGGAGTCAAACGGTTTTTACTGACTGTCGCGGGCGTTGTCTCCTCTGCAGAACAAAGGGAACCACTCCTTTGCTTCCCTGAAGAGATAAAGCAGGTGTTGAAAGCCGCTTTGCGGCAACAGACGGGTGATTTCTCTTCCGGCGGGCAAGGGCCCGCCCCCTTGCATCCCCTGTAAGCGCCTTCGACGCGGGCTTATTTCGCTCCATGGCGTTCTGGCGGGAAAGCGGGAGATAAATGTATGGGGTCAAAAAAAAGCCGGGCGCGAAGCCCGGCTGAAAATTGGTCCTGGAAAATGTCTAGGCTGTGCCCGTTTCGAGGCTGAAGCCCATTTCCGCCGCCATGAACTGGAGCGGACGGATGTCCTGGGTCACTTTCATGATTTCGAGCAGGGTTTCGGCTCCGAGCTTGGCGCTGGCGTCGAATGGGTTGATCTCGCGCATAAGGGTGGAATACGGCTTGTTGATCTTCTGAGCGACGATCTTGGCCTGGATGCCGCTGTCGAGGATGCAGTCCTGAACAACCTTGGTAACGTTTTTCTCAAACATCATGCCCTCCCGCATAGTTTGATATGGTTGAAGAAGAAGTGCTGAATCAATATAAGCAACCAGCGTGCCAGTCTTTGTTTATTCGTATTATAATCTGTATTATCCAGTATTTATAGAAAGTCTATAAGCCTAATACTTTATTTTATAATGTCGCATAGGTGTCGCAAGTGTCGCGCAACGCGACATTACGCGACATTAATGTCGCATATGCGACGCAGTGAATGGGGCGCAAAAAAAGGGAGCCGCTGGTGCGGCTCCCTGATACCCGGCTATTGCCGGGGTGTCCGAAACGTATCTGTCAGGCTGTCAGGTGTGGGTTGCGGTCCATTTCTGTGCGCCTTAGGAGGTGTTGATTCGTTCGGGACTAAGGGTGCTGTTTGGTCGCCCAGTCTTCAGACCAGGACTTGAAGGAGTCGATGTACCGCAGCCATGCGCGGCTGCCCAATACAATCTCGAAAATTCTTGCGGCGGTAAGATTCTTGAACATGGCGTTTACCTCGCTCTCGATTCCGCTCTCGACGGGTTCCCCTGTTCCAGCGGCATACCGTTTTCAACGGCGGCCTCGCAGGCAGGGATGGTTATGCTGCGCTCCACATGGTTGATCGTCTCGGCAAAGAGATTGGTGGACTCGTACGGCGAAAGGAGGCTGGTGCGGACCGAGCCGACGATGTTACCGTAGATGATAAGCGCGGTCTGTTCCAAGGGAAGGGAACGGATCGTGCCGTCCTTGATGCCGAGGGCGACGCAGCGTTTGAGCTCGTCAATGAAGATGCTGAACTTCTCGGCCACCTTGGCGCCGTCGACACCGGGCTCCATGTGGCTGAAGGGGGAACAGCGCAGCAGGACGGGAAAGCCGGTCCGGTGCTCTTCGGTAAAATCGAAATATGCGGACATGTAGGCCCGAATGGCCTCGATGCCGGTCTCTGCCTTGGCGGTGGCCTCGTGCAGGCGGAAAATCAGTCGGTCGGCCATGTCGAATCCGGCGGCCAGGAAGAGCTCCTGCTTGCTGCCGAAGTAGTGGGAAACCAGACCGAAGGAAACATCGGCGCGACCGGCCACGTCCTTGACGGTGGCGGCGTGGAACCCCAGTTGCCCGAAGGCTTCCTGGGCTGCGCAGAGTATGGCTTCCTTCTTGGTCATGTCGTTTGTTTCCTTGTATCGATTGATTGTGCAATCAGTCGTTGAGACAGCTATAGATTGATTGAACAATCAATGTCAAGAATTATCGGGCTGTTTTTTTAACAAAAGGTGGAGAAAAGAAAAAAGGCCGCGTAGTGCGGCCTTTTCATTGTATATTTTTTGTCGTCTAATTTGTGTTTTTTTGGATTTTGGCCCAGGTGTCGCGCAGGGTTGTGGTGCGGTTGAAGATCATGGCCTGGCCGGGCTTGTGGTCGCGCCGGTCGGCGCAGTAGTAGCCGGTGCGCTCGAACTGGAAGTTCGCGCCCGCTTCCATGTCGGCCATGGCCGGTTCCACCTTGCAGCCGGACAGCACTTCCAGGGAATCGGGGTCGACGTAGTCGACGAAGGTCTTGCCTTCTTCGGTGACGTTGGGATTATCCGTGGTGAACAGCGGCCCGTAGTTGCGCACTTCCGCGTCCAAGGCGTGTTTGGCCGAGACCCAGTGCAGGGTGCCCTTGACTTTGCGGCCGCCTTCCAGCCAGCCCCCCTTGGATTCGGGGTCGTAGGTGGCCCGGATTTCGGTGACCTTGCCGTCAGCGTCCTTTTCGTATCCGATGCACTTGACGTAGTACGCTCCGCGCAGCCGCACCTCGCGGTCCGGTCCCAGGCGGAAGAATTTCTTGGGCGGCTCCTCCATGAAATCGTCGCGTTCGATCCAGACTTCACGGGAGAACGGCACCTTGCGGGTTCCGTAGGACTCGTCCTCGGGGTTCAGGGCGATCTCGAAGACGTCTTCCTGATCCTCGGGGTAGTTCTCGATGATCATCTTGACCGGGTCCATGATGCCCATGTAGCGCGGGGCGCGTTTGTTGAGGTCCTCGCGCAGGCAGGCTTCGAGCAGGGCGTATTCCACCATGGAGTCCGCCTTGGCGATGCCGATGCGGTCGCAGAAATCGCGGATGGACTCCGGGGTGAAGCCGCGCCGCCGGAAGCCGGAGATGGTCGGCATACGCGGGTCGTCCCAGCCGGTGACGTACCCTTCCTTGACGAGCTGGATGAGCTTGCGCTTGGAAAGCACGGTGCCGGTGATGTTCAGGCGGGCGAACTCGTACTGCCGGGGGCGGTCGGTGAAGCCGGGAAGTCCGGCCAGCTCCTCGTACAGGGCGGCGTTCCCGCCGAACAGCTCGGGCCGTTTCAGCCCCTCCATGAGGGTGTCCACGCACCAGTCGTACAGGGGGCGGTTGTTTTCGAATTCCAGGGTGCAGATGGAGTGGGTGATGCCCTCGATGGCGTCGGACAGGCCGTGGGTGAAGTCGTACATGGGGTAGATGCACCATGCGTCGCCGGTCCTGTGATGGTGGGCGTGCTTGATGCGGTAGAGGGCCGGGTCGCGCAGCATCACGTTGGGCGCGGCCATGTCGATCTTGCCGCGCAGGATGCATTCGCCGTCGCCGAACTCGCCCGCCCGCATGGAGCGGAACAGGGCCAGATTCTCCTCCACGGTCCGGTCGCGGTAGGGGGAGTTCTTGCCGGGCTCCTTGAGGGTTCCCCGGTTTTCACGGATTTCCTCGGCGGACTGATGGTCCACGTAGGCCTTGCCCATCTTGATGAACAGTTCGGCTATGAAATAGAGCTTTTCGAAGTAGTCCGAGGCGTAGAAATTGTTGTCCCAGTCGAAGCCGAGCCAGTGGACGTCCTCGCGGATGGAATCGACGTATTCCACGTCCTCCTTGACCGGGTTGGTGTCGTCGAAGCGCAGGTTGCACTTCCCGTCGTAGTCGCGGGCGAGCCCGAAATTGAGGCAGATGGACTTGGCGTGGCCGATGTGCAGGTAGCCGTTTGGTTCGGGGGGGAAGCGGGTGTGGACGCGGCCGTGATAGACGCCGTTTTCCATATCCTTGTCGATGATCTGGCGAATGAAGTCCTTGCCCTTTTCAGGGGCCTCGGGTTTGGTGCTCATGGGAAACCTCGTTGTATGAATTGACCGTTTGCCGGTCGAACTGTCGTGTGCGGGGCGTTATTCCTTATCCTGCCCGTGGCACGGAAATACGGGAAAACGGCTTGCCGGTCAACGCAATGCTTGCCTGCCGCGGTGCGGGCGGTCACACTGTGCGGACCATTCCAAGGAGGAGAATACATGTCGCTGTTCACCATCGACGAGACCCGCTGCAAGCGGGACGGCCTGTGCGCCGTCGACTGCCCGGCAGGGTGCATCGTCTTCGAAAAGGGCGGATTGCCTGTGCCCCACGAGAAAAAGCAGGCCTATTGCCTGGACTGCGGCCACTGCATGGCGGTTTGTCCGGCCGACGCCATCCGGCTGGACCGGTTCGAGGCCGGGGGCGCCCCATTGGACAAGTCGCTGCGCATCTCCCTTGAGCAGGCCGAGCAGTTCCTCAAGGGGCGGCGCTCCATGCGCGCCTTCCGCGACGAGCCGGTGGACGGCGCACTGCTGGATCGCCTCCTGGCCGTGACGGGGTACTGTCCTTCCGGGCACAACGCCCGGCCCACGCGTTGGGTCGTGGCCCACGGCGCGGACAAGGTGGCCGGAGTAGCCGAAGCCGTCGCCGCCTGGATGCGCGCCGAATCGGAGGCCGAAACTCCCCTGGCCGCCGCCCTGCACCTGCCGGGCATCGTCCGGGCCTGGGACAAGGGGATGGACCTCATCTGCCGCAACGCCCCGGTCCTGGCCGTGGCCGTAGGGCCGCGGCAGGGCATCACGCCCCGCGAAGACAGCGTCATAGCCACCGCCTATCTGGAACTGGCCGCCTCGGGAGCCGGGCTGGGCGCGTGCTGGTGCGGTTATCTGTTGGCCGCCGCCGCGCATGACGCCGGAATGCGGGAATTCCTCGGAGTGGCCGATGGAGAAGCGGCTTACGGGGCGCTCATGCTCGGCCATCCAGCACGGCGGTACACGGCCATCCCTCCGAGGCCGGAACCCACTGTGCGGCGGCTCTGATTCCCCGTCGGGTGGACTCTTTCGCGCGGCCGATGTAGGCTCCAGCCGCGACCGCGGCCGTCCCGTATCCAGGAGGTTTTACCGACGGCGGGCAGCCGGGCCGCGTGCGGAAAACCATAAGCCGGGCGGGCGAGTCCCGTCCCGGGCGCAGGAGAGCGGCATGGCGGATGCCCATTATGCCTTCGGTTCGGTCCATGTGGAGATAAATTTCGAGGCCATCGACGCCCTGTTGAGGCAGGCCCATGCCCAGGGGCGCGATTCCCTGTTCGAGTACGAGGTCTACGACCTGCTCAAGGCCTCGGGCGCGGAGACCCCGCCCCGGTGCGTGCTGCTTGAACGGGCCGGGCGGTTCACGGACGAACAGCTCTCGGCCCTGCCCGGGGACAAAGTGGTCCTCAAAATCGTGTCGCCCGCCATCGTGCACAAGACCGAGGCGGGCGGGGTGCGCGTGGTGGAGAACCGCCCGGACGCCATCCGTTCCGCCGTCCGGCGAATGCTCTACGAGGTCCCCGAAAATTTCGCCGCCGCCCTGGAGCGCGATCCCGGCTCCGCGCCCGAACCATACCGTGGGCTATGCGGCGAGCCGCTGGTTTCCGCCGTGGCCCGCGACCTGCGCGGGGTGCTCATGGTCCAGTTTATGGAGCCGGATTCCACGGCCTTCGGCAACGAGCTGCTGGTGGGCATCCGCAAAACCCGGGAGTTCGGCATGGTCGTCACCGCCGGGCTGGGCGGGACCGACACCGAGCTGTACGCCGAGCGGTTCCGCAAGGGCCAGGCCCTGACCATCGCCTCCACGGCCCTGACCGACGGGGTGCGCTTCTTCGAACTCTTCCGCCGGACCATTTCCTACCGCAAACTGGCCGGGCTGACGCGGGGGCAGCGGCGTATCGTCACCGACGAGCAGCTCATCGAGTGCTTCTCCTCGTTCATCGACATGGCCAACCACTATTCCCCGGACAACCCGGACGCCCCCTTCCATATCGAGGAACTGGAGATCAACCCGTTCGCCTATGCCGACTATCTCATGGTCCCTCTGGACGGCTTGTGCCGGTTCTCCGAAAAGGGGGCAGTGCGCGCCCCCCGGCCCGTAGGCAAGATAGCCAATCTGCTTAAGCCGTCGTCCATCGGCATTATCGGCGTCTCGGCGTCGCGCATGAATTTCGGAAGGATTATTCTCAAGAACGTGCTCGAAGCCGGGTTCCCGGCCGAGGACGTGCGCCTGGTCAAACCCGGCGAAACGGAGATCGACGGAGTGGCCTGCGTCCCGGACCTGAAGTCCCTGGATCGGCGGCTGGACCTCTTCGTCGTGGCCGTGGGCTCGGAGCAGGTCCCGGCCCTGGTGGATGAGCTGGTCGCCTTGGACTGCGCCGAATCGGTCATGCTCATTCCCGGCGGCCTGGGCGAGACCCGGGAGAGCCGCGAGCGCGCCGCCGAGGTCGTCGCCCGCATCGACGCCGCCCACGCCGGGGGCGGCGGTCCCGTTTTTCTGGGCGGCAACTGCATGGGCGTGGTTTCACGGCCGGGCCGTTACGACACCTGGTTCATCCCCGAGGAAAAACTTCCCGCCTTGGCTCCGGGCGAACACCATCGAGCTGCCTTCATCTCCCAATCCGGGGCGTTCATGCTGACCCGCATTTCCCAATGCCCTATGCTCAACCCCGCCTACATGGTCTCCATGGGCAACCAGACCGACCTGACCCTGGGCGACATGGTCTCCCACTTCAGCGAGGCCGACGATGTGGACGTCATCGCCGTGTATGCCGAAGGGTTTAACGACATGGATGGCCTCGGATTCTGCCGGGCCGTGCGGCGGGCTGTGCTCAAGGGTAAGGACGTGGTTTTCTACAAGGCGGGCCGGACCCCGGAGGGCAAGTCCGCCACGAGCGGCCATACCGCCTCCCTTGCGGGCGACTATGCGGTCTGCGAATCCTGCGTGCGCCAGGCCGGGGCCATTGTGGCCCATTCCTTCACCCAGTTCGAGAATCTCTTCCTGTTGGCCGAGCGGCTGAACGGCAAAACCATCGGCGGCAATCGGCTGGCCGCGGTTTCCGGCGCGGGTTTCGAGGCCGTGGGTATGGCCGATTCGATCCAGACCGACGACTATTCCATGACCCTGGCTCCGCTGACTGAGGCCACCCGCCGCGCCCTTGGCGAACTGGTCGCCGCCAACCGGCTGGACGGCCTTGTTACCGTGACCAACCCCCTGGACATCACCCCGGCCGCGGACGACCGGGTCCACGCCGAAGCCGTCCGGCTGCTGGCGCTCGATCCCAACGTGGACGCCGTGGTGGCCGGACTTGACCCCCTGTCGCCGGTCATGCGCACCCTCGCCGACCCGGACGCCCCCCTGACCATGGACAACGAACGGTCCATCGCCGCCCTCATGGCCGAGCTGCTGCCCACCCTGGACACGCCCGTCATCGGCGTGGTGGACGGCGGCCGCCAGTACGACCCCCTGGTGGACCGGCTCAAGGAGGCCGGGCTGTGCACCTTCCGCACCTCGGACCAGGCCGTGGCCGCCCTTGCCCAATACATGGACGGACGGCTCAACGCGGCGCGTATTCGTTTGCGATGAGTGGGGGCGTGTAGGGTGTTATGTTGGAAAGGCGGGAGGTGAAGCCGCCTGCGGCGGGATGGTCGGGTGATTTTGCCTCCGGCGGCCAAAGGGGCGAGCCCCCTTTGGAAACCCTTTGCCGCCTTCGGCGGAGTAGTTCGTTGGATGTAAAAAGGACCTGATAAGTAACGGCCCCGTTTTCGTCTCGGGAGCTTGCGGAGCGGGAACAGCCCGCGCCGAAGGCGCATACAGGGGATGCAAGGGTGCGAGCCCTTGCCCGCCGGAGGCGAAATCATCCGACTATTGCCGCGAAGCGGCTTTCAACCCAAAAAAAAAGGCCCGGACATTGCCCGGGCCTTTCCGTTTGTCGCGCGCCTCCGGTCAGTACATCAGGCCGGGTAGGAAGAGGATGATCTGCGGGAAGAGGAAGAGCAGGGCGATGCCGAGGATGATGGAGGCCATGAACGGCAGGATGCCCTTGAACACGTCTTCCAGGGTGACGTCCGGGGCGATCTTGCGGCACATGCCGTAGACCACGTAGACGTTGATGCCCACCGGAGGGGTGATGACGCCCATCTCGGTGACGAGCACGATGATGACGCCGAACCAGATGGGGTCGTAGCCCATGCCCGTGACCACCGGGAAGAATACCGGGATGGTCAGCATGATGAGCGCGAGCGAGTCCATGAAGCAGCCGCCGATGAAGTAGATCAGGATGATCGCGCCCATGATGGCGTAGGGCGGCATGTCGAAGGCGGACACCCAGTTGGCGATGTCGAAGGGGATGCGTGTCACGGCCAGGAACTTGCCGAAGACCACTGCGCCCGCGATGAGCACAAGGACCATGCAGGAGGTGCGCAGAGTTTCGTAGAGCGAATTGACGAAGGCCTGCCAGGTGAGCTGCCTCTTGACGAGCGCCAGGGCGAGCACGCCGATGACGCCGATGGATGCGGCTTCGGTGGGGGTGAACAGGCCCTTGAACAGGCCGCCGATAACCAGGGCGAAGATGAGCAGGGTGTCCACGAGGTTGGCCATGGACTTCAGCTTCTCGCCCCAGGTGAAGGTGTCGCCCTTGGGGCCGAGGGCCGGGTTGATCTTGCATTGGAGGTAGATGCCCGCGATGAACAGGCCGGTCAGCAGGATGGCCGGGAGGATGCCCGAGACAAACAGTGCGCCGATGGACTGCTCGGTGAGCACGCCGTAGATGATGAGAACCACCGACGGCGGCATAATCATGCCGAGCCCGCCGCCCGAGGCCACCGAGGCCGCGGCCAGGGAGTTGGCGTAGCCGTACCGCTTCATTTCCGGAATGCCCACCGTGGACATGGTCGCGGCCGTGGCCGGGCTGGACCCGCATACCGCGCCGAAGGCTGTGCAGGCCGATACCGTGGCCATGGCCAGGCCGCCCCGCGTGTTGCCCAGGAAACGGTAGGCGGTGTCGTAGAGCCGCCGCGAAATGCCGCAGTTGAAGGCGATCTGCCCCATGAGGATGAACAGGGGAATGGTGGACAGCTCATAGGAGGCGAACGCGTCGTAAATGTTGCGGCTCATGAGGTTGAGGCCGCCCTTCCAGGAGGTCAGCAGCGAGAAGCCCACGAAGCCCACGAGCATCATGACGAAGGCGACGGGCATTCTGGTCATGAACAGGATGACCATGATGCAGATGCCGATGATTCCGGCGGTGGTCGGATCCATGGTTAGGCCCCCTGTTTCCTGAAAAATTTGACGATGTCCGCCAGCAGGCAGAGGGCGTAGACGAAGAAGCCGAAGGAGAGAACGTAGACCACGTAGTATTCGGGCAGCTCCAGGTTCATGGAGACTTCGCCCGACTCGGCCAGGGTTCCGGCGTAGAGGAACATGCGCCAGGTGACGACGGCCACGAGGAAGAGGGTCGCCAGGTTGGTGAGGAGTTCGAGGAGGTCGCGAACCCGCTTGGGCAGGCGGCGGACCAGGATTTCCACGCCGATGTGGCTTTTCTGGTAATGGGCGTAGGGCAGGGCGAAGCCCACGGCGATCACGCCGAGGATGGCCACGATTTCCTCGCAGCCGAAGATGGGGGTATTGAAGGCTCCGCGCAGGAAAACGTCCATGCCGGTCATGGCCGCCATGCCCACCAGGCTGGCCGCCGCGATTATGCGCATGGTCTTTTCGGTCAGCGGGAGCAGCCGCTTGTTCTCTTCCATTGTCGTTCCTTGGACGCGGACGGGGCAGGCGTCGGCCCGCCCCGTCCGGCAACGGGTTATTTCAGGGTGGACCGGGTGAATGCCAGGATGGCCTCACCGTCGAGGCCCTTTTCGTTCGCTTCGGCCAGATAGCCGTCCAGCACGGGCTGCGCCGCCTTGGCCCAGGCCTCGGCCTCCTCGGGGGCCAGTTCGACGATCTCGCCGCCCTGGTCGAGGAAGAAACGCCGCCCTTCGGCGTCGGCTTCGTCCCATGCCGCGGCGTGTTTGGCCGCCCATTCCTTGTTGATTTTTCGAATGATCTTTTGCGAATCGGGGTCGATCGCGGCCCACTTGCCTTTGTTCATGACGATGAAGAAGACGGTGGTGTAGGCCACGGAGAAGGAGTCGGTTCCGTACTTGCAGACCTCGCCGAGCTTGAAGGATTTGTTGGACTCGATGGGGTGCATACTGCCGTCCACCACGCCCTTTTGCAGAAGCTGGTAGTTCTCGGGCATGGGTTTGGCGACCGGCGTGCCGCCGAGGGCTTCGACCAGCTTGGCCGAATTGCCGGTCGCGCGGATTTTCACGCCCCGCATGTCGGCCAGAGTCCCAACCGGCTTGTTCACGGTGAACAGCAACCCCGGCCCGTGTCCGTTGAAATACATGGGCTCCACGTCGGCCAGTTCCTCGGGCCTGAACTTCTCGTACACGGCGTTGGCCGTGGCCGTGGCCTGGGCCGCGCTGGTGTAGCCCAGCGGCAGGTCCACGGCGGCCATGACCGGAAATCGGCCGCGCGAGTAGGCCAGGCAGGACAGGCCCACGTCGGACAAACCTTCCACCACGCCGTCGTAGCACTGCTTGGCTTTGGTCAGGGTGCCGCCCGGGTAGTACTCGATCACGACCTTGCCGCCGGTGCGCTTCTCCACCTCCCGGCACCACGCTTCCGCCAGTTGCGATTGGTGGTTGGTGGGCGGGAAGAAGTTGGAGTAGGTCAGTTTGACCTCGGTCCGTCCTTCGGCGGGAAGGACGAGACAGAAAACGGCGGCGGCCAGGAACGTCGTCAGAAGTCTTTTCATGGGTTTCCTCCGGGGAATGGCTGATAGTCCGAGGAGGAGTCGTCGGCTCCCCCCTTGTATATGAATAGTCCCCGGCGTTGCGGGCGGGATACGGTCTGTCCCGCCCGGCCCCGATCCCGGCGGTCTTCGCCGCCGGGTGAAAACGGCCTCCGGCGCGGTTCTCTCCGCGCCGCCGATTCGCTGCCGCCTTTCGCCTCGTCCGGGCTTCGGCCCGGGCGCGCGGCGATCATCGGCCGACCGCGCCTACGGACGTTTCGCCATTTCTTCCTTGATGAAGTCCACCACCGCCCGGCCGTTCACCGCCTGGCCCTCGCCGTCGGCATAGCCGTTCAGCACGGGCTGCGCGGCCTTGACCCAGCGTTCGGCTTCGGCGGGTTCGAGCTCGATGAATTCACCGCCCTTGGATGCCAGGAATTCCTTGCCCTCGGCGTCGGATTCGTCCCATGCCCGGCCGTGCTTGACCGACCATTCCTTGTTGATCTGCTCGATGATCGCGCGGTTCTCGGGAGATATCTCATTCCATCTGGATTTGTTCATGACCACGAAAAAGGTGGTGGTGTAGCCGACGGGCACGGACATGGTGCAGTGGCGGACCACCTCGCCGAGTTTCCAGCCTTTGTTGGACTCCATGGGGTGGACCGAGCCGTCCACCACGCCTTTTTGCAGGGACTGGTAGGCGGCGGGCATGGGCTGGGCCACGGGGGTGCCGCCCAGAGCCTCGATGAGTTTGGCGGAGTTGCCGGTGGAGCGGATTTTGAGCCCCGCCAGGTCGGCCAGGGTGCGGACCGGCTTTTCGGTGGTGAAGAGCAGACCGGGACCGTGGGCGTGGAAGTACATGGGCTCCACGTCGTCGAACTCGGCGGGCGAGAATTTGCCGTACACGGCGTTGGCCACGGCCGTGGCCTGGACGCCGTTCTCGTAACCCATGGGCAGGTCCACGGCGGCCATGACCGGGAAGCGGCCGCGCGAGTACGCGAGCGCGGACATGCCGATGTCGGAGATGCCCTCGACCACGCCGTCGTAGCATTGCTTGGCCGGGCTCAGGGTGCCGCCGGGATAGAAGTCGACGATAACCGCCTTGTTGGTGCGGAGCTCAACTTCGCTGCACCACTGCTCGGCCAGTTTGGACTGGACGTGGGTGGGCGGGAAAAAGCTCGAATAGGTCAGGCGCACCGACTCGGCGCGGGCGGGGGAGGCCAGGCCGGCCGAGATCAGGGCCAGGGCCGTCAGGATCAGGAGGGTCTTACGCATGATGCATCTCGCTTATCGGGTAATATGGTCTTTGCGGGGTCAGTCCCGCCTGGTTCCGTTCTTGACGGCAAGGGCGATGGCCGCTTCTCTGACGTCCTTGAGGGAAAGCACTTCGGAGTTCAGCGCGCGCTGGATGAGGTAGCCTTCGAACAGGGCCGTGTTGAGCGCGCCTATTTTTTCCGCGGGAAAGTCGCTGGTCACGTGTTTGCGCATCAGTTCCGCGAAGACGTGGTTGGACAGGCGGTAGTCGGACTTGTTCATGAGTTTGCGCAGCGGTTCGCTCGTGGCGGAATAGACGGTGAACTCCAGGAAGATGGCCGACCAGTTGCGGTCGGACAGGATGGTCTCCAGGAAATCCCAGATGATGTTCATGGCCTCTTCGAGGTCGGCGGCGCTTTGCACCCGGTCGTGGCGGGTGGCGCGGTACTGCTTGAATTTCTGTTCGACGATCTGGAGGAAGAGTTCGTCCTTGGAGTTCCAGTGGCGGTAGAAGCTCCCCTTGGCGTACCCCGCATGGTCGGTGATCTCGGCCACGGAGGTGTTGGCGAACCCTTTGGTGCCGAATAATTCGATGGCCGAAGCCATGAGCTCCTGCATGGTTTGTTGGGATTTTTCCTGCTGCTTGGTCGCCATATCCGTACCTTGTCCCTGAAAATAATTCGTCTTTTATCGTGACCATCAGTCAATTTGTGACTTTCGGTCAAAAAGTGACCGACGGTCACATTGACGCAACCAGAACTAGCAGGGGGCAGGGAAAGAGTCAAGCACGGCCGAGTGATATTCCTTTGAATATAACACTCGGTCCGGGGCTGCGGCGTCGGCCGGTCGAGGAGCCGGGGAGGCGGCCGTATGCGGAAGGAGTGCGGCCTGGAACGGGAAGGGGCGTCGCCTGAGCTCGCCCCTTCCCGATTCCGGACGCGGGAGGCGTCCTACTTTTTCCAGTAGGGGTGCGAGATGTCTTCGAAGGCGGACATGGCGGCGATGGAGCCTTCGCCGATGGCGGTGACGATCTGTTGCAGGCCGCCGGTGAGGTCGCCCGCCGCATAGACGCGGGGGACGTTGGTGCGCATGTCCGGCCCGGTCCTGACAAAGCCGTTCTCGCCGAGGGCCACGCCCATGGCCTGCGCCAGTTCGGTGGCGGCCTTCTGGCCGATGGCCATGAACACGCCGTCCACGGGCAGTTCGGTTTCGGCGCGGGTTATGACGTTGCGCAGCTTGAGGGAAGAGGCCTTCCGGCCATCGCCCTTGATTTCCTCGACAACGGTGTTCCAGAGAACCGGGATGTTCTCGCGCTCCACGGATTCGATGAGGGGCTTCTGGGCGCGGAATTCGTCCCGGCGGTGGATGACGGTCACGTCCACACCGAGGTTCTTGAGGTGCAGCGCATCGGTCAGGGCGGTGTTGCCGCCGCCGATGATGGCCACGGACTTGCCCTTGTAGAGGTAGCCGTCGCAGGAGGCGCAGTAGTTGACTCCGCGCCCGAAGTAGGCGTGCTCGCCGGGCACCCCGAGTTTGCGGTAGCTCGCGCCCGTGGCCAGGATGACGGCCTTGGCCGGATATACGCCCCGGGCTGTGGTCACGGTGATGGGTTCGTCTTTGGCCGGGTCGCCCACCCGGATGGACTCGACGGCCTCGCCTTCGTGCACGGGGACATACTGCCGGGCGTGCTCGCCCATGATGTCCATGAGCTGCTTGCCGGGTACGGCGGTGAAGCCCGGATAGTTCTCGACCACCGGGGTCAGGGCCACCTGGCCGCCGACGATGCTCTTTTCGAGGACCACGGTCTTGAGCCCGGCGCGCACGGCGTAGATGCCCGCGGTGAGCCCGGCCGGGCCCGCGCCGATGATGACCAGGTCCACTTCGCCCGGATCTATAGTCCCGTAGCCCGAAGCCGTTTGCATTCCTTCCATGCCGGGAAGGCTGCCGTCCTTGAGCAGCTCTTCGGCGGACTTGAGGTGGACCAGCTCGACCACGAAACGTTCCTCGGGCATGAGGCCGAGGGCCTCGTGGCCGCCTTGGTTGAAGATGGTATGCGGCACTGATCCGACATTGTATTTTTCGGTCAGGACGGGATTCTCGCTCATTTCCACGCACTCGGCCTTGATTTGGCCGGGTCGGGCGATGGCGCATTTGATGGCGTGCATGACCTGGCCCGGGCAGTAGGGGCAGGAGGGCGAAACGAAGACTTGGGCCAGGCGCTCGCCGTCCAGCGGCTCAAGGAGGGCCAGGGACGCTTCGGACAGGCCGTTCGCGCGCAGGGAGACGAGCATGACGGCGGTGATGAAGGACTTGCCCTCTTCTCCCATCGGCGCGCCCAGGAAGCGGATGTGGTAGTCGTCGGGGTTGACGCAGAGGGTGGGCGAGGCGGTCACGCCCAGCGCCTTTGCGCGGTCGGAGGCGAGGTCGTGCCTTGCATAGGTTATCCGGCCGTCGAGCCGCGCCAAGTCGGCGCAGAATTTGCCGGTGTAGTCGGAAAATTCGTCGTTGACGCCGGGCTGGACGAAAAGTTCGAGGGAAACGGTTTCCCTGAGGGCCTTCAAGGTCTCGGTCAGTTGCTTTCTGACGTCTTCGGGCAGAAACCAGTCGTGATCGTCTTTCTTGATGAGGGCCATGGCGAAACCTCCCGTTGGTCGCGGTATTCGTAATTTAAAAAAAGTAGGAAGGCCCCGGCGGGCAGTCAAGGGGTCAAAGGATCACTATTCGGTTTCTGCCGGTTCGCTTGGCCTGGTAGAGGGCTTCGTCCGCCCGTTTGAGCAGCTCCTCGATGGACTCGTCCTCGGGGCGCAGGGCGGTTACGCCGATGCTGATGGTGAAGGTGATGATCTGGCCGTGGGTATCGACCTTGCATCGCTCCACGCGGCGGCGCAGGCGTTCGGCGGTGTTCTGGCCCGCGCCGATGCGGGTCTGGGTAAGGGCGGCCTGGAACTCCTCGCCACCCACGCGGCCGAAGAGGTCGGTGGTGCGCAGGGTGGACATGCACAGGCCGACCAGCTCCTTGAGCACGTCGTCCCCCGAGGGGTGGCCGTAGGTGTCGTTGATGCGCTTGAAATGGTCGATGTCCAGGGAGAGGAGGACCAGCGAAGTGTTGTACCGCTTGCACCGGTCGAATTCCTCGCCCAGCCTGGACATGAACTGGCGGCGGTTGCTCGCGCCGGTCAGGGGATCGGTGGAGGCCAGGGTGCGCAGCTCGTCTTCCATGTTGCGCTGTTCGGTGACGTCCATGCTGATGCCGATGAGCCGGATGGGCATTCCCTTTTCATCGACCTGGACCAGTCCTTCCAGGCGCATGTGCCGGGTCTCGCCGTCCGGGCGGATGATCCGGAATTCCAGGTAAAGGGGTTCCTTGGTCTCAATGGATCGCGCCATCTGTTGTTCCGTGGCGGCGAGGTCGTCGGGGTGGAGGCAGCTTCGCCAGAAATGGAACAGCTCGGAGGACGGCATGGGTGGCACCTGGTAGAGGTCGAACATCTTGTGGTCCCAGAGCAGGTCGTCGGTGCGCAGGTCCCATTCCCATATGCCCAGGTGGGCTGCGTCGGTGGCCAGGTCGAGGCGTTCGGCGATGGCCTTGAGATCTTCCTCGCTTCGCTTGAGGTCGGTCATGTCCCGCGCTTCGAAGGAGACGTATTCCGTGGAATCGCCTTCGACCCGGACCGGTTGGTAGGTGATGGACATGAACCGCTCGCCCTTGTCCGGGAGGCGGAGCCAGGTGGCCTCGATCAGGGTTTCGCCTTTCAGGGCCCTGTCGATGGCGGGCCGGAACTGTTGCTCGAAGGCCTCCGCGCCGAAGAGGATGCCGAGAGGCTGGCCCACTATGGCTTCCCGCGGGATTCCGAAAATTCGGGTGTATGCCTGGTTGACGATGATGTAGCGGTATTTGTTGTCGATGAGGGAAATAAGGTCAGGGGTGGTCTCGATGATCCTCTGGTAGCGCATCAGCTCCATGCGGGCGTGTTCGCGCTCCCGGTCCTTTTCCATCAGCTCCAGGTTCAGTCCGGCCAGTTCCCGGTTGACCTGCTGGAGCCTGTCCGTACGTCTGCGGACCGTTTCCTCCAGCTCGGCGCGGGCCTCCTTCAGCTCCGCCCGGGACCGCCGCCGCTGGATGATGCGCCAGGTGCCCTTCATTATCAAATCCAGATGGCGGACGTCGTCCTCGGTGTAGTCCCCGGATTTGTTGCTTACCCCGGCAAGGAAGACGATGTGGTCTTCGTCGAACACGGGAATCCCCAGGTGGTTCCTGATGGGGACGTGTCCTTCGGGAAGCCCCCGCCTGCACGGGGAGTTCGGGTAGTCGTTGACCAGGATCGCCTTGCGGAGCCGGATGGGTTCGACCCAAAGCCCCCCGTCCTCGACGTGGCAGGTCTTGGGGGCGGTCGCGACTTCGCATTGCTCCATGGCGTGTCCGGACCAGGCGTGGAGCGTCAGTTCGGTTTCGGTCTTGTCGAGCAGGTAGATGTAGCCGAAGGCGCTGCCCGTCACTTCGGTGATGGAGTTCAGGGCGAAGTCGAGGATGTCGCTTTCGGAGCGTTGGGTCATCTCGGAGAGAGCGTAGAGCTTTTCGAAGCGGATTTCGTCCAGTTCCAGCCGCCGCAGGGCCTCGCGGTGTTCGGTGATGTCGGTGAAGGAAACGAGGTTGGCCTGTTCCGCGCCGTAGTCGATGGTCCGCGCGGACATGTTGGCCCACATTACTGTGCCGTCGCGGCGGCGCATGGGCACAGGGAAATTGCGGATGTGCCGGTCCCTCGTCAGGAGAGCCAGGAGCCGTTTGCGGTCATTCACGTCGACATAGAATTTTTCGACGTTGTGCTCCGTGCTGTTCTTGGGCAGGCCGAGAAAATGTTTGGCCTCGGAGTTGGCCAGGAGGATGCGTCCATCTTCGGTGATGATGGCCATGCCGCCGGGGGCGTTTTCGAAAACCTGGCGGTAGCGGTCTTCGCAGGTAGCCTCGACGGTTTTCTCAAGGGCTTCTTCGAGTTCCTCGATGCGTTGCCGCGCTTCCTGAAGCTGCTTGCGTAGGGATGCTTCGTCCATTCGGCCCTCCGCTTCGGAGCGTTGCGCTCGGCGGCCGGGCCGTCAAGCTCGTTCGAGTTACTAATATCGCGTTTTTTTTGCGAAAGGTCAATGCGGTACGCGGCGGAAAGTGAAAGGACAAACCATAAAGGGGGGCGTGGACGCCCCCCTTCGGTCGATGGATCATGTCGTCCCGTTATTGGCCGAATATCTGCGCCGGGCGAGTGGGATCGCCGGTGGCGTTCGGGAAGTCGGGATACCTGTAAGCCTTGGTGTTGGTGTCGATGAGGTGGCGGGCCTCCTCCATGAACCGGTTGTAGCGGTGCTTGCACTCGTAGAATCCGTGCCACCATGCGTAGTCCGGGGCCATCATGGCCACGCCCATGCGGGCTCGGCGGCCTTCGTGGTGCCACAGCTCGTAGTATTCCACTTCAAGGTGCTCGTCGAAGAACTTGGTCTTGTCGAGCAACCCCTTCTCATAGAGTTCGTCCAAGGTCTTCTTGGCGGGTTTGAAGTAGACCTCGTTGTACTCCTCCACCGCGGTGTCGAGCTGGGTGTAGAAGTCGTCGATCCAGGACTGTCCATGGCACTGGCTGCAAATGTTCTTCATCTTGTCGCGTTCGACCTGCCAGTCGGTGGCTGCCGGAAGCGGCTTGAACTCGGACGGGCGGACCGTCAGCGGGGCCTGGGTTTCCCAGGAAATCCGTTCGGTCACGTCATGGGTCGTGGCCACGTCGCCGGAGCCGGACATGTGGCAGGCGGCGCAGGTGGGGGCGCGGTAATCCACGCCGGGAGTCCAGGCGCCGGGAGCGGAGTCGAAGTTGTATTCGTGCTTGAACGCCTGGTAGATGTCGCCGTGCTTGGATTCGTTGAAGATCTCGATCTGCGGGTGGTCGGGACCGAGGTGGCACTGGCCGCAGGTCTCGGGCTTGCGCGCTTCCATGACCGAGAAGCGGTGGCGGGTGTGGCAGCTCGTGCAGGAACCGAGGGAGCCGTCCATGTTCAGGCGGCCCACGCCCACATTGGGCCAGGTGTCGGGATCAAGCTTGCCGTCCTTCATCTTGAGCACCGTGCCGTGACAGTAGTAGCAGCCGGTCTTGCGCTCGTTGTCGGAGTTCATGCCGCCGTTGAGCCACGGGTCGAGCTTCCACATGATCTCGATGGTATTGGCGTGCTTGCTCAGGGAGTATTGCTTGGCCTCGTCCGGGTGGCAGCGGGAACAGTCCTTGGGCGTCACCGGGGCGGCAATGGGCACGAAGTACTGCTTCTCGCCCATGGGCAGATCGCCCCTGGAGTAGTATTTCTCATGGGCCACGCTGATGTCCTGCTCGCCGGGCTGGGCCTGGTGGCAGTCCAGGCAGGTGATGCCCGCCGCCGCGTGGCGGCTCATGGCCCAGTCGGCGAAGATGCCGGGGGTCTCCTGTTTATGGCATTCGATGCAGGCCGTGCCCTGGGGCGGGGTGGCCCGTTCCATGCGCAGTTCGCGGACTTTGGGGAAATTTTGCGCGCCGGCTGCGGTGGCGGTCAGGGCGATGACGGCCAGCATGGCGGCGAGGGTGAACGTCACTCTGCGATACATAAGCAAACCTCCTAGATACCCAGATTGGACAGTCCGCTGGCCCGGTAGGGAGCGCTGAACTGCTTGTACTCGAAGAACTGCCTGTCGTTGTGGACCAGGTCCCGGTGACAGTCCGTGCAGCGGTATTCCACGCCGTTTCCCGCATAGAGCACCTTGCGGTGGGCCAGCATGGCCCCGCGCTTGCCCGGCATGTGCAGGATGTTTCGGTGGCACTTCATGCACTGGTCGTTCTTCATGGTGGCCCATATCCGCTCGCGCATGACCGCCCTGTCATACGTCTCGGCGCCGCCGGTGAAGTGGGCGAGCACATCCTTGGCGCCGTGCATGGTCTTGGTGAAGAAGAAGTCAACGGTGTCGTGCGGAGCGGGCAGGTGGCAGTCCATGCAGTCGGCCACGAACCCCTGGGCGTTGTTGACGTGCGTCGAACTCTTCCAAGCCATGACGGCCGGGCGGATTTCATGGCAGCTTCCGCAGAACTCCGGGGTCGAAGTCCTGACCATGGTGTAATAGGTCATGCTGAAGAGCGGAAAGGCGATCAGGATGCCGAAAAGAACCAACAGGATCGATTTTGTTTTTCGTTCCATACCTCCTCCTGGCTGTTCCCCGTTGCCGGACCCTTCGCCCCCGGTCCGGAAAAATAAGGGTTAGAACCCAATTAGCAGAAATTGGCGGGAAAAGGCAGGGGGGAAGCGTTATTTTTTGGCATTTTTTGCGGCGATTGCGGCGGCTGCGCAGGAAATGGGACGAAAAAGGGGAACTGCCCCTTCAACTCTCTGAAGGAGAGAGCCAGGCGTTGAAAGCCGCTTCGCGGCAATGGTCGGGTGATTTCGCCTCCGGCGGGCAAGGGCTCGCACCCTTGCATCCCATGCAAGCGCCTGCGGCGCGGTTTTTCCGTTCAGAGGGGTTTTGCCGTGAAAGTGGGGAGTTGAAGGAAAGAATCAGGCATTGAAAGCCGCTTTGCGGCAATGGACGGGTGATTTCGCCTCCGGCGGGCAAGGGCTCGCACCCTTGCATCCCGTGCAAGCGCCTGCGGCGCGGTTTTTTCGCTACGAGGGGTTTTGCCGTGAAAGCGGGGAGTAATTATCCAGGGTTCAAAAAAAAGCCGGGAACGGATTCCCGGCCGAAAGGAAGCCGCGACGGGCCGCTACAGCTCGCATTCCGCCTTGGGAAAGTCGATTTCGAAGCAGGCGCCGCCCTCCTCCCAGGAGGTGGCACGGATGTTCCCGCCGTAGTCGTTGATGATGCCGTAGGAGATGGACAGGCCCAATCCGGTGCCCTTGCCCACGTTCTTGGTGGTGAAGAACGGTTCGAACAACCGTTCGCGGATGGCCGGAGGGATGCCCGCGCCGGTGTCGCAGATGCGGAAGATTATGCGTTCGGGCGTGCTGAACGACTGGAGCAGGATGCGCTTGTCGGCGTTGCCCTTCTCGTCCTTCCAGCGGTCCTCGATGGCGTCTCGGGCGTTGAGCAGGAGGTTGATGACCACCTGTTCCAGGCGGTTGGAGTCGGCCATGATGAGGGGCAGGTTTTCCTCCAGCTCCCAGATGACCCGGATGTTGTGCACCTGGAGCTGCTGGCTGAAGAACTCGAAGCCGCGTTCCAGGACTTCGTTGATCTGCACCGGCATGGTCCGCAGGTCGGACTTGCGCCCGAATTCGCGCATGTGCTCGATGATCTTGGCGGCCCGGTCCACGTGGGTGGAGATGCCTTCGGTTATCTCGCGCATGATTTCGGGGGAAACCTCGGAACCGCTCGCCGCCTTGCGCGAGAGCAGGTTGGAGATGGCCTGCAGGATGGTCAGGGGCTGGTTCAGCTCGTGGGCCACGCCGGTGGACATTTCGCCCAGGGTGGTCATCTTGCTGGCCTGGATGAGCTGTTGCTCGGCCTCGATCTTGCGGGTCACATCCGTGCAGGTGACTATGAGCGTTTCATGTCCCTCGAACCGGGCGGGCGAGATGCTCAGGAAGACGAAGAACGGCTTGCCGGACTTGTCCACGTGGGTGCACAGCTCGATCTCCGCCTGATTGCGCACGGCCTCTTCCCAGTCTCCGGCCTCGCCTTCGCGGAAGAAGCCCATAAAGCTCCGGCCGCGCATTTCGAGCTGGCTCCAGCCATACATCTCCTGCGAGGATTCGTTGCTGTTGAGGATGTTCAGCGTCTGCCTGTCGAGGACGAAGACCGCGTTGGGTATGGAGTCGAAAATGGCGTGGTAGCGGTGCTCGGACGCGGCCAGCTTGGATTCGAGCTCACGGCGGTGGGTGATGTCGATCATCATCTCCATGGCGGCCACGACCTCTCCCGATTCGTTGCGGACCGGCGAGGTGTAGACGATCCAATGGATGGGCTGCCCGTCCTTGGACATGCCCGACTCCTCGCTCATGTGGGGCATACCGTCGCGGAAGGTGCGGTCCACCGGGCAGGCTTCGCATTTTTCGAGCCGCCCCTTGTTCACCTGCCAGCATCGCTTGCCCATGGGCAGGCCGAAGTGCCGCTCGTAGGCCGAGTTGTGCTGGATGACCTTGTAGTCGGTGTCAACCACGGAGACCAGGCAGGGCACGTTGTCGAACAGGTTCCGGTATTCCTCGCGCTGTTCGAGCAGCTCGCGGTGCTTGTCCGAGACCCGCCTGCCCATCATGTTGAAGGCCTGGCCCAGGGTGCCGATCTCGTCCACCTGCTCGATGTCTATGTCGGTGTAGTCCTTGTCGCCGCTGATTCCCCTGGTGGCGGCGATGAGCCGCCTGATGGGCCGGAAGATGAACCTGTAGGTGAAGGCGAACAGGGCCAGGAACGTGGCCGCGAAGACCACCACGGAGATGCCGAGGTTGGCCCGCTCGAACATCACTATCATGGAGTTCTTGTCGTCCATGTTCACGGTCACGTCCAGCAGGCCGAGGACCTGCTCCTCCTTGGAGTGGACGTGGCAGGGCCCGGGGGAGCATCCCTCGGAGTTGGCGATGGGCGTCATGATGGACATGAGCTGCCGTTGGCCGGAATCCACCATCCTGCTGCGCTTGGACAGGGGCAGGGCCGGGGGCGGCGGGTCGTACTGGTGGCAGGCGTTGCAGGCTGGGGCTTCCTGTCCGATGACGGTGCCGATTTCCTCGGGGATGTTGGAAAAGACGATCTCCCCCTGCTTGTTGTACACGCGGATGGACTCGATCTCTTCCTGCCTGCTGATGTTGTTGATGTTCTCTTTGATGTCCTCTTCACTGTCGAGCATCATCGCGTAGTGCAGGGCGAGCATGATCGTGTCGGACACCATCTCGATGTCCGACATGGCGTTGGAGACCACGTTGCTCTTGAAATAATAGACGTTGAACCCGGTCCACAGGAAGATGCACAGGATGAGCGTCACGCCTCCCGACAGGATCATCTTCGCGATGAGGCTCTGACGGAATCTCTTGAGCATCTTCACACCGTTCTCCTTCGGGATGCGCCTGTCCGGCTACTCCCCGTCGCGTTTTGGCGGGTTCATCGGGCAGAGATAGGCGTCCTTCATCAGGTCCGCCAGCGAATAGGAGTCCAGCATCTTGTACATGGCCATGGAGGCGTCGTCCCAGATGGAACGCTTGAGGCAGACGGCCGCGCGCGGACAGGTGGACGGATCGCCCTCGCAGCCCAGGACCTGCTCCTCGCCGTCCAGGATGCGGGCCACCTCGCCGATGGAAATATCTTCGGGTTCGCGAACCAGGACGTTGCCGCCGTTGGGACCGCGCTTGCCCTTCACATAGCCCGCCTGCTTGAGCATTTTAATGAGCTTTTCAAGGTACTTCAAGGACAGCCCTTCGCGGTCGGCCGTATCCTTGCTCGGCACGGGGCTGCCGTTGTCGGAGTGCAGGGCGATGTCCAGGAGCAATCGGGTGCCGTATCGGCTGCGTGTAGTCAGTTTCATTGTCTTCGTCCCTGGCGGTGATATTGGAGGTCGCGCGGCGCGCGTCTTGTAAGCATAGGGAAAAACACCGCGACAATCAATCAAGCGGCCCCGCAAGCTCCGCGTCTCCCGTCCGTTGTTACCGTCCGGTGCGGTCGGGCAGGGTGATGACGAAAGTCGATCCCTTTTCCGGGGAGGACTCGACGCGAATGGACCCGCCGTGCTGTTCGATGGTCTGGTTGGAGATGAACAGCCCGATGCCGGTGCCGCGTTTGCCCTTGGACGAGAAGAACAGGGTGAAAATCTTGTCCCTGGTTTCGCGGTCCATGCCCATGCCGTTGTCCGACACGGTGACGACAAGGCCTTTGTCCTCGCGGCGGGCCGACAGTTTCAGGAGTCCGTTCTTCCGGCCCTCGCAGGCGTCCACGCCGTTTTCCAGGAAATTGACCAGGGCGGCGGACAAGGCCGCGGTGTCGGCCTGCAACAGTCCGAGGCCGTCCGGGATGTCGCGGGCGAACTCCACGTTGTGGGCGGCCGCCCGGGCCGCGGCGATGTCGGCGGTGTCCCGGAGGAACGCCGTGGCGTCCACGGCTTCGGTCTCAAGCTCCCTGGATTTGGCGTAGTAGAGGATGTCCAGGACCATCTTCTTGACGCGGCCGATCATGGCCTTGAGCGTCCTGGTGGCGGCTTCCACCCGTTCGGTGTCGCCCTTTTTAAGGCCGGATTCCAGCCGGTAGATGCCGCCGTCCAGCGAGGTCAGCATACCCTTTACGCCGTGCGACATGGAACCGAGCATGATGCCCAGCGAGGTCAGGTGGTCCTGGAGCCTGCGGATTTCGGTGATGTCCGTGGACATCTCCATGGCCTGGAACACCCGGCCCGAGGCGTCGTGGAGCGGGGCGGACTGGACGAGCATGTGCTTCTGCTCTCCCGTCAGGGTGGTGACCACGGTCTCCCGCTGCCGGGATTCGCCGTCCAGCAGGGTCTTGTCCACCAGGCAGCCTTCGCAAGGCTCGTTGCGGTGCTTGTATGCCTCGAAACAGAAATGGTCTTCCACCTCGCCGAAGTCCCGCTTGAAGAGGCGGTTGGCCTCGACGATCTTCAGGTCCGCATCCTGCACGGTGATGTAGCAGGGCGCTTCGTCGAACAGGCGGCGGTACTTGTACTGCGTGGTCAGCAGTTCATCCTGCAACCGCTTGAGTTCGGTCATGTCCACGGAGATATCCAGGACGAGCTCGATTTCTCCATCCTTGTTCGGCAGGGGGGCGGTATAGACCGTGACCGGAATCTCCTCGCCGTCCTTGCCCAGAAAATTTTCCTTGCTCCGCTGGCCCTTGCCGGTCTGGAAGGTGCGCTGCACCGGGCAGGCGTTGCCCGGCGAGGTGCGGTCGGAGTAAATGTCGAAGCTGTTGTTGCCTACCTGGTTGCCGAGGCGTTCCTCGAAGAGCCGGTTGTGGGCAACGATTTCGAGATAGCGGTTGTGGATGGACACCAGACAGGGCAGTTCGTTGAACACGCCGTAGCCGGTCTCCACCTCCTGGGCGGCGTCGGACAGGGCCGAGGACAGTCCCTGGACCACCTGGCAGGCGGCGTTCTGCCGCTCCAGTTCCACGATCCTGTTGGTCTTCTCCTCGACGAGCTTTTCCAGGTTTTCGGTGTACTCGCGGAGCTGGAGCTTCATGCTGTACCGCTCGCGGGCGCGTTCCAGGGAGATTTCCAGAACGTCGTTGTTGATGGGCTTGGTGATGAAGTCCGAGGCGTCGAACTTGAGGGATTCGATGGCCAGGTCCATGTCGCCATGGCCGGTTATCATGACGACTTCCGTGTCGGGGGAGCGTTCCTTGATGGCCTTGAGGAGATCGATGCCGTCCATGACGGGCATCTTGATGTCGGTGAAGACGATGTGCGGCCGGAAGGAATCGAATATATCGAGGGCATCCCGCCCGTTGGCGGCGGTTTCAACCTCGTAGCCCATATCTATCAGAGAGAGGCCGAGGAAACGGCGGACGCCTTCCTCGTCATCCACGAGCAACAGTCGTTTGAAATCCATCATACCCTCCGGGGGGAGCCTCCCGCGGGCCGTCGCAACGGCTGTTTCCCCGCGGGCCTCTCTCCAGTCCAGGATTGCCGGGCAGGGCTATTCGCCCAGGGCCTCTCGTACGATCTGGATTACATCCGCCGGGTCGAAGGGCTTCTTGATGGTCGCCACGGCCCGCCGAATGGCCAGATGGATTCCCGACAGTCCGCTGATGACGATCACCGGAATGTCGGAGAATTCCTTCTCACTGGTCAGCCGACGGTAGAAACGGGGCCCCCACTCGTGGGGCATTTCAATATCCAGCGTGATGAGGTCAGGCTTTTCGGCCATGGCGACTTCATAGGCTGATATTCCGTCGGATGCGCGGCAGGTATCGTATCCGTGGTCTTCGAATACGCTTACGAGGTAGTCGACGATATCCGGATCGTCATCCACCACCATGATTTTTTTTGGCATGAGCTCAACCTGGTTTCAAGTGGCGGGACCGCCCCGCAACGCCTGCAACGTATACTCAACCTGCGCACTAGTTCAAGTCGGAAAATGCGGCCCGCGAACCTATTGCGGCTCGCGGGCCGACGGGTCTCATCCTGTTTGCCGGCTAGCCGATGGCGTCCTTGACGATCTTCAGCAGCTGGGCAGGCTCAAAAGGTTTCGTGAGGCTTGCGATCGCCTTGGGAATAGCGTATTTGATCGCGTTGAGGCCGCTGATGACCACGACCGGGGTACGCTTGAGCGTCTCGTCCTGGCTGATCTTGCGGTAAAACCTCGGGCCCCATTCGTTGGGCATTTCCAGGTCCAGCGTAATCAGGTCGGGTTTCTCGGTCTTGGCGATCTCCACAGCCTCTGCGCCGTCGTTGGCGGTTACGGTCTCATAACCGTTGTCGCCGAGCAGTTCGGACAGATAAGAGCGGATTTCCTGGTCGTCGTCGACGATGAGAATCTTCTTGGACATAACTTTCCTCCTGGTACTCACGAATCAGTTCGCTTGATTCTTGATTTGCCGCAGCCGCTCCCGCCAAGGCCGGCTGCGGCATTAATATTTTCAAGGCGCGCCCGGCGCCGGCCGGGCGCGCGGATCAACTTCCTAAACCTTGTCGGGCTTGCTCACGCTGACCACAGGGCATCCCGCCCGCAGGATGACCTGCTCCATGGTGGAGCCGATGGAGGCCAGATCCGGGTCGAGCTCGCGGGAGTGGTGCGCCAGGACGATGAGGTCCGCGGACCGTTCGCGCGCGATCTTGACTATTTCCACATAGGGCACGCCTTCCCACACTTCGATGTCGAAGTTCTTGAAGTCGCCCAGAAGCGGGCCGTAGGTCTCACGGATGCGGTTCCGCGCCGTGATGATTTTGTCCTCGATGGCGTTCTGGTCCATGACCTTGCCGCTGATGTCCAGGGCGTGGAACATGGTCAGGTCGCAGTCGAGCTCCCTGGCGGCGTTCAGGGCGAATTTGAAGGCGTATTCCGCCTGTTTGGAGAAGTCGGTGGCGAAGACGATGTTCCCGAAGCCGCCCCAGTAGGAGGCGGTTTCGCGGTGCACGGTCATCACCGGGCAGCGGGCGGCCTTGGCCACGCGTTGCAGGGTGGAGCCGGGGTAGCCCTTGCGGTAGGCGCTCGAATCGCCGGAGCTTGCGCCCATGACGATGAGGTCGGCGTCCTCGGCCCGCGCGGCCCGCAGGATCTCGCGGCTGGGCACGCCCGTGGTGGTCACGATCTTGGCGTACTCGACCGACTCGATCTGCTTCTCGAAGGTGGATTTGAGTTCCTCCTCGACCCAGGCGCGGTATTCGTCGTCCACTTCGATCTCTTCGCCGGTGCGCACGTCGTTGACCACCTGGGAAAAGGCCTTGGTGGGCACGCCCATGACGTTGAACACCACCACCTCGGCCCCGTAGCGTTTGGCCATGTCGAAGGCCACCCGCGCGGCGCCGAAGGTGGACGGAGCACCGCTGGTCGCCAGTAGAATCTTCTTGAACATAGATCACCTCGTCCTTTGGTTACACGGTCTCCGGGTTATTCCTCGGTGGGGCGCAGGTGCTCGGGCACGTCGAGCATCTTGATGACCAGCGGCTTGAGGAAGGACCAGCGGATGCCGATCTTGTACTCTTCCTCCAGGTCGCGGATGGCGTCCCAGCAGTTGTGGCAAGGGGCGATGACCAGCTTGCAGCCGGTGTCGAGAATCTGCTCCATCTTCTTGCGCAGGGCCACGTTGCGCTGTTCGCGGTACAGGCCGATGCCGTTGAAGCCGCCGCCACCGCCGCAGCAGTAGTTGTGCTCCCGGTTGGGGGCCATTTCGACGAAGTAGCCGGGCTCGACGATGTAGCTGATGATCTCGCGGGTGACGTCCTTCAACCCCTGGTTGCGCACGTAGTTGCAGGAATCCTGCAGGGTGACCGGTTCCTTGATCCGCTTTGCGGGATCGATCTTGAGCTTGCCGGTGCGCAGGGCCTCGGCCAGCCATTCCACATAATGGATATACGGCACGGGCGGCTGGCCGTCGGGACGGCCCGCCCAGTACGGCCCTTCGATGACCGTGGCGCGGTGGGCGTGGCCGCATTCGGTGCCGATGGCCCGCTTGGGCTTGAGGCGCTCGAGGGCGGCGTAGACGTTGAGGACGTTGTCCTTGCAGCATTCCCAGTCGCCGGCGAACATGGACAGGGAGGTCTGCTCCCAGCCTTCGGAAGGCACGGTCCAGTTCTCGCCCGCCACATGGAAGAGGATGGCCGCTTCGGCGATGTCCTCGGGGTAGTGCTTGGGCTCGCGGGCGTTGCAGGTGTACATGATGTCCGCGCCGACCTTGTCCACGGGGATTTCAAGGCCCGGCCAGTCTTCCTCGTTCTCCTCGGCCATCCATTCGCAGGTCTCGACCCAATCCTCGGTGGTCACGTCCATCTGGGCGCGGTACACGCGGTGCATACCGGAGCCGATCTTCAGCTCCCACGGGACAAAACCCTGGGAGTAGAGCAGGCCGCGCAGGTAGCTGAACATGACGCCCATGTCGATGCCGTGGGGGCAGTACATGCCGCAGCGGTTGCAGCAGGTGCACTTGGACCAGGCGGTCTCCATGCACATCTGCATGAACTCGTTGTCCACCTTACCCTTTTTCTTGACCATCACCCCGAGGGTGGACTGGATCTTGTAGGACGGGACCTGTTCCGGCACCCGGCCGTTGACCTGGTACAGGAAACAGCTCTCGGCGCACAGGCCGCAGTGGGCGCAGATTTCGAGCCAGGTCTTGGTCCTGGATTTCATGGTCTTCTGGATGGTGGCCCAGAGCTTGTCCGAGTCCACGTCCAGGTGGTTCATTTCTTCGTAGTATTGCTTGCCGCCCTTGTCGCCGAGAGTGGCCTTGAGCTGCTCGTCGGTATTGATCGGCGTCTTATTGCAGAATTTTCCTTCAGGCATTTCGATTCTCCGTACTGTGCAGGTAAAGCTCTGTTACCAGGCCATGTCCGTGCCCTTCATGCCGCCGCGCTTGATGCCGTAGTCCATGCCCAACTGCATACGGGACATGAAGAACAGCACAACGTGGCTGAGCTTGGTGAAGGGCAGGGCCAGGAGCCAGATTTCGCCGCTCAGGATGTGGGCGGCCAGCCAGAAGTTGTAATCTCCCATTTCGTACCTGGCGATCAGGCCGGTGATGAACGGCATCACGGTGATGACCAGCAGCAGGTAGTCGTAGAAGGTCGTGATGATGCGCACCTCCGGGAAGGCGATCCGCCTGAGGGTCAGGAACAGGCCGCCCACCAGGCAGGTCCAGGCCAGCACGTCCGCCACGCCGGTGGGCAGGGTGGGCAGGCTGAACCCGAAGGCGTTCTTCAGCATCACGTTGTGCGCCTCCAGGAAGATCGGGGTGACGAGCAGCCCGATGTGGAAGGCGAAGAAGATGAGGGTGAAGCCGGGGCGCACGCGCCACAGCCGGGCCCTGAACGGGATGATGAAGGCCAGGATGGAGCGCAGGCCGCCCCGGATGCCGTATTTCATTTGAGGACGGTAGGCCACGCGGTCGAGCTGCCAACTGAGGCCTTTGACGTACATCACGCTGCGGACGAGCAGGCCGCCGAAGCTGACGATAAACGTCGCCCAGAGCATGGGCCCGGTCAGGAAATCGTACATTTCCGTTTCTCCTTGATTATCGTATCGTTAATCTTGAAACGATGGCCTTGCGGCTAGTCGTCCTTTTTGTTGCCGCCCATGAGGAAGCGCCAGTACAGGGTCGCCGCCACGAGGATCCCGCCCATGAGCAGGTACACAGTCCCCTTGGTGAACGTGTAGTAGTCTTGGAGAGTGAAGAATTCCATGGCAACCTCCTAGTGTTCGCCCTTGTAGTCCGGGTGCTCGTAGAAAATGGGCATCCGAGTGGAGATGAACCGGAAGGCCAGCACGCCGATGGTCACCACGAACAGCGAGATGGTGATCTCGCCCCAGCTCGGGAAGTACCGCTCGGCGGACGGGAGCTGATAGTTGAAGGCGACCAGGGAGATGTTGAACCGGTTTACGATGATGCCGAGCACGGTCAGGCCCGCTGCCCATCGGATGATGGTCAGGTTCTTGTCGCGTGCGCCGATGGCGTACAGGAAGGACGGCAGGGCCACGAAACCGAGCATTTCCACCAGGAACCACGCGCCGTAGCCGGTGGTCAGGTAGTGCCAGTTGTTGTCGTAGGCCAGGCCGATGACCTTGATGGAGAAGTACCCGAACAGCACGAGGGAAGCGGCCTTTCCGAAACCGAGGATCAGGCCGTCGTGGTTGTTCAGGTACTCCTCATCCATCAAGTGGTGCATGGGCTTGTGTGAGAGGGTTCCCTCGAAGATGACCATGGACAGGCCCGCGGCGATGCTCGACACGAAGAAGAACACCGGGAGGTATTGCGAGTACCAGAGCGGGTGGAGCTTCGACGGGGCGATGGTGAACAGCGCGCCCAGGGAAGACTGGTGCAGCGTGGAAAGAACCACGCCGAGGATGGTCAGGGCGAGGGTCATCTTGACCACGATGTTGCGGATCTTCTTCATGCCCAGCCATTCGAACGCGGCCGGGGTGAATTCGATGAACAGCACGGTCAGGTAGAGCATGACGCACAAACCCACTTCGAAGAGCAGCGAGGTCGTTCCCTGCTGGACGAAGATGGGGTAGGGCAGCCGCCAGGGACGGCCCACGTCGTAGCCCAGGGCGAAGACCACCAGGGCGTAGCCCAGGAAGGCGGTCAGGATGGCCGGGCGGACGCCTGCGTGATACTTCTTCAGGCCGAACAGGTAGCAGGCGGCGGAGGTGGTGTAGCCGCCCGCGGCCAGAGCGACGCCGCAGAGCAGATCGAAGCCGATCCAGATGCCCCAGGGGTTGTTCTGGTCCAGGTTGGTGACGGCCCCCAGGCCGCCGGTGAAACGCATCGCCGTGACCACCAGTCCGGCGACGAGAATGATTCCAGAGATAATATTGAACGGAGTGAAGATTGATTTCTTCGCTACCGCAGTGGTTTCGACAGACATCTAGGACTCCTCCTCTTTGGTTCCGGCGTCCTCTTCCTTCGGGGCGAGCGCCTCTTCGACGGCCTTCTTTACTTCGACCTCGATGCGGCGCTGGCTGGCCTGCTCGGCCTTGCCCAGCTCCTCGTGAAGCTTCTTCTCGGCCTCTTCGCCCGCCCGTTTCAGGGCGTCCTTGACCGCCTGGACGCGTTCGGCGTTGGCGATCTTGGCGTTGCGCTGCGTCACGGCGTAGATGCCGCCCAACAGCACGGGCCACAGGCCGACCACGATGGGCACGGCGGCCAGGGGACCGGCGGTCAGTTCGGGGGCGCTGACGGTGCCCAGGTCTTCGCGCATTCCGATCTCGGAGAAGGGAACGCCGGAGAGGTACATCCAGCTCGTGCCGCCCATCTCGCGCTCGCCGTAGATGTGGTTCACATAGCGGTCGGGATAGGTCTCGATGCGCTTGCGGGCGATCTTGATAAGCTCCTCGCGCGGGCCGAAGGTCAGGGCCTCCTTGGGGCATTTCTCCACGCAGCCGGGGAGCTTGCCCTCCTGGAGGCGCGGGTAGCACATGGTGCACTTGCGTACCCGGGGAGTCAGCGGCTCGCTGTATTCGTAGGCCGGGACCGAGAACGGGCAGGCCACCATGCAGTAGCGGCAGCCGACGCACACGGAGGCGTCGTAGGTCACTGCGCCGTTGGGCTGCTTCTTGAAGGCCCGCACGAAGCAGGCCGAGGCGCAGGCCGGTTCCAGGCAGTGGTTGCACTGCTGTTTGCGGAAGACCGGGCCCTTGGCTGTCTGGTACCGGTTGACCACGGTAAAGGTGTTCTCGTCGGTCCGCCGTACGGTATCGAGCACGGACAGATCGTCGAATTTCTTTTCCGGTTGCGGCAGCTCGTTGACTTCGTTGCACGCCTGCTCGCATTTGCGGCAGCCGATGCAGCGGGTGGCGTCAAAAAGCACGCCGTGGGTGTCGGGATGCGGGCCGAAGTGCTTGTTTGCGGCCTTGGCCGGAGTGGCCAGCGCTGCGCTCGCGCCTGCGGCACCCAACAATCCGAGGAAGGTTCTGCGTAACATCGTATGCTCCTTCGGCTAGTTGGTTTTCTTCTCGTGGCACGCGACGCAGTTGGTGGCGGCGGGCTTTTCGAGCTTCATTTCCTGGTGACAACTCATGCACTGGCCGTGGTATGCGGCTTTCAGTCCGGGCCTGCCTTCGGTCTCGAAGGGCTTGCCGTGGCAGCTCGCGCACTTGGGCGGGGTCAGAGTGGCCGGGGCGTTGTGGTGGCAACCGGCGCAGACGGCCTCGGGCGAGGCATGGAAGGTGGCGGCAAGCCGGTTGTCCTTCATGCCCTTCAGGAGGCTCAGGACGATCTTGCGGTGCGGCATCTTGCTCGGCTGGTATTGGTCGGCCAGAGCGTCGATGTTCACGAACTCGGGGATATCCTTCTCGGCGACCATGGCCTGGGTCTCGGGACGGGCCGCGATGACCCTGGCGGCCTCGGCTTCCTTCTCTTCCTTGGACATGGCGGCCGGGTTCACGGGCGCGCTGACCAGCAGCCGGAAGCCCGGCTCGTCGGCAACGCCGACATTGTGGCAGGAGGCGCAGGAGTTCTCGGACAGCGCCTTGGCGGCGGGACGAGCCTCATGGCAGCCCGCGCACTCGGGCTTCTTCTGTTCCTGGACGTGGCAGCCCACGCAGGTGGACGGGTCGGTGACGTTGTGCAGCGCTTCGAACGAGGCGTTCAGCTTGGCGTTGACGCCGTCCTTGTGGCAGGTCAGGCAGGAGTCGGTCTTGGCCTCGTGGAGCTTGTGGTCGAAGGCCACGGGGGCCATGCCCGAGGGCTTGTCCCCGGCCTTGGCTTCCTTGTCCTTGGAGCCGGGGGCCAGGAGCACGGCGTCGGGCTGCTTGCGCGGCAGGCGCGGCAGGACGCCGCCCATGGCCTTCAAGTCCTTGGCCAGCTCGACGTTGCGCTCGGCTATCTGCTCGGTGCCGTGGCAACCGGCGCACTGCACCGGGCCGGAGCGCTCGGCCTTCTTCTCAATGAGGCTCTGATGGCAGGTCACGCACTGGCTGTGGAAGACGTCCTTGACCGGTTCGGCCTTGGCTTCGTCGGAGAAACGCCAACTGTCTTCCTCGCCCGCCTTCTTGTGGCACGCGCCGCAGTTGGTCTCCTTGCCCTGGTCGGCCGGGATGATCTTGGAATCCCAGTGGACGAAGTGGAGCATGTTGTCCATGCCCGCCGGAACCCGGTCGGCGTTTTCGGGCCGCACCTGATGGCAACTGCGGCATTCGCCGGTCTTGGGACCGGTCTTGAAGCCCTTCTCCTCGCTCTTGACGTGGCAGGAGATACAGTTGTCGTGGTACATGTCCTTGAGCTCGGTCGCGGTCAGCTCGGGCTGTCCCTCGCCTTCCAGCCTGCCGAAGGTCAGGGCCATGTCGCCCTTGGCGTCCTTCTGGTGGCAGGATTCGCAGCTCATGCCCTGATCCTTCAGGGCCTTGGTGTGCGCGTCGTGCTTGAACACGGCCGCAGGTTGTTCGAGTGACTCCAGCCTGGCGATGGTGTCAATCATGATCACGTCCGGCCGCCCGGCGGTCTTGTCCGTCGAGCCGAGCATACCCATGGCTTCCAGTTGGAAGCCGAGCACCCCGGCCAGCGTGATCGCGATGGCAGTCAATCGCAGTATCCGTTTACCGTTTGCCATGTGTCGATCCCTTTCTAAAAAGCGTTGATGGCAATGAACCGGCCTCCTCGGCCCGTTCCCCTGGTTCCGTTTCCGGACCCTACCGGCCCCCCAGGCGCGGCACCTCCGCCGCGCGAAATTCGGTCTTAAAAGCTCCCGTTTTGGTAGGTTAAAATACCTACTCAGTAACGAGGTTTTAATACCTACTTGCCCGGTATGTTAAATATGAGCGGTAAGTCAAGTAAATCTTACTTGTAGGAACTACTACCAAAATATCGATAACAGTCTGATAAAGAAGAGGAACCCAATTAGTGGGTTTTTTGAAAATCGTTTTCAAGAGAGGGGCCTTGCGTAGGGCTGGCACGGTCTCCGCTCGAATGATTACAAGGCTTGCGGGATGGTGGAAAAAAGTGAATCCGGCCTTTGCGGGCCGGTCATGAGGCTAGAATCCCCTCGATTTTCGAGGGGAGTCGATTGCCTGAGGCGGGGTAGGGAAAAGGACGAGAGGAAGGGGGGCCGGTTAGGGCTTCTTGATTATCTCGTGGACCCAGCGGTTTTCCGAAACGCGTTCGGAGACCACATAGCCCTTTTCACGCAGATAGCGCATTTTGCGGCCGCCATCGCCAGTCGAGAACAGTCGTTGGCCGACCTGGTGCTGGGAGAGAAACTTCATGGCCGCTTTTTTATAGTTGGTGAAGAAACTGAACATTGAAAGACCTCCAATCTTGCCGGGGGATGCAACCTAGCACCGACATGCTGTCCAGTCCACCACAACTTGACGCCCCTTTCAACCCTTTCCAACACGTTTTCATCATTAAAAAATGAGCGGCCGAATCGAGCTTTTGGCCTGTCGTGACGCTGCGGAAGACATCTTGTGTTTTCGCATCGGGAACGAATTCGCGCTGTTTGGACTGCTTGCGCGGGCGTCGGGAAGGGACGGTCTGTCCCTTGGCGTCGTCACGCAGCCCGTTCCGGTTCCATCAAAACTTCCGGCGGCTCCCGGAGTCGGGGATCGGTTTTCCGCGTCCAACCGCCGGAAAGGCCGGGGTCTGGCAGCGGCCGTTTCGCCGCGCTTCCGGCGGGGCGGCGAGGCGATATATTCATTCCCGGCAAAGTATGAATATTGACTCAATCATTCAAATGTAGAATGACGAAAGACAACTATACACAGGAGGTTCGCATGGAAAAGATTCTCATCATCGGTTGCCGGAATACCATGGACGACGTCTGCATCGGCTGTTCCCGCTGCCTTGTGGCCTTCAATCGGCGCGAAGGCCAGTTCGAGCGTTACAAGGGACAGGAAGCCGAGGTCCTGGGCATTCTCAACTGCGGGGGATGTCCCGGCGCTTCCATCGTTCAGCGTCTGGCCCAGGTCAAGCTCTGGAACGTGCCCCTCAACGAGCAGCCCACCAAGATTCACATCGGCCCATGCGTGTCCGATCACTGTACCCACGCGGACGACGTGATTACCAAGATCGTCGCCAAGTCCGGCATCGAGGTGATCGAGGGCACGCATCCGTATATGCCCGAAAAGATCTGGTCTTGAACCCGGAAGCCATCGAACGGAGAGGCGGTCCCGGATGAACGTCCGGGACCGCCTTTGTCGTTTCGAATGGGGCGCGTCGACCGCTTAAGGGGTCACGTCCTCCATGTCCTGGCGCTTTTCCCTGTCCAGGGGGAATCGCCTGACCTGCTTGCCGGAGGAGAAGTCCACGCGCTTGAGGTCGATCACCCGCACGCGCCGGTTGTGCTGGGTGTGATAGTAGAGCTTGAGATTCCGCGTGTCCGCCGCGCAAGTCCAGAGGGTCGAGCTGCGCATTCCAGCGAGTTTCGCCGGGTCCGCCCCCGGACCTTCGGCCGAGCCTGCGGGCAGGGTGAAGTTGTCCAGGATGCGGAACACTTCGTACACGGTCTCGTCCCCGTCGGGCGTCTTACGGGCGGTTTGGGAGTATGCCACGGCGCGGATGAAGCGGGACGGGGGCGTGAAGTCGCCGGGCAGGCCGAGGAAACCGGAGCCGCCGCCGATGGGGGCGAGGGTCAGGTCATCCAGTTTTTTGGCGGGCCAGGCCACGGCGGACAGGTTGACGTAGTTGCGCAGGTTGGTCATGTGCCAGTCGAAGCTGGGCGAATTGGTCAGAACCCGCAGGGGATTGTCGAATACGCGCAGCTTGCCTTCAAGATATTCGATCACGATGGCCTTTCCGCTTGGGTCCATGACCGTCAGGTGGAGCGGGGCGGGCTTGCCCAGGGCCGGTTCGGTGACGGCGCATACGCGAATTTTCTCCAGCCCGGCGCGCACTTCGTCCACAGTGGCGAACTGCGTGAGCACATAGTTGGGGAACATGGAGGAACTCAGCGTAGAGCTCGCACGGGCCGGGTCGTAAGACTGGTATTGAGCGAATCCGGGATGGTAGAGCATTCCGACCACCAGCCCCTTCTCGTTCATGCCGTCGGAAAGGAGGTCCTTCTCAAGGGCGTCGAAGGCCGCCACGCCGTATTTCGCTTCCCAGCGCACTCCGGGTTTGCCGTCCGGAGTCTCGGACTGGAAAACGTGTCCCCGGGGTACGACGACCAGGCGCGATTTGAGGTCGAAGGTTCCCCATTCCATGGTTCTTCCGTAGACAAGCGCGCCGTCTTCGGCCATGAGGCCGATGCTTGTGCAGGCCTGCGATGCCGTGTGCAGAAGCAACAAGGCAAGTATCGCGGTCAGGCCGCCCATCGTCATCCGTTGCAGAGTGTTCATGGATATCTCCCGAATTCAGGTTGTCTGGCAAAGGGACTCTGCTCTTTACCATAAATTGTTATGTGCTTTCACTTATACTATGGCCGAGGTAAAATCCAGACGGATGCCATGGTTGGGACAAGTTCAATGGGTTTATCCCTGGGGCCGGGTCCCCTGGATTTCGCCCGGTGCGCGCCCCTCCGGGCGACGCCGTGTTCGAGCCTGGACCCGGCCTATTAATTAATATAGGGTGCGCACCGTGCCGCTGGGCCGCGGCGGTCCGTGCGCCGCAATTCCTCGGCGCGAGGGCAAAGGCGCGGCACCCGCCCGGGGCATCGACCAGGGTACCGGTTGATAATCCGCCATGAGTTGGGTTATTTTTTTATTCGTTGGCCGCTCTTCGGTTCAGGCCCTTGAACAACAAGGTTGCGACAGCAGCGAAAAAACTTCTCCGAGATTCTATTTGTCTAGCAATAATCTGAAAAATTTTGACGAGATGCAAAGTCGTCGACTGTTGCAGAGGTGCTTTTCCTACTTTCGGCCGCATCTTTGGAAAGTCGTCTTCGGCATGTTGTCGGCCATCATCGTCTCGTCCACCAACGCAGCCACCGCCTACCTGGTCAAGCCCGCCATGGACAACGTGTTCGTGCAGAAGGACGAGGTCGCGCTCGTGCTCGTGCCGCTGGCGTTCATGGGCGTGGTGGTAGTGAAGTCCATTTTCCGGTTCACCCAGGTGTATCTCATGAACATCACGGGCTTCATGGTGCTCGACAAGCTCCGCCAGGACCTGTTCAAGCGGATACTCCAACTGCCTCTCCGGTTCTTCGAGGAGAGCCAGGTGGGAATGCTCATGTCCCGCGTGCTCGGAGACGTGGAGGGCATCCGTGAAAGCATCCCCACGCTGGTCATGGCCATCCGGGAAATCATCACCGTCATCAGCCTCATCGGCGTGATCGTGTTTCAGGATTGGAAGCTGGCGATAATCGCGCTTCTGGTCCTGCCGCTCTGCGTCATGCCGGTCGTCTGGTTCGGCAGGAGGCTGCGCAAGCTGGGCCGCAGGCTGCAAGTCCAGGGCGCCGACATCTCTTCCGTGGTGCAGGAAATCTTCAGCGGCATCAGGCTTATCAAGGCGTTCTGCACCGAGAAGCAGGAGTCCCTCAATTTCAACAGGGAAAGCGGTAAGATCGTCAATATTTCGAAAAAGCAGACTTTGGTCGGCGAATTGTCGAGCCGGTTCATGGAGCTGGCTGGCGGCGTCGCCATCAGCGGCGTGCTTTGGTACGGGGGCAGCCAGGTGTTGAGCGGCCATTCCACCCCCGGTACGTTCTTTTCCTTCGTGACCGCCTTGATAATGCTCTACGAACCCATCAAGAAGCTCACCGAATCGAACAAGGTGCTGCAACGGTCCCTGGCCAGCGCCGAGCGCGTGTTCGGGCTGCTCGATTCCGAGTACGTCCGGCCCGAGCCTACCGGCGGACTGGAGCTGCAAAAGCCCATCAGGACCATTGAGCTGAAGGATGCCGTCTTCACCTATCCGACCCTGGACAAGCCGGTCCTGAAGAATCTCACGCTGACGATTCGGCAGAACGAGCGGATCGCCCTTGTCGGTCCGAGCGGAGCGGGCAAGACGACCCTGGCCAATCTGTTGCCCCGGTTCTACGACCTGGACAGCGGAAGCATAACGATCAACGGCACGGACATCGGCAGCCTGGATCTCAGGTCGCTGCGACTGTCCATCGGCATCGTTTCCCAGGAATCGATCCTTTTCAACCTGAGCATCCGGGAAAACATCGGGTACGGGACAAAGGACGTTACCGAGGAGCAGATCGTGAACGCCGCGAAGGCCGCGTATGCCCACGAATTCATCGAGTCGTTGCCGGAAGGGTACGACACCGTTTGCGGCGAGCGCGGAGTGAAGCTGTCGGGAGGCCAGAAACAGAGGATCACCATCGCCCGGGCACTGGTCAAGGACCCGGCCCTGCTCATCCTAGATGAAGCGACCAGCGCGCTGGACACCCAGGCCGAGCGCGTGGTGCAGAAGGCACTGGACAACCTGATGAAGGACCGGACGAGCGTCGTCATCGCCCACAGGCTGTCCACGGTCATCAATGCGGACCGCATCGTCGTCATGCAGCAGGGGGAAATCGTCGGAATCGGCAGGCATGAGGAGTTGCTCGAAACCTGCCCCCTGTACGCCAAGCTGTACTCCATACAGTTCTGCAAGGCCCTTTCCGACGAGGAAGCCAAGGAATTGAGCCTGGAGGCGTAGACCGGGTCAAACACGACCGGCGCCGCCTCACTGCGAGCCCATGAAAAAATGAAACGCCGAGCAGCAATGCCCGGCGTTTTTTCATTCGCATCGGCGGGCACGGGCGCGACCGTGCGTGACGTTTGTGCGACATCTTGCCGCGCGCTCCGTTGCCGCTTTCTTTAGCCTCCCGTTGTGGGTAATAGGGAATTAGAGGTGGCGGAAAGTCTTTCACGCCTTGGATGTGACGGTTTCCGCAACATGATGCGCACCAGACCCAACAAGGGGATGCTTATGATCAAGCACAAGGTGTTATTTGTCGGTTCCCGCAACGGCTCCCGCTCCATCATGGCTGAGGCGTTCGTGAACCATTTGGCGTCGGAGCGTTTCGAGGCTCAAAGCGCGGGCTTCGATGCCGGGGTTCTCGACGCTCTCGCCGTGGCCGTGATGCGCGAAGTCGGTATCGACATCTCTTCGAAGCAGACCAAGACCGTGTTCTCGCTGTACCAGAAAGGCCATGTGTTCCAAAGTATCGTGTCCGTATGCGACCGGGAGAACAAGGAACGCCATCCGATCTATCCCGGCCATCGGCATTACATCGACTGGAACATGTGCGACCCCGAATCATACACGGACCCGGAGGACCGGGAGACGGCCATGAGGGTGGTGCGTGACCGGATCAGGGAGAAGGTGGAGGCGTTCATCGCCGAGGAGCGGGGCAGGGAATAGTCCCCTGGCGAATCCCCTTGCGGGGCGTCGCACCGGAGGCTTGTTCACGGCTTCGGCGAAACCTGCCGCCCATCATGCACGGCGGCCGTATGCCTCGGTCGGTCGAAAACGCGCTTTGGCCGGGGGAGCATAAGATAGTCCCCCCCATCGTGCCCAGACAGGGCGCAGGGGGGGGGAGAGGAGGCTTTCCTGCGGACGCCCCGGTGCGGCCGAGGCGTGTCCGCAGGAAATTGTTTAGGAGGTACAACCGCAATCGAAGGGCGATTCTTCGATTGCGAAGGTTTTGTAGGGTAATTCGAATTCGCGGTGCCCCAGGGCTTCCGACTTGGACGGGGTTCCTCCGGCGACCTCGACTACGAGGTCGTAGATTTCCTGTCCCACATCCGGGAGCGTGCCGCGGCCTTCCAGCACCCGGCCCGCATCGATGTCCATGTCTTCGGTCATGCGTCTGTAGGTCTCGGGGTTGGCGCAGACCTTGATCGTCGGGATGACGGCGCTGCCTGCCACCGAGCCCCGGCCGGTGGTGTAGAGCATGAGGTGGCAACCGGAGGCGGCCATTTCGATGATCTCCGTGACGTCGTTGATGTTCGGGAATCCGAAACGAGGCTCGCCGTCGGGGATCACGTCCATGAGGTAGAGCCCCTTCCCCGAAGGGATCTGTCCGGGCCGGATGACGCCGCTGATGGAGCAGGAACCGCTCTTGGCGTAGGCTCCCATGGACTTTTCCTCCTGGGTGGTCAGGCCGCCCTCGGCGTTGCCGGGAGCGAAGCTGCCGTGGCCCATGATCGTGTAGTAGCGGGCGGCCTTGTGGATGGATTCCACGACCTCTTCGCCGATTTCCGGAGTGGCGCTGCGGTGGCGGATGATCTCCTCGCAGCCGATCAGCTCTCCGGTCTCTTCGAAAATGCCGGTGCCCCCGTCAGCCACGAACTTGTCGAAGAACAGGCCCACGGCAGGGTTGGCGGAAATACCGCTGGTCGCGTCGGACCCGCCGCAGACCGTGCCGACCACCAGCTCGTCGATGGACATGGGCGCGCGCGGCACGTCGGCCATGGCCTCGTTGATGCGGGACACCGCATCCCTGCCCTTTTTCACGCTGCTCGCCGTGCCGCCGTCCTCCTGGATGACGACCAGCTCCACGGAGCGGCCCGACTCCCGGACCGCTTCCACCAGTGCGTTTCTGGGGAAGCTTTCGCAGCCCAGCGCCACGACGACCACGCCGCCCACGTTGGGGTGGGTGCACAGGCGCGTCATGATCCTGTTCGCGTGGTCGTTGGGGTAGCATCCCGTGAAACCGACCAGTTGGACGTCGTCGCCGAACCCTTCGGCGATTTTCTTGGCGACGTGGGACGCGCATTGGACCATGTAGGCGACCACGACGACGTTTCTGATTCCCTTGCGTCCGTCCTTGCGGAGATATCCGTTGGCTATGATCATTCTGAGAACTCCTCGATGCGGGGCTATTCGCCCTTGCGCAGGTAGGTGGGCAGATAGGTGCTCCGCATATTGTGCAGATGCACGTGGGAACCGGCCTTTACGTCCTCGGTCGCCTCGCCGATGGAGACGCCGTAGCGCAGCACCGGCTCGCCCTTGGCGATGTCTCGTGCGGCGACCTTGTGGTAGGACGCCACGTCGTCCATTACGGTAATGTCCCTGCCGGCAGCATTGATGACATCACCCTTTTTCAGCGGGCTGGTGGCGATGACGATATTGTCGGCCGGATCGATTTGTATGCAGCTCATGGTGTGTGCTCCCTGAATCAGAACTTGCCGTACTTGATGTACGCCTGTTGCGGGTCTTCCCCTTCCAGAATGGCCTTGCGCACAAGGCTTTCGGTCCGAAGGAACTCCTCGGCCCTGGTGGTGATTTCCTCCACCAGGCCGCCCGGTATGATGACGATGCCGTCCTCGTCGGCGACCACGAAGTCGCCGGGATTGACGGTCACGCCGCCCATGATGATCGGGGCGTCGAATTTCCTGGGAAGCCAGGTCCCGACGACGTCCCGGGGAGTCTTGCCCTTGGCGAACACGCGGAACCCGGAACGGACGATGAAGTCCGTGTCCCGGCAGTTCCCGTCGATGATCGCCCCCCTGACTCCCTTGAGGGACAGGGTTTCGGCGGACAGTTCGCCCATGTAGGCCTGCTCCATGTCGTTGGGCTGGATCATGAGCACTGCGCCGCTCGGGACCTTGGACAACAGCCCGGTCCATTCCAGCAGGGTCTCGTGGTCGGAGGCGGTTACCCGCTCGCCCTCGACGGCGTAGACGGGTCCGGCCAGCCTGCGTCCCGAGGCCAGGGGCGCGAACTCCGGGGGCAATACGCAATCGCGGATGCCCTTTTCGCGCAGGGCGTCGTAAACCGCCCCGCTGTAACACTGTTCAAGGCGGTGGGCGCAGATTCTTTTTTCTTCCGGTGTCATTGAATACGTCCTATTTCATGAGGTTCGGCAGCAACAAGGTGATCGAGGGGAAGTAGGTGATCAGGAACAGGGACAGCACGAGCGCGCCGTAGAACGGCAGGGCCGCCTTGACGAAATCCTGAATCTTGGTCCCGCTCAATCCCGTGACCAGCAGCATGACCGTTCCCACGGGCGGGGAAAGCGTTCCGATGGACAGGTTCAGGATAATCACCAGCCCGAAGTGGACCAGGTCGATTCCCAAGGCCATGACCGTGGGCTTGAGCAGGGGCACCAGCACGATGAGGATGGCGTTGCCTTCGAGCACCATGCCCAGGAACAGGAAGAGCACGTTGATGATCAGCAGGAAGAGCTGCGGATTGGTGGTGATCGAGGTGATCGTGGTGGCCATGCTCTGGGCCACCTGTTCCCAGGAGAATATCCAGGCCAGCGCGGAACAGGCCATGATGATTATCATCACCGAGGCCGTGGATCTGGTGGTCTCGACCAGGGATTCGAAAATGTGGCGCACCTTCATTTCCCGGTAAACGAACATGCCGATGACGATGACGTAGATGACCGCCACCGCGCCCGCTTCCGTGGGGGTGAAGACGCCGAACCGGATGCCGCCGATGATGACCATGACCAGGGTTATCGCCGGGATGGCGTTCCGCAGGGCCACGAGGTACTCGCCGGAGGTCGCCCGTTCCGTGCGCGAGGGGGCGTAGCCCTTCTTCCGGGCCACGAGGTAGATGGTGCCCATGAGGAGCACGGCGCACAGGATGCCGGGAAGGATGCCCGCCATGAACATCTTGCCGATGGAGACGTCGGCCAGAAATCCGTAGATGATGAGGGCGATTCCCGGGGGAATGATCGGCGTGATGAGCGATCCGGAGGCGGTGACGGCCGCCGAGAAGGGTTTGCTGTAGCCGTGCCGCTTCATCTCCGGCATGAGCATCTTGGTGAGCATGGCGCAGTCGGCGAGGTTGGACGCCGAAAGCCCGCCCATCATGGTGCTCAGCAAGACGTTCGCCTGCGCCAGCCCGCCGTGGAAGCGGCCGACCATCAGTTCGGCGAGCTTGAGGAGCCTTTTGGTGATGCCCGTATGGTTCATGACCGTGCCGAGCATGATGAAGAACGGGATGGCCAGCAGCGACAGGTTCTGGGACGAGCCCACGAGCCGCTGGACCGCGATGGTCGCGGATACGCCGTCATTCATGAAGAAATACAACAAGGTGGCGGCAATAACGGAAAGAAAAATCGGGAGGTTGATGCAGAAGCCGAGCAGCATCACTCCGCAGATAACGGCGAGGGTCATCAGTTCAACTCCTTGGCGTCGCTGAGGGCGGGGCCCTTGCAGAGGACAACGATGTTGCGGATGGAAAACAGCGCTATGCCGATGCCGCCCGCAGGAACGGCGTAGTCTATGTAGCTGTAGGGAATGCCGAGCACGTTGGTGATCTTGAACTGCACCTGGCTGGCGAGAAGATACCCGTACCAGGACATCAGACCGGCAACGAGCAGGGTGAGCGCCTCAACGACGATGCTCATGATCCATTGCCCCTTGGGCGGCAGCAGCGAGGTGAGGATGTCGATGCTCAAATGGCTCCCGGCACCCTTGGCCGCGGCGCTTCCGAGCATGATCGCCCAGAGAAAGAGCAAACCGTTCACTTCCTCCAGCCAGGCGATGGGGGTGGACATCACGTACCGCTGGAAGACCGCAGCCACGGTCAGCAGCATGATAGTCCCCAGCGCAGCTGCGGGCAGGAAGTCGAATACCTTTACCGGGTCTGGAAATCGCATGGAATCTCTCCTAAATTGACCTGAGCGTTTTCCCGCGGGCCGAAGCTGTTTCGGCTCCGGCCCGCGGGCAGCGTTGTAAGCGGACTATTCCGCCAGCAGCATCTGAACCTTTTCGTACAGACCGGGAGTCCATTCGGGGAACTGGGAGTAGGTGGACTTGGACATCTCACGGAAGGCGGCCGTGTCGACGTCCACCAGGGTGGAGCCGTCGGCGATCATCTTCTTGATGATCTTTTCGTCTTCCTCAGCCATGACCTTGCGGCTGTAGAGGCCTGCCTCGTCGCCGGTCTCCTGCAACAGGGTCACGACGTTGGCGGGCAGGGTGTCGAAGTAGGCCTGGCCTCCCACCCACTGGGCGGTCATGGTCAGGTAGCCGATCAGCTCGATGTACTTGGCCGGCTCGTAGAGCTTCTGGCCGTAAAGCACGCTCAGCGGGTTCTCGGCGCCGTCGATGATGCCCTGCGTCAGCGCGGGGTAGACCTCGCCCAGAGGCATGGGGGTCGGGGTCGCGCCCATGGCCTTGAGGGCCGCGATCTGGATGCGGTTGTTGGGCACGCGGATCTTCAGGCCCTTCATGTCGGCGGGCGACTTCACGGGCTTGGTGGTGACCATGTGGCGGACGCCGTACAGCCAGTTGGAAGTGACGATGTGCAGCCCCTTGGTTTCAAGCTGTTTGGAGAGATCCTTGTACCAATCGGTCTTGAAGAGCTTGAAAATCTTTTCCGGGCTTTCGGCCAGGTAAGGACCGACCAGGATGCCGAAATCCGGGACGTAGTCGGCCAGGAAGCCCGCATCGCAGATGGTGATTACGTTGACGCCCATCTTGGCCATTTCAAGGACGTCCTTCTTGCCGCCGAGCTGCGAGCTCGGGAACAGCAGGAGTTCCACCTCGCCGTTGCTCCGTTCCTTCACCAGATCGGCCCATTTGTGAGCCACCTGATCCAAGGGTTCGCCGGGGTTGTTTTCATAGGCCAAGCGGATGGTGACTTTCGCCTGCGCCATCCCGGACATGGCCAAAACCAACACTGCCCCAGCCAGCAGGGCAATCAGAGCGGATTTGACGGATTTCATTTGCTTCCCTCCATAAGATTGTTGTTTTCCGTAGATTCCATTTTCCAGCACTGTAAAATTTCCTCGGGAGTCCCTATGCTCCTGGAAATGTTTCTGGCCGCCTCGATGACGGCCTTCACCAGCTCGGGAATCCTCTCCAGGTTGATGGCGAGCACCGTGCTGGATATGCTGAGCGCATACCTGACGGCCCCGTCCGGCGAAAAAACCGGAGCGCCCACACAACGGATTCCCAAAATATCCTCCTCGTCATCTATGGCCCACCCCTGTCGCTTGACGTCGGCGAGGTGATTCCGGAACTCGTCCATATCCACGATGGTCTTGGGGGTCTTCTTCACGAACGAGGCCGACTTGAGCAGGGCGATCTGTCGCTCGGGCGGCAGCCAGGCAAGGAGCACCTTGCCCATTGCCGAGCGGGTCAGGGCCACCCTCTTGCCTTCCCAGGAGTTGATGAGAATGCTGTCCTGGGGGTCCACCTTGAGCAGGTATACGGCTTCAGCGCCGTCCAACGCCCCGAGATGACTGGTGACCTTCTCCTGTTGCACGAGCTCCTGAATGTGCCGCATGGCGTAGTCGCGGATGGACACCTTGTTCACGGAAAGGTTGCCGAGCTCGAACAGGCGGAACCCGAGAGTGAACTTGTGACCGTCCGCCAGACGGCGCACGTATCCCAGCTCCTCCAGAGTGAGCACCAGGGAGTAGGCGCTGCTCTTGGGTAGTTCCAGAGAGGTCATGATCTCGTTCAAATCCGCGCTCCTCTTGCCGAGCAGCTCGAGTATCCGAGCCGCCCTCATTAGAGCCGGAACCTGGTATTTGTTTTTGTTCTGCATGGCTTCTACACGTTGGGTTCGAACAGTTTTTCCCCATAATTTTCAAGGAGAGGACGCATCAGCATCTGGAGCCGGGAGCGGACCACCGAAAGCTGGTAGGCGTCCCCGTGGGCCAGCGGCATGAGCGGCGGTCCCATATTGAAACCGCGCAGCTCCAAGCCGAGTTTGAACCCGACCGGGAACGGCACCGCGAACATGGTGCGGACCAGCACGAGCATGGACTTCTGCAAGGTTCTGGCCTCGTCCATGTCGCCGCGCTTCCAGGCGTCGTAGATGCCGACCATGATTTCCGGGAATATTCCCGCCATGGCGGTCATGCTGCCTTTCGCGCCCATGACCAGGCAGGGGAGGAGCGTCTCCTCGCGGCCGGTCAGCAGACTGATGTCCTCACCGGCGATGGCGATCTTGTCCATGAAGTGCAGGAAATCGACCATGCTGCCGCTGGAATCCTTCATGCCGACGACATATTCGTAGCGGCTCAACCGCTTGACCATGTCGTAATCCAGGGGCTGGGTGAACAGGGGAATGTTGTAGAGGATGAGCGGCACGTCGCCCTTTTCCACGATGGTTTCGAAAAACCGTTCGACCATGGCCACGCCGGGCTTGAAGTAATAGGGCGGCGTACCCACGACGGCGGGGCAGCCCAGGGAACCGGCATGGCGCGCGAGGCGGGCGCTCTCGTCAGGGGTGGAGGCGACCACGCCCGGGGTCACGGGAATACGTCCGGCGACCTGGTCCATGACGATGTCCATGCATCGGCACTTTTCCTCGAAGCTCATGTGCAGACCTTCGCCGACGGAACTGACGGGAAAGAGGCCGTCAAGTCCCTTCTGGATGCAGAACTCCACTATGCGGCGCAATTCCGTTTCGTTGATTCGGTGGTCTTCGTCGAACGGGGTCAAGAGTGCGGGGTAAATCCCCTCGGGACGGAACATGATATGTAAATCTCCTTGTCGCTATTGTTGCGGAGCGGCGGACCGTTCCGCCAAGCCGAGCTTGTTGAGCAATTCTTCCGTGGGCCGCCCCTCGGAATCCCATTCGCGCAGGCAGTAATAGGCGCTGACGAGCTGCGCCACGTCGACGGTTTCCCCCTTGCAGGGGCCGTCGGGCAACGGGTCCGTGCGGAAGCGGTCGGGAATGGTGTCTTGGGCGGCGGTCAGACCTTCGCGTAGGTTGAACAGCCTGACGAGCGTGTTGATGCGTTCCCCGGCCGCGATCAGCTTGTCCGCGGAATTCAGTCCCGGCAGCCCCGTGGCGTACTCGATGAGCGGGGCGATCTGTTCCATGGTCAGGACGAAGGCCGCGAACAGGCAAAGGCCGCTGCTGTTTATCAGGCTGTAGAAATCCTGCTGGCCCTTCACCACTTCGGGCTTGAACTCAAGCGTGTGCTGGCCCAGCGGGTTCTGCACCATGACCTCTTCGGAGATGGGCCAGGAGCGCAGATGGCAGCCGCCCCGGTCGCTTGTGGCGTAGGCGAGCGCCATGGCCTTGCTGGCCCTGGGGTCGTAGGCGGGCAGCTCAAGCCCTTTGACGTGGCCGCCCAGTCCGGCGGCTCCGGGAATGATCTCTTCGAGGTGACGCACGCCCATGGACCAATCCATGCCGGGACCTTCCCGTTTGCCCATGAGATGGACCGCCTCAATCATGGCTTCCACGTTGCCCCATGTGAATTCGAGGCCCGCCGTATCGGCGGCGGTGATGAGGCCGCGCTCCCAGCAGTCCATGAGGAATCCGATGACGTTTCCGACGGACACGGCGTCCAGGCCGTAGGCGTCGCAGACATGCTCCGCCTCGATGATGGTCGGGATGTCCTTGTTGGCGCAGTGCCCGCCGAAGGCCCATACGGTTTCGTATTCCGGGCCTTCGGTGAAGGCTCCCTTGAAGCGGCCTTCCTTGACGCGGGCGATCTTGCTGCACCGGATGGGGCAGGCGAAACATGCCCTGCTTCTTTCAAAATACTTGCTGACCTGGAGTTCGTTTACCGGCTCGCCTTCAAGGGTGGACTGCTGGAAGTTCTTGTTGGGATGAATCCCGGTATACTCCATGAGGGACAGGAGCACGTTGGTGCCGAATTCAGGCCGCGCCGAGCCGGTGTCCGGCGAGTTGGCCAGCTCGTTGGCGGCCTCGCGGATCATCATGTCCAGCTTCTGGGTTTCCGCTGCGCGGAGGCCTCCCGATCCGCAGACCACGACGGCCTTGAGCTTCTTGCTGCCCATGACCGCGCCGGCTCCGCCCCTGCCGAAGGAACGGTATTCCGTCTGCACGGACGCCAGCGGGGAAAGCAGTTCTCCGGCCTGGCCGATGCAGGTCACGCGGTGGTCGTTGCTGAAATCGGCCTTGAGCCGTTGGCTGGTTTCCAGAGTGTCCAGGCCCCAATATTCGTTCGCCGCGACCAGCCGGACGTTTTCGTCCTCGATGACGAGCATGACCGGTTCGGCGGCGGCTCCGGTGACGATCAGCACGTCATAACCGGCGTATTTCAGCTCCGGGCCGAAACTGCCGCCCGCATTGCAGTCCAGCCAAAGGTTCGTGGCCGGTCCCTTGGTGCACAGCTCCAACCGCCCGGAAGCCGCGACGCTGGTGCCGGTCAGGGGGCCGGTGGCCAGGACAATGATGTTGTCAGGGGACAAGGGGTCGCATCCTGCGGGCAGCCTGTCGTACAGGATGCGCGCTCCGAATCCCTTGCCGCCCACGTACAGCTCGGCCATGTTTCTGTCGAGCTCGGTGGTGGTAATGGCACCTGAGGTCAGGTCCACTTCGAGCACTTTTCCGGCATATCCACTCCACTTCATGGCTATCTCCTCGAAATGGCCCCTGTGGGGCAGGCTTTGATGCAAGAGTAACGACCGTCACAGGTGTCGCACACCATGGGGTATCCGTCCGTGGGATGCCTGCGGACGCCGCCGAAGGGGCAAGCTTCGAAGCAGGCGCCGCAATCGGTGCACTTGTCCCTGTCGAGAACCACATGTCCGTCCCAGGACAGCGCCTCGCTCGGGCAGGCCTTGATACAGAATTGTTTGGTGCAGGAGACGCAAACGTGGATGGCCCCGATTTCGGGCCAGGCGTCCTCGATGTGGACGCGCGAAAATTTCGAGCTGTGAAGGCCGGGTTCATGGGCGGCCGTACATGCCAACATGCAGAGCCGGCAGTTGGTGCATTCCGTTTTTCGTGTCTTGAGCATGGTTCCTTTTCTCCGAGTAGCTTGTTCAATATACTGAACTGGAAGTTATATTATCAGATCAAACGCCTTATTCAAGGAGTTGAGTCAAAGTTTATTATATTGAACCAGCCTCGAATACGGTCGAAAAAAGTATCACATCTTCTTGATTTAATGAGTTTTATTTTGTGGTGAGGAGAGGCGAAAAATTAAGTTTCCAACCGGTATGATGCAAAAAACGAAAATTCTTTTTGCCCGGATGCAAATGTGCGCCGCCTTCAGAGGCGGGTGAACGGCGAGCGTCCAATACATATTATTATGGTGTGGGCTGCCGTAGACCGCCCGCGTATCCGGCTTCGTTTTTCCCCTGCTCCAAGGAATGGAGCAGGGGGGCGGGGTCGGGCAATGCGGCGGCGGGTTGGACCATGCTGCTCAATCCTGGATAAAGGGTGCCCATTCGGAGAAGGCGCGCCAGGGAACATTTCGTCTGCTGGGCGAGCTGCGGCAAAACAAAAAGCCGACCATTGCCGGTCGGCCTTTTGTTTTGCCGCATCAGGAATGCGCTCTGGGGCTATTCGCGTAACCCGCTTTCGCGGCAGCGGGGCGCGGAGTTGCCTTCCACGGCTGATTCCCTCTTCGGGGAATTGGAGGGGCGGTTCCTGATTTATCCTCCGAACCAACCGGGCGCGATAACCTCGAGCGCCTTCGTGTAATGTACCCGAAGGTCTTCGAGCTTGCCGCCGATGACCTTTTCCTGGTCGCCCAGACTGCTGGGGCAGGTGTCTTGCATTTGCTCTGCGATGGCTTGGATTTCCTTTACCGTCGATTTGATCAGGTTGATCTCATCGGCAAGGTCTCCGCTTTTGTCGGATGCCAGGACATCATAGAGGCGCGCCTTCCACGTGTTGAGTTCCATCTCCAGTCCCTTGCAGTAATGAGCCACCGCCTCCTGCTTGCCTGCATCGGTAGGGCAGCCGTCAATCCCCATACAACTTGGACACGGTCCGGGATAATCCATATTCGGCATAATGGTCTCCATATGGTTGAGGGTTTACGCTGCTCAAAACATATCATAACAAAATTATTTGTTATGTTATAATTTGAATAAAAAAGAGTCCAAAAATCTGGCAACACATATTGTTATTGCGGAAACGCACATGAACCGAACCTGCCCGTGATATGCCTCCGCACATGGGTTCTGAAGACCGGAACCAGGCTCCCAGGGAGACCTTTTCCGGCATGTTTCGAGCCGTGAAATGAAGGACCAGGTTGCCGTTCTTGAATTCCTGAATTTCCTGATCGTCGCTCCGTTTTCGTCCACGAATGGAAACTGCCGTCTGCTTGTCTAATTGAATCTTCCCCCGAATTTTTTCGCGAACCATAAAGCCGAACGGGTCGGCCTTTTTCCCGGGGCCATGGGAATGTTGAAGGCAGGGGTTGCTTTTGCGCGTGCCCATGCGCAAACCCCCGGCCCGCAGTCCATCGCCCGAAGGGGTATATCCGTTCGATATGGATTCGTGTTGCAAACAGTATTTTCATTTGCGGGGCGATTCTGGTCTATATCCGTAAATCTGGACCTGTGCATGTGAACAATATGTAGAATGGGGGTATTGATGGCCGAATCACAAGGAATGAATGAAAACATTGCCGCAAAGTCCGTTGCGGGCGGTGGCGAGACAATGCAACTGTTTGCGCAGGGGGCCGGAGCCTTTGCAATAATACTGGGTGTTGCTTTCCTGATTTTGTACGCTCTCGGACACGAGCTTCTCTCCACATGGGGGGCTTTCCTCTTCATGTGCGCCGTGCCTGTGCAGTTGGTCGTCTCGGTGCTGTGGGGCTGCGGCTACCCGGCCTCCATTGCGGCCCTGCCGCAACCGGCCAAAGGTGCGGCCCTGACCCTGATGACGGCTGGAGGGGCCATGCTCGCGGCATTGGCCGTCTTCACCCTGGTGGGGCGGAGCGTTGCCCCGCCCACGCCGATGCTGCTGCATTACTCGATCCTGAGCATTGTCGTGACCTTCTGGATGATCCTGCTCATGCGGGGCTGGCCGCTGAACCTGTTCCTCAGACACCCTCTGTGGCTGGGAGTCGGGACCCTGGCGACATGCTACGCCATCGCATACGCATTGTTCCGGCTCCTGTTCGACTATTCCTTTCTGATCGGCACGCACGTCTATGTGCAATCGCTGGACCCGCAAGGGCTGCTGGACGCCTGGTCCGCCATCTCGTTTTTCGTGACATTGGGCGGGGCGATTCTGATTCTGACCCTTTCGGACATGACCCTTGTGACCGGTTTGGTCGGCAGGGGGCAGCCCCATGTGGTGAAGCTCGTCGCGACCCTCATGGCCCTGCTCATGTCGCTGGTTTGCTGGGTCGTGTTCGTGAAGGGCCTGGGCATGGACACGGTGGTCTATCTGGTCAAGGTCCCGGTCGGTTTCACCTTCGGGGTCTTTCTGGTCGACAACCTCATGCAGCACCGGCTGTTCGTCGGGGTGGCCCAGCCTTTGCGGGGGATTCTGCTGACCCTGCTGGCCTCGGTCTACGCATATCTTATGTATTACGTATTCGCGGCCGCCGGTCCGTATCTGACCGGGATGGCCCTGTCGTCAGGCGCACCCGCCTACACTCTCGAATTGTGGCTGTCCAGTGCCCTGTTGTCCGTCACGTTCCCGGTGATCGTGACCATGACGGCGTATTTCGGATTCTGGCCGGTCCGGCGCTAGTTCCTGGGAGTCTTCCCCGACCTTCTGTTGCCCATGTCCGGCCATCGCCGGATGTGGGCATTTTCGTGTCCACGGGGTTTAACCGGTACTTTCCGGGGATGCGATTTCCAGTCCGGGGTCGGTCCGGCTGACGAAGGCGCACAATTCCTTCCAGGCGGTCCTGGAGGCGCGGGGCAGGTAGCGGTTATCGACCCGTGCCAGGCAGGGGTGAACCTTCGGGAAGAAGTCCGGCAGGTTGCATAGAACAAAGTTTTTGCGGATGTGTTCCGGTATTTCGCTGCCGGGGACCATGGCCATGGCCTCCAGCCCCTGTTCCAGCATGTCTAGGAGAATGCGCCCGTCCGGGCTGTCCATGATGATGCGCGGTTTGACCTCGTATTCATGGAAGAAGTCCATGGTCTTCATGTAGGTGCCGCCGCCGTCGAAACGCCGGAAGATGACGAGGGGCTTGTCGTGGAGTTCCCGGATGTCCAGCTGCGCGCCGGGAGCCGAAGCCCTCGTGAACGGTGGTTCGGCCATGGACGGGGGGACCACGAGCATGGACGGGGTGGGCTTGAGCGGTGCCAAGTGCAGCCGGGTTTCCGTGTACGGCAGGATGGTCACGCAGAAGTCGATGGCGTGCTCAAGCAGCTTGTGCTTCAGCACAGTGCTGTCGTCGATGAGCAACCGGGTGCGGATGCGGGGGTGGAGCTTGTTCAGATGGAGGATGAATTCGGTGAGCAGGGTGATGGACAGGGTGGTGCAGCCGATGGTGACCAGCCCCTCCACGCCCAGCCGCGATGCCTGGATTTCGTCGGGGATGCCGTTGACCAGGTCCAGGATGTCCAGGGCGCGCTGATACAGGGCCTTGCCCTCGCTGGTGACGGCCCAGTTGGTGCCCGAGCGTTCGATGAGTGTGACGTCCAGTTCCTCTTCCAGCTCCTTGAGGCGCTGGCTGAGCGGCGGTTGGGACATGTGCAGGACGCGGGCCGCGCGGCTGATCTGTCCCTGTTCAACGATCGTCTTGAAGTACAGCAGCTTGGTGAAGTTCATCGTCGTTCTTCCGGTGGTGTAGGTTCTGGCGCGCAATCGAATCCGAACGAAAAGAAACCGTACTATATCATTTTGATATAACCTATACGACAAATGGTATTTTACCCAAGGGATATTTTCTTCGTAGTTTCGGAAGCGGTGGAATGAACCCGGCCGCCGCAGGGCGGGAGAACCGGGCTGTTCCCGGAATGAAGAATGAAACACCCGGAGAGGGAGTATATGAAGACCGTACCTGTTCAAGACGCCGTGGGCATGGTCCTGTGCCATGACATGACCCGCATCGTGCCCGGTGAAACCAAAGGCCCGGCCTTTCGCAAGGGGCATGTGATCACCGAAGCGGATATCCCCGGTATGCTGGAGATCGGCAAGGAGCATGTCTACGTCCTCGATTTGAAGGAAGGGCAGGTCCACGAGGACGAGGCCGCCCGGCGCATCGCCGAAGCCGCCGCCGGGCCGGGCATCACCCTGTCCGGAGTCAGCGAGGGGCGCGTCAACTTCGAGGCGGCGCCGGGGCTGCTCAGCGTCAACGTGGAGGCGTTGAATCGGATCAACTCCATTGAGGAGGTCGTCCTGGCCACCATGCACGACGGTCAGCAGGTGACCGAACCGCGCGCCGTGGCCGGGACCCGCGTGGTGCCGCTGGTGGTTCGGGAAGAAAAGATACTCCGGGTGGAGGCCATTTGCGCCGAGTACGGCCACGTGGTGTCGGTCCGTCCGTTCCGGTCCCTCAAGGTCGGAGTGGTGACCACCGGAAACGAGGTCTTCAGCGGCAGGATCAAGGACCGTTTCGGCCCCGTCATCCGCAAGAAGTTTACCCGGCTCGGCTCTTCGGTCATGGGGCAGCGGCTGACCTCGGACGACCCGGCCATGACCCGCGACGCGATCCTGGCCTATGCCGCCGAAGGGGCGGAGATGATCGTGGTCACCGGCGGCATGTCCGTGGACCCCGACGACCAGACTCCGACGGCCATCCGGGCGACCGGGGCGGAGATAGTCACCTACGGCTCCCCCACCTTTCCGGGCGTGATGTTTCTTCTCGCCTACCTGGACGGCGTTCCCATTCTCGGGTTGCCGGGCTGCGTCATGTACTACCGCGCCTCGATCTTCGATCTGGTGGTCCCCCGTCTGCTGGCCGGGGAGACCGTCGCCAGGGAGGATATAGTGGCCTTGGGACACGGCGGCTTCTGCGCGGCCTGCGATGTCTGCCGCTACCCCGTCTGCCCCTTCGGCAAATAGGCCGGGAGGGCAGGGCAACGTATATCGGTTCGATATATGCGGGGCCGCCAAATGATATTTCCGGAAAGTCCCTTTTGTTGCCTACAGTATTCTAATGGTTCCGAGATCATGACCGGTCAAGCCCCGGCGGAAAGTGGTGTTGCGGACACTCTGCCGGTTGCATTCAAACATTATGGAGGAATTGGCTGATGTTGAAAAAAATGGTGCTTAACATCAACAACGTTGATCGCATGATCACCTTCGACCCGGAGGACACCCTGGCCAATACCCTGCGCAAGCTGGGGTTGACGGGTACCAAGGTCGGTTGCGAGGCCGGACAGTGCGGCATCTGTTCCGTGATTCTGAACGGCAAGGTGATCCGCTCCTGCGTCAAGAAGATGGACAAGGTGCCGGAGAACAGTCTCGTCACGACCATCGAGGGCGTGGGGACGCCCGGCCATCTGCATCCGCTGCAACTTTCCTGGATGGTGCATGGCGGCGCGCAGTGCGGCATCTGCACCCCCGGATTCATCGTTTCCGCCAAGGGATTGCTGGACACCAATCCCGATCCCACCCGGGAGGAGGTACGCGACTGGTTCCAGAAGCACCGCAACGCCTGCCGTTGCACGGGGTACAAGCCCCAGGTGGATTCGGTTATGGACGCGGCCAGGGTGTTGCGCGGTGAAATTTCCATGGACGATCTCGCCTTCAAGCTTCCCGAAGGCCAGACCCTCTACAACACGAAAAGCCCCAAGCCCACGGCTCTGGCCAAGGTTACCGGCCTGTGCGACTACGGCGCGGACATCAACATGAAGCTGCCCGACGGCGTGCTGCACCTGGGGCTGGCCCACGCCCGGATATCCCACGCCAACCTGCTCTCCGTGGACACCTCCGAGGCCGAGAAGATGCCGGGCGTGTACCGCGTGCTCACGGCCAGGGATATCGAAGGGACCAATCGGGTCAACGGGCTGACCTTTTCCCCGACCAACAAGAGCGACGGGCTGGAGCGCGCTCTGCTGGCCGACACCAAGATATGCCAGTACGGCGACGTGTTGGCTATCGTCGCGGCGGACACCGAGGCTCACGCCCGCGCCGCCGCCGACGCGGTCAAGGCGGAGTACGAACCGCTGTACGCCTACATGAACGGGCTGGAAGCCGTGGCCGAGGACGCCGTGGAAATCCATCCCGGCACCCCGAACCTGTATTGCGAGATGCCCTGCATCAAGGGCGGGGAGACCGGCGGGATCATGGAAAAGGCGGCCCATGTGGTCGAGGGCGGCTTCTACGTGCAGCGCCAGCCCCACCTCGTGCTCGAACCCGACGTCGGGCTGGCCTATCCCGACGCGGACGGCGGCTTCGTGGTCCAGTGCAAGCATCAGTTCCTTCAGGCCGTGCCGCTGATGGTCGCCGACGCCGTGGGCATCGAGCCGGACCGGATCAGGATGATTCTCAACCCGGCGGGCGGCAGCTTCGGCTCCAAGATGAGTCCCATCACCGAGGCCCTGCTTCTGGCCGCGGTCAAGGCCACCGGCAAGCCCGTGTGCCTGCACATGGACTACGCCCAGCAGTCCTTTTTCAGCGGCAAGCGTTCCACCGGCTTCTTCAACTGCCGGTTGGCCGCCGACGAGAAGGGATATCTCCAGGCCATGGAATACGACTTCCTGTTCGACCACGGAGCGTATCACGACGGCACCTCGGACCCGCTCATAGAAAAGGGCTTCCGCTGGTGCGGCGCGGGGCTGTATATTCCGAATATTCGCGGAGTGGGCCGCATCTGCGCGTCCAACCACGCCTGGGGTACGGCCTTCCGCGCCTTCGGTTCGCCCCAATCGTACATGGCCAGCGAATCTCTGGCCGACATGTTGGCCGAGAAGATCGGCATGGACCCCCTTGAGTTCCGTTACATAAACACCTACCGGCCCGGGACGACCATGACTTCCGGCTGCGAGATGGACGTGCACCCCTTCCCCACGCTCATCGACATGATGCGGCCCAAGTACAAGGCCGCGCTGGAACGGGCCAGGAAGGAGGACACCCCGGAGAAGCGTCGCGGCGTGGGCATTTCGCTCGGCATGTACGACTGCTCCTTCGCGGCCCACGATACGGCGGAGATCGACGTGGAGCTGAACTCCGACGGGTCCATCACCCACTATAGCGGCTGGCACGACATGGGACAGGGAGCCGACGCGGGCGCCATGGCCCTGGCGCACAAGGCGTTCGAGCCGCTGGGTCTCAAGCCGGAAAATATCCGCCTCGTCATGAACGACACGGCGATCACCCCCTTCACCGGGGCGGCGGCGGGCAGCCGGTCGCACTATATGGCGGGCAAGGCGACCATCGACGGCGCGAACAAACTCATGGACGCCATGCGCAAGCCCGACGGCACCTACCGTACCTACCAGGAGATGGTGGACGAGAACATCCCGGTGAAATACCGGGGCAATGCCTCCACAGTGGGCTATTCCGAAGCGTGCGACTACAACACCATGCAGGGCGACCCCAACCCGACCCATACCTACGGGGTGTTCATGTCCGAGGTCGAGGTGGACGCAGCCACGGGCAAGACCAAGGTGCTCAAGATGACCCTGACCGCCGACTTCGGCGTCATCGGCAACAAGCTGGCCGTGGACGGACAGGTTTACGGCGGCCTCGCCCAGGGTGTGGGGCTGGCCCTGTCCGAAGACTTCGTCGATCCGTCCCGGGACGTGACCCTCAAGGCCCAGGGCTTCCCCTACATCAAGGACGTCCCGGACGACATCGAGGTGGAGTATCTGGAAACGCCGCGTCCTTCGGGGCCTTTCGGTTCCGCCGGTTGCGCCGAACTCTCCCTGACTTCGCCGCATGTCTCCATCGTCAACGCCATCTACAACGCCACGGGCGTGCGCATTTTCGAGCTGCCCGCCACTCCGGACAAGGTGCTCGACGGCATCAAGGCGCTGGAGAGGGGCGAGAAACTGCCCGTGCATGAATGGTACTACCTCGGCAGCGAGATGAACGAGAAGCTGGAGGAATTGCGCAGCAACCCCGTCGTGGGTCCGGCGCATTAATCTTCCTCCATATTGAAAACCCATTGCAGGGGGCCGGTCCCCGGACCGGCCCCTTTTTTCTTGCGCGGCTTTCCGGATAGCCTTGACCCGGTTCCGGAAGAGCGGGAATGATGCGGGAGATTCACATGTTGAATCCCAACCCGCACTAAATCCGTCACACCCTCTTGTGGTTCCAGCCAAAGCCTTTGACGTTGCGCAAATACAAAAAGCATAATCCAACTCCCTAATTGCGCTGGTTATGCGTCAAACGTATCAGCCAATCGGCAACAAGTCCGTTTTCAGCCGGGAGCTTCGGCTCGTGGCGATAGCATGTCCGACTGATGTCGAATGTCGCGCAACCCATTTGGATATTGACTGTTTTCTCCTGTACGGCTCTTTTGGCGATCGCGGACGGGACGGCCTTATCAATTTTCGGCAAGAGCCTCAGCGGCGATTCCGGCCTTCATTTTTTCTTCGGCATACATCCGTTTGAGCAGCCTATTACGATCAAGCCCTTTCATGCGAGCCGTCAGCGAGGCGTGCCACCGTATTGGGGTCGCCACTTGTAAGACGTAGCGCTACTCATGCCGAGCTCTCGGCAAAGTCGGGCGACGGCAATTCCGAACTCGCCTGCTTCAAACGATTGAGGATCTGCGCGTCGCGGTGCCTTGACTCTCACCTGTAGAATCCCCCTGATCTGGCTAGTGGGAAATCCTACTTTTCAGAACAAGTTGTTTCGGGGGGATCACCGGCACGCTGCCTGAAATAAGAAATGCCGATCATTGCTGATCGGCATTTTTGTTAGCGATTGGCGGAAGCGTACAGGAGTCGAACCTGCCCGTGACATCACTGCCACACATTGGTTTTGAAGACCAAGCGACACACCGGTGCCGAAACGCTTCCTCTCTGGAAACAGACCCCTATCAAGTTTGTCCAGGCGGGACAAGGGGGTTGTGTTTGAGCGTGGTTTTGCACCGGGCTAGGGAAAGCTCGGGGGCGGCGGGGGCGGCAGGCGGAAAAAGCTGAACGGTTTCCGACGGTTTTGCCGGATGAGCGTATCGAGTTCGCTCCGTTGCGAGTCGTTCAGGTGGCTCTTCACCCGGGCTATGCCGTCGTCGATGATGGCTTGCGCCTTGGGGCGCAACTCGGCGTGAACGGTTTCAAGGCGGTCGAGGGTGACCTCCACTTCGCCACGTACCGCGTCGGCGGTTTCATCCGCCAGATTCAGTTCGCTTCTGAGGGTCTCCGACACCCGGGCCGTCATTCTCGCCCGAAAGTCCTCGCGATCGCGGGGCGGAGCGAAATGGAGCTTCAGGAACAGGCCGGTTCCGGCCACGCCGGTCAGGGCTCCGGCCAGAAACACCGCGAGAAAGGCGGTCCAGATCTTCCATTTTCGCATGGCGGCTCCTTAAAGGCCCAGGCCGGACGCCCCGAAGTGCAGGGCCTGGCTGGTCATGACCGAGAGTATTTGGGCGGACAGATCCCTGAGGGACCAGACGGCGGTAAGCAGGCTCACGCCGGATACGGCTGCGGCCGCCAGGGTGAATCGGGGGGCCAGCCTGTCCAGCTCCCCCGCTAAGGGGAGGCGCAACAGGATCGCCTCGCGGAGGACGGCGTCGCGCCAGTTACGGTCGGGCCGCCAGTCCGGGCGGGCCGCATGGATCTTGCCTAGCAGCGTGCGAAATGTATCGTCGATGGATTTACGCTTCATGCTCCTCTCCTTGGATGCCGTAGCGTTTGAGAAAGCCCTTGAGTTTACGTTTGGCCCGGAAGGCGCGCACCTTGACGTTGGGCACGCTGATGCCGAGCATCTCGGCCGTTTCCCTGGTCGGCCGTTCCTCCAAATAGCTTAAGGTCAGGACCATTCTGTCCAGGGGCGAAAGCATGGCCAGGACCGCTTCCAGGATTTCTCCGAGTTCTCGCCTCCGAGCCAGGGATTCGAACTCCTCACTGGATTTCGCGGCAAGGGCGGTGTCCAGCCAGCGTTGCCCGTCCTCACTCAATTCGCATACCGGAGCTTCCTTGTTTCGGTACGTTCTGCGCCAGAAATCCTTGCAGCAGCGCAGGGTCACAATGGTCAGCCAGTTGCGGAACGGCTTTACGGGGCGGTACCTGTGCAGCCCCTTGAAGGCCCGGATAAACGCCTCATGGGCAACTTCGGCCGCCTGCTCGGCGGGCACATGCGCGGCCACCAGCCGGGAGACAAGGCTCTCGTGCCGCTTGAGCAGGAGCGCGAAGGCGTCCCGGTCGCCATCGAGAATCCGCTCGATGACTTCTGTGTCGTCCATGTGTTCGGGCATTCGACCCTTTCATCGTTTGCGTGTCGTCAATGTCCGTAACATGCCTGATCCAATGCGCCGCCACAAGCGGGAGCGCATTGTCTTTCCCGTTGCGGGGCCGCGCAAGGCGCGGCCCCCGGGAGATCGATCCGCCCGTGCAGAGGCGGGAGACGGTGCCCTGCGTTTGGGCGATCGAAATACCGGCCATTGGGACGATTGGGGAAAGCGCCGCATTGACGTCGTGCCGTCCTATGGCCCGAGGACGGCATCAGGCTGCCCACAACAAGAGTATCGTGCGTTGCGCGGAAACGGTTACATGATTTGCGCTTCGAATAGACCTTCCCCGGCAGTTCGGTGCAGGGGCGGCAGTCGTCGGGGCGCGTGGTCATTTGCGGGTTGTCGGAAGGGCTGTTTGGACCTGGGCGAACACAGGCACCCGGCGAGGTTGGTCGGCGCTGGGCATGAAAAAAGGGAGGCGGTTGTCAGACAACCTCCTCCCGGTAATTCCTTGGCGTCCCCAAGGGGATTTGAACCCCTGTTAACGGCGTGAAAGGCCGTCGTCCTGGACCAGGCTAGACGATGGGGACGCATTTGCGGCGGTCGTTTCGGCCGGGGATGCTCCCCTGAGATCGATTTGAACCACTCGCGGAATGGAGCTTTTTACATAAAGCGAGGCTCAGGGCAAGTCTTTTTCGCATGGGATGACCGGTTGCGGAAGCTCCGTGGTCGGCGGCAAGGGGCGCTATATACGGTTTTCACAAATGAAAATGTCGATTTTTGGGCGAACCGCAAGGAAGGGTTAAAACATTGTGAAATTTTGGACAATATTAAACTTATGTGACTCAACTAGTTGTAACGTTAGGAGGGTATGTTACGCTAGAGAGAAGAGGTGTATCAATTGTCCTGAAACATGCCCCTGACACAGGGGGCGACTGTATGCAATTCGAGAGATGATTCATCGTGGGGAGTAAGGGAAAGATGAGTATCAAGTACAAGATTTTGTTGCCTTCGGCAGCTCTGGTGCTGCTGATAGGCTGCATAGGGGTTTATCTGCTGACTGGGCGGTTCGGTGAGTTGCGGACATCCTTCGCCGAGATGCTTGTGGGTAATGCGGCCAAGACCCTGACGTTAAACACTGAGGATGCGGCGCTTCGGGCTCAGGAAGAAGCCGCCCTGTTCGGCAGGATGCCTGCCGTGATCCGGGCTTTTTCCTTGGCGCATCAGGGGAATGTCGACGATGAAAGCGACCCGGTCGTGCAGAGCGCCCGCGAGGCCCTGCGAGCCGAACTCGGGCCTGTGCTCGACGGGTATGAGGCCGCGCTTGGCGAAAAGTTGAGGCTCCACTTCCATTTGCCCAATGGGCGCAGCCTGGCGCGCATGTGGCGTGACAAGCAGGCCAAGCGCAACGGCAAGTGGGTGGACGTTTCGGATGATATCTCCAGCTTCCGCAAGACGGTTCTGGACGTGAACCGGGACGGCAGGCCCCGGCGGGGCATAGAGCCCGGCCGCAGCGGTTTCGCCATCCGCGGATTGGTGGCGGTCAAGGACGAATCGGGCAGGCAGCTTGGTTCCGTCGAGGTCCTCAAGAGCTACGAGGATGTCTTCAAGCTTTTCGAGGGCGAGGCGGGCAGCTTCTATACATTATATATGGACGCCTCCCTGCTTTCGACCACCACCAACCTTCAGGATCCGAAAAAATATCCCCTGGTCGGCAAATCCTTTGTCCGCGTGGCGGGCAAGGAAAACGCCGATCTGGACGCCGGAGTCACGGCGGACCTGTTGCATAAGGCCGCGGGCGGGCGGTTCGTCACCCTCGTGGGGAACTATGCCGTGGTTTACCTGCCGGTGGAGGATTATCAAGGGCAGCCTATCGGAGTGATTACCCTGGCCCGCGATATTTCCGTGCAGAACGCCATTCTGGACAGTGCAGTGGTCCTGGTCCTGGTTCTTTTCGGCCTGGCCGTGCTCCTGCCCTTGCTTTCTCTGCTCGGAGTCATGCGCTACGCCGTTTTCCGGCCTTTGGAAAAAATCCGGGCCCTGTCCGAGCGGGTGGCCAGGGGAGATCTGAGTCAAGGCGAAGCCGTGACAAGCCGCGACGAGATCGGTTCCATTCATCGCTCCGTCAGCCGAATTCCGGTGACCCTCACCGAGCTTATCGACGACTGCGAGGCCGCCGCCCGCGAGGTGGCGCACGGCGTTGTTCGGTCCCGGGGTGACGCCAGCCGTTACGAGGGAGCCTATGCTCAGCTTATTCAGAGCATGAACCGCGTGGCCGACACTTATACGGCGACCTTTGACTCTTTCCCGTTCCCGATTTTCACTGTTGACCGCGACCATAATCTGCTTTTCGTCAACCGCAACGCCAGCGAGATCGCGGGGCGGGAGATGAGCGAGCTGTTGGGCAAGCCGTGCAGCGAGGTGTTCAATACCGACATTTGCCGGACAAAGGACTGCGTCTGCACCCGGGCCATGCAGGTCATGGAGCGGGTCGTGGGCTCCACCCGGGGCAAACTGACGTCGGGGGAGGTGGATATCAAGGGATACGCCAGCCCTCTTCGCGACGGGAACAACAGGGTTGTGGGCGCGCTTGAGGTCATCGTTGACCAGACGGACATTCTCGATTCCCAGCGCAAGATGCAGCGCGTGGCCGATCAGGCCGGCTTGCTGTCCGAGCGCATGACATCCGCTTCGGAACAGCTTTCCGTGAGCGTGGAGGAATCCCGCGACGGCGCCGAGGAACAGAGCGCCCGCGCCACCGAAACCGCGACGGCCATGGAGGAAATGAACGCCACGGTTCTGGAGGTGGCGCGCAACGCCAACGAGGCCGCCTTGAACGCGGAGCAGGCCGAGGGCCAGGCCATGGCCGGGCACGACGTCGTGACCAAGGTGGTCGCCTCGGTCAACGAGGTCAGCGAGCTGGCTTCCAGGCTCAAGGCCAACATGGGCGAGCTCGGCGGCCAGGTGGACGATATCGGCCGGGTCATGACCGTCATCAACGACATCGCCGACCAGACGAACCTCCTGGCGCTCAATGCGGCCATCGAGGCGGCCAGGGCGGGCGATGCCGGGCGCGGATTCGCCGTGGTTGCCGACGAGGTCAGGAAGCTGGCCGAGAAGACGATGGTGGCCACCACCGAGGTGGGCAGCGCCATCGGAGCGATCCAGACCATGTCCCAGCGAAACGTCGCCGAAACCGACAAAGTGGCGCAAGTGCTCGATACCTGCACATCCCTGGCCGAGGAGGCCGGTCAGTCCCTGGCCGAGATCGTCGAATTCTCGCGCGGTTCCGCCCGCCAGGTGCAGGGTATCGCCACGGCTGCGGAAGAGCAGTCGGCCACATCGGAACAGATAACCAGGGCCACAGAGGAGATGCATCGCATTTCCGAGAACACCAGCCGGGCCATGACGCAGTCGGCGCAGGCCTGCCATGAATTGAACGCCATCGCCCAGGAGCTCGACGGGCTCATCGGCGAACTCGGTTCCGCCTAGCGCTCCGGGGGGCGCTCCCCGCCCAAAAGGAAGGGGGCTATATGTTTAACTCTCTGCTTTCACAGCAGAATGCTGCGGAGCGAAAAAACCGCGCCGGAGGCGAAATCATCCGACTATTGCCGCAAAGCGGCTTTCAACGCCTGATTTTCGTCTCCAGGGAGTTGAAGGGATAGTGCCCATAAGAAAGGGGGAAGGAAAAGTCTTTCAAAACGGCTTTTCCTTCCCTTTTCCTTTTGTTGTACGCTTTCCCCCTGCATGATTGTGCATACGTATCGCGGTCGGCCCTTTGCGCATGTACTCCGGGCGGCCGCTGTGGTACGCATATCCAATGAAAATCATGCAAGGTGGGCCGCCATGGCGTTGCGGGTGATCGAAGTCGTCACGCCCCGTTCGGACAAGGACGAGGTCAAGAAGTCCCTGGAGGAGCGGCAGCCGGACGAGGGGTACGTATTCTGGGCCTCGCCCCTGGACGACGGGGAGTCCCTGTCCTTCCGCGTGGTCCTCGATATGGAGGAGACCGAGGACGTCCTGGACAGGCTGGAACGGCTCTTCGCCTGGACCGCCAAGTATCGCATCGTGGTGTATCCGGCCGAAGCGACGTTGCCCAGGCTCGACAAGCTGGCCCTGGAAGAGGGGCGGGAGAAGGACCCATTCGGCGACAACGGTAACCCCCGCAACGGTCGCATCAGCCGCGAGGAGTTGTATGCCGACGTTCTGGATACGACCCTTCTTTCAAGATATTATGTCCTGCTCGTGCTGCTTTCCACTCTGGTGGGCGTCATCGGCCTGTTGCGGGACAATGTGGCCATCATCATAGGGGCCATGGTTCTCGCCCCGTTGCTCGGTCCCAATGTGGGGCTGGCCCTGGCCACCACCCTCGGCGACGCCCGGCTCAGCCGGGAGTCCCTCAAGACGCTGGCCGTCGGTGTGGTTCTCTGCCTCGCCCTGTCGGCGTCCGCAGGGCTGCTCCTGGGCGTTCCCGAGCTGACTCCCGAGCTGGCCGCCCGCAGCGAGACCTCTTATTCGGATATCATTCTGGCGATGGTTTCCGGCGCGGCGGGCATCATTTCCGTCACTCTGGGTGTGCCCACTTCGCTCGTCGGGGTCATGGTCGCCTTGTCTCTGCTTCCTCCGCTCATCGCCTGCGGCCTGTTCCTGGGGGCTGGTTTGTTGCCCCAAGCGGGCGGAGCAGGGCTGCTCTTCGCGGTCAACGTCATTTGTCTCAACCTGGCCGGAGTCGGCACCTTCCTGGCCCAAGGCATCCGCCCCCTGTCCTGGTACGAGAAGGAACGCGCCCAAAAGGCCACCCTGCGCGCGGCCCTCATCTGGACCGCGCTCCTGGCCGTGCTCGTTGGGTTGATGTTCCTCAGGGCGCGATAACGGATAAGCGCGGTTGGGCCGCTTTTCGTCGTATGGGCGTTGGGGTGGTCCGGCAACGAACCTTCAGACACGGTTTAGCTGGAAGGTGTGGCCATCTCGTCGGGCCATGTCGGCCTTCATAAGAGGAAGATGGTGGGGTGAACCCGGTGGGGCATGAGGAAGGCCCGGCGGCTATTGCCTCCGGGCCTTCCTCATACCCTCCGTCGGGCAATGAAAAACGGGCTGCGGTGTACCGCAACCCGTTTAACTGTCTCTTGGCGTCCCCAAGGGGATTTGAACCCCTGTTAACGGCGTGAAAGGCCGTCGTCCTGGACCAGGCTAGACGATGGGGACATATGGTTGGCTGGGCTGCAAGGACTCGAACCTTGATTAACGGAGCCAGAACCCGTCGTCCTGCCAATTGAACGACAGCCCAGCAGCGAGAAGATGATTTAAGGGCAATGCCTCTTTATGTCAACTTCTTTTTTAAAGAAATTTACACAGCCCGGGCGAGACGGCGGGTGCGCTTCTTCAGTTTGTTGATTTTGCGGCGCAGACGGTCACGCTGGGCGCGGTCTTCGAGTTCGCCACGCAGCACGCGCATGGCGCGGATCTGCTTCTTGATCTCGTGGATCTGGCGCTTGTACGGGGAGACCTGCTCCTCGTCGACGATGCCGAAGACTTCCTTGATCTCCTGGACCAACTCGTCCTTTTCCTTGCCGGAAGCGCCGGTGATCATGGGGAGCTTCTCCATGCACAGGGCACGCAGCTCCTTGGAGGTCATCTTCTCAAGGGGCTTGGTCAGGCCAAGCTCGTCAAAGGAAATTTCTTTTACTTCTTCACTCACGGTGTACTCCTTAAAAAGGATCCTGAAGCGGATGTGGGTTACGAGTCGTCAAACAATCGCTGATAGGCCCGGTAACATTTGCCAACCGGCGAATCCGGGTCCAGCTTATCATTCAGGCTGCCTAACGTCTCAGGTTTTTTAAGTTTCCTCGGAGGCTCAGGGGCCTCCGGCCGGACTTCTCCGTCCAAAGGAACTCTGCCGTTTAGCAACTCGAACACCACTTTGTCAAAGACTTCTTTGCCTAAAAATCCATTTACCCGTTCAAGGATCATCGGGCCGAGGTAGTGGGCCTCCTGCATGACGATGGGATCGTCGGCCGCCAGGACAAGCCGTCCGCCCCGATGCCCCAGCGGCCGGGCCATCTGGGCCACGTCGCCGAGGAGTTCGTCCCAGGACCGCCACAGGCGGACCAGGTCGCGCCCGCCGCTCCTGTCCAGTCCGTTCAGGAAGCGGGGCAGGGCGTCGCTCACGCTCTTGGCCTTGTTCAGCCGTTTGGGCCGGTCGGTAGTACGCCGATATACCATGGATCAGATTCCCGCGCCCGCAGGCGTCAGTTTGATGGTCACGATGGGCGGGTCGAGTTCGTAGGCCTCGCCGCTGCGTTCCTGCTCGTCCACCTCCCGGGCCGTTTCCGAGGCGACGTCCTGAGGGTCCGCGCCCTTGATGATTCCGGAGATGACCCCGTCCCGAATGGCCCGGTCCGGTTTGAAACGGCGGCGGATCACGATCTCTTCCTGCTCGTACCCGTCCTTGACGATGGTCAGGAGGTGGTCGGACTGCTTGTCCAGGCTGACCGAGCAGGGTGTCGATGCGCACGCCTTCCCGCCGTCCGCGTACACGGTTGCGCCCAGCGGATCGGTGGATACGGCGATTCTTTGCTTGGGAACGCCGCAGGCGGAGACCAGCAACAGGCAGGCGAGGGCGCTCAGGGCGGCGGCCGTTCGAACCATATGTTCTCCTAAATGCATGTGCGCACGCGGTAGTTGACGAGAACGGCCGGGCAGCCCGGGGAAAGCGCCACTTGGATGGTGGTGGACCCCACCGAGGGCTTTGCGTGGTCCTCGCTCGACGAGTATTGGGCCATAACGACCATGTCCGCATTCTGTTGGCGGGCGTGCTTGAGAATTTCCACGTACGGCAGTCCCTCCCAGCAGTGGAATTCGTGACTGATACCGTCCAAGGCCTTGGCGTAGCGGGAACGCATACGGTTCAGGGCCTTGTCGATGAAGACGTCCATGGACTGCATATAGTATTCCGGGTTGGGCTTGGTCTGTCCAACGTCGAGCACATGGAAGATGTCCAGGTGCGCATTGAAGGAGGCCGCCATGTGGACGGCGTAGCACAGGGCGGAGTCCGAGGGGGTGGAGAAGTCCGTGGCCATGATGATGCGCTTGATGTCGGCTCCGTCGGGCATGGGATTGGTCACCACCATGACCGGGCAGAACACGTTTGCGCAGACCTTGCGGATGGTCGTGTCCACCAGTCCCCACATGCGGTCGCCACGGGGCGCCGGGTTGGTGTGATGACCCATGACGATGAGGTCGACTCTTTCGTCATGGATAATCCGCAGCATTTGCTCGTGTGCGACGCCCGTCGCCACCCGTATGGAATGCCGGACGCCTTCGAGATCCTTTTCGTAATACGCCGCGATCTTGGCCTTGGTTGATGCCAGCAGCTCTTCGCGGATCGCCGGGTCGTCGAAGGAGCACCAGTTGTCGCGGTCCAGGGGCAGCGTATGGAACAGGATCACTTCCGCATTTCGCGACCGGGCCAGGTCGAAGGCCGCCTTGGGCGCGGTCCGGGTGTCGATCTGGGGAGTCGCCGCCAACAGTATCTTATTGAACATGTCATGCTCCTTGTCAGCCGGTGGGGTTCGTGCAGTTCCGTCAATCGGCTTGGCGAATGCGCCTAGCATACTATCGCAAAAATCGTCCGGCCTCCGCAAGTATAATCCAAATCGCCCGCATTTCGCAAAAGAAGATCAGTCGGCCTTCCGTCAAATCTTGGGGCCTCGGCGGATGCAAGACACGCCGCCTGGATAAAAGTCATGTGGAAACAGCCGGTTCACGGGGATTCCCGCATGGCCCTATTTCCCCTGATGCGCGATGCGCGTCCCGCTTGCCGCCCGAATACGTGAAACGCGCGCTAGTCCGGGCTTGACGGGGACGGGGCGCATAAGCTAGGTAACGATTGTTCAGTATATCAAGATATCCTGATATAGGCGAAAGGCAATGGAAATAATAAAGTATTGCAAAGCGTTGTCGGATGAAACCCGTGCGCGGCTGGTCAATGTCCTGATGGAGTGCGAGCTCAACGTAGGTGAGATCGTCCAGGTCATGGAGATGGGGCAGTCGCGGATTTCGCGGCATCTCAAGATATTGTCCGAGTCGGGGCTGGTGGACGTGCGCCGGGAAGGGCTTTGGGCCTTTTACCGGGCGAACGAGGACGGCCAGGGCCGGGCGTTTCTGAACGGCGTGCGCGAGCTCATGTCCGGCGAGCCGGAGCTTGAGCGGGACCGCAACCGCGCTGAAAAGGTAATCCTCGAGCGCACGGCGGCCACCCGGCAGTTCTTCGACGACATCGCGCCCGAATGGGACCGCATGACCGCCGAGGTCCTGGGCGATCTGGACCTGGGCCGCGAGATTCAGGCCCGGCTGCCCGAATGCGACTGCGCCGCGGACATCGGCTGCGGCACCGGCGACATGCTTGAAATTCTGTCCCGCTCGTCGCGTTCCGTCATCGGCGTGGACAACTCGCCCAAGATGCTGGAGCTGGCCGAGGAGCGCTTCTCGGGCAACGGCAGCATGAGCCTGCGCATCGGCGAGATGACGCACCTGCCCCTTCGCGACTGGGAGGCGGACTGTACGGTCATGTCCCTGGTGCTGCACCATCTGGCCATGCCGCTGGACGCCATCCGCGAGGCGGGGAGGGTGCTCAAGGTCGGCGGCAGGCTGATTATCGCCGAATTCGACCAGCACGAAAACGAGCTCATGCGCACCGAGTACGGCGACCGCAGGCTCGGCATTCCCCGTGAAAGCATGTGCAGCTGGCTTGAGGAAGCCCGCTTCGACGTCCGCTCCGTTACTGAATTTGAGGTCAACATGGGCCTCGTCGTAGTCCTTTACGAGGCTGAAAAACGATAACAATCCAATCTGTTAGTTGGAGGTATTTATGTCCAAGAACGTCATGCCCGTCGATCCCGAATGCGAGATCAAAGTGGCCGACATGTCGCTGGCCGAATGGGGCCGCATGGAAATGCAGCTCTCCGAGCGCGAGATGCCGGGCCTCATGGCCATCATCGAGAAGTACGGCAAGGAAAAGCCGCTCAAGGGAATGAAAGTCACGGGATCCCTGCACATGACCATCCAGACCGCCATGCTCATCAAGTGCCTGTATGAGCTGGGCGCGGATATCCGCTGGGCGTCCTGCAACATCTTTTCCACCCAGGATCACGCCGCCGCGGCCATCGCGGATTCCGGCATGGCCAAGGTCTTCGCCTGGAAGGGTGAAACCCTTGAAGAATACTGGTGGTGCACCGAGCAGGCCCTGACCTGGCCCGACGGCTCCGGCCCGGACCTCATCGTGGACGACGGCGGCGACGCCACCCTGTTCATCCACCAGGGCGTCAAGGTCGAGGCCGATCCGTCCCTGGCGGACAAGGAATACGACGTCCACGAGTTCCAGATCATCATGGACCGCCTGGCCGCTTCGGTCAAAGCCAACCCCACCAAGTGGACCGAGATCGCCAAGAAGGTGCGCGGCGTTTCCGAGGAGACCACCACCGGCGTGCATCGTCTCTATGAGATGCAGCGCGCCGGCGAGCTGCTGTTCCCGGCCATCAACGTCAACGACTCCGTGACCAAGTCCAAGTTCGACAACCTCTACGGCTGCCGCGAGTCCCTGGCTGACGGCATCAAGCGCGCCACCGACGTCATGGTCGCGGGCAAGGTCGTGGTCGTGGTCGGTTACGGCGACGTGGGCAAGGGCTGCGCCCAGTCCATGCGCGGCTTCGGCGCCCGCGTTCTCATTACCGAGATCGACCCCATCTGCGCGCTCCAGGCCGCCATGGAGGGTTACGAAGTGACCACCATGGACGACGCCGCTTCCCGCGGCGACATCTTCGTCACCTGCACCGGCAACTATCACGTCGTCACCGGCGAGCACATGGAACGGATGAAGGACGAGGCCATTCTTTGCAACATCGGACACTTCGACTCCGAGATCGAGATGATCTACCTGGAGAAGAATCCGGCCTGCACCAAGAAGACCGTCAAGCCGCAGGTGGACAAGTGGACCATGGAGTCCGGCCGTTCCATCATCATCCTGGCCGAAGGCCGACTGGTCAACCTCGGCTGCGCCACCGGCCATCCGAGCTTCGTCATGTCCAACTCCTTCACCAACCAGGCCCTGGCCCAGATCGATCTGGCCAAGAACGACTACGAGCCCAAGGTCATGATCCTGCCCAAGAAGCTCGACGAGGAAGTGGCCCGTCTCCATCTGGCCCGCCTCGGCGTCAAGCTCGAAAAGCTCACCAAGGCGCAGGCGGATTACATCGGCGTGGATGTCGAGGGCCCCTACAAGCCCGATCATTACCGCTACTAAGCCCAACTGCATAAAAATGAAGAAGGGGAGTCCAAGGGACTCCCCTTCTTTTTTGGGGAACTCTCCCTTTAACTTTCTGAAGACGAAAATCAGGTGTTGAAAGCCGCTTCGCGGTAATAGTCGGGTGATTTCGCCTCCGGCGGGCAAGGGGTCGCACCCTTGCATCCCCTGTATGCGCCTTCGGCGCGGGCTGTTTTTCAGCCTGCGGCGGTTTCACGAGCTGTGTGTTCGGTTGCGGTTTGTCCATCCGTGGGGCGGCGAAGGGTGGTTTTTCTGCGGGACTGCGGGCGGGCGGGTATGGTATGGGGGCTTATGCCGCGATCCTGCCGACTATTCCTCCCGTCATTCGTTTTGCTTCTGGCCTTGTTCATGGGGCTTCTTTGGACCTGCCCCGCGTTCGCCCTGAACGTGAACGTGGCCGTATCCAGCTTCAAGGTGGACCTCGGGCTTGCGTATTTGCCCGAAAGGCTGATGGACGGCGACCCTTCCACGGCTTGGGCCGGAGGAAGCATATCCTCGGGCGAAGGGCAGTGGATGGAGTTCTCTTTCGACATGCCGGTGCGGGTCACGGGTCTGGGCGTGTACAACGGCAATCAGGGCGAGGGGCAGTTCGAAAAGTTCCGGCGCATCCGTTCGGGGAGAATCGTCTACCCCGACGGCTCGGAGTTCCCATTTTGGTTGCGCGATGAAAAAGGCGAACAGGTGATCCGTTGCCCGGGCAGGCCGTTCAAGTCCATTCGGATCGTGGTGGATTCCGTGTTCCCCCAGGGCGTGCCTCTGGCGCGCATGAAGCTGGCCGTGTCCGAGGTCAAGCTGTACCTGACGCTGATGACCGCGCCGGAGAGCGATGCCGCGACGGGGGAAGCGTTTGTGCCCCAGGTCCCTCCGGCGGACATGTCCAATCCGGTGCCTTCGGAGATGCAGGCGTTGCTCAGGGATTTCTACGTCAAGCAAGCGTCTCTGGACGACGACTACCGGTTTTTGTTCGCGCCGCACGTACGCGACAAGTTCGATTTCCAGTTCGAGGTGTTCAAGGAAATCCAACGGCAGCGCGGGACGTTCAGCATGTTCAGGGCGGCCAGGGTTGACCCGTCCGGGCTTGGTTTCGAACTGGTCTACATGGACAGGGACGTGGCCGAAATCCGGGTCTTCGGGACCTACCGGGTTCAGGTTGGCAAGCTCGACACGAACCTGGAAGAGGATTCCGTCTTCGTGCTTATGAAGGGAACGGAAGGCTGGAAGATTTACGAACTGGACGGACAGGAAGACAGTTTCTAATCAAAAGTCAACAACAGCAAGTTGTTAGACAATCCATACATCAATCAAATCATCGGCGTAGAGGCCTTCGGACTCGGCCGGGATCGTGGCGAGGCCATGGGCCTGGACAATGGTCCGCAGAAGGCCCGACTTGCCGAGCACGGGGTGTGCCAGGGGAAGTTCGCCGTCGCGTTCTTCCAGTCTGATGCGCACATAGTCCTCGCGGCCCGGCTTGGAGGCCACGTTGCGGGCGAGTTTCGCCTTGCGCAGGCAACGCCTGGAACGGGAAAAGGCGCTCGGATCGCCCTGAAGGTGGCGGATGAGCGGCAGGATCAGGACGTGGACCACCACCAGGGCCGATGTCACTTGGCCGGGCAGTCCCAGCACGGGCTTGCCGTTCACGTGGCCGAGAATGGTCGGCTTGCCGGGGCTTATGGCCACCCCGTGGGCCAGTATTTCGGCATCGTCCATGGCCTCGATGGCCTGGACCGTCAAATCCCGTACGCCGATGGAGCTTCCCCCGGACAGAAGAACCGCGTCGTTTTCGGCCAGGGCCGTTTCCAGGGCGCGGCTCAGGCTTTCCAGGTCATCCTTGATGATGCCGTAGGGCGCGGGAATGCCGCCCGCCTGTTCCACAAGGGCGGCCACGGTGTGGGTGTTCACATCGCGCACCTGGCCCGGTTCCGGAGTCCGGCTCACGGGAATCAGTTCGTCGCCCGTTGACAGGATGCCCACCCTGGGGCGTTTGCGCAGGGAAAGCTTTTCAAAGCCCAGGGCCGCTGCGAGGCCGACTTCCTGCGGGCGCAGGGGCGTTCCCGCGGGCAGGGCGACGGCATCCTTGCGGGCGTCTTCGCCCCGCTGCATGACGTTGTCGAATGGAGCGACGCTCTTCCTGATTTCAATGGTTCCGCCCTCGTGCCCGTCCTGCATGGCCTGGGTGTGCTCGACCATGACCACGGCGTCCGCGCCCTCGGGCAGCACGCCGCCCGTGGCGATGCGCGCGCATTCCCCGGGATTGAGGACGATGTCCGGCAACTTGTCGATAGGCAAGGCGGCCACGCATTCCAGGTAGCCCGGGTTGGACTCTCCGGCCCCGAACGCATCGCGGGCGTTCACCGCGTAGCCGTCCATGCACGAGCGGTCGAGCAGGGGCCAGTCGTGCGGCGCGATCAGATCGTCGGCCAGGACGCGCCCCGTCGCGTGGGCAAGGTCTACGGTCTCGGCCGCGAGCGCGGGGAAGCCTCGCAGCAGCGTCTCGAATTCGATGCGCGGGATAATGGTGAAGAATCCGTGTTGCATGATCTAGTAGATGATTTCCGTGCCGATGCCGGATTTGGTGAACAGTTCGAGCAGGATGCAGTTTTCCACCCGGCCGTCGATGATGGCCGATTTCTCCACCCCGGCCACGGCTTCCAAACAGCATTTGATCTTGGGAATCATGCCGCCCGTGACCACGCCGGAGCGGATGGCCTCGAAGGCCTCCTTGGCGGTCAGGGAAGTAACCAGCTCGCCGTTGGCATCGAGCAGGCCGGGCACGTCGGTCAGCAGATAGAGGCGCTTGGCGCGCAGGGCCGTGGCCACGGCTCCGGCCACGGAGTCGGCGTTGATGTTGTAGGTCTCACCCTGGTCGTCCACGCCTACGGGCGCGATGACCGGGATGAACCCGTCGCCGAGAAGGGATTCGATGAGCTTGGTGTTCACCGAAGTGACTTCGCCCACCTTGCCCAGATCGATGATCTCGGGCGGGGCGTCCTTTTTCTCGATCGCAAGCTCCTTGGGCTCGGCGGTGATGAGCCGCCCGTCCTTGCCGGACAGTCCCACAGCCTGGCCGCCGTTCAGGTTGATGAGGTTGACGATTTCCTTGTTGACCTTGCCCACCAGGACCATCTCGACCACGTCCATGGTGGCCTGGTCCGTGACTCGGTAGCCCTGGCGGAAGTGCGATTCGATGTTCAGGGCCTGGAGCATACGGCCGATCTGCGGTCCGCCGCCGTGTACGACCACCGGGTTGATGCCGATATATTTGAGAAGAAGGATGTTGAGGGCGAAGGCTCGTTTCAGGTGCTCGTCGATCATGGCGTTGCCGCCGTACTTGATGACGATGGTCTTGCCGTAGAATTCAGTGATGAACGGCAGGGTCTCAATGATGGATTTGGCCTGAAGCTGATACCGCTTCATGTCCCGTTTGCTGATGGACTCGTGTTTCATTAAAGGCTCCTGTATGCCGGAAAGGTGCCGGAATTGGGCCGAATTGTCGTGGAAAGAAGGCGGGAAGTCAACAGATTGCGGTTGCGTCCATTGTGCCGAGTCTGTTAAATCCTCCTAAAGTCCGAGGAAATAAACCGGGAGACTGGCTTATGAAAATTCGCTTCGACAGGATGGAATGGGCAGGGTCAATGGGCGACCTCGGCACGCTGCTGCCGCTGGCGTTCGGTATGATAATGATCAACGGGCTGTCGGCCACGGGATTGTTTCTGGCCGTGGGGCTCATGTATCTCGTGGGCGGGTCCTACTACCGCGTGCCCATAGCCGTACAGCCCATGAAGGTCATCTCGGCATACGGTATCGCCATGGCCCTTTCGCCCCAGGTCATCACCGCCTCGGGCATCCTTCTGGCCGTCATGCTTCTCTTTCTCGGCGGCACAGGCCTGGTCGACAAGGTGGCCCGCCTCGTGCCCAAGCCGGTCATCCGGGGCGTGCAGCTTGCCACCGGCATCCTGCTCCTCGCCAAGGGCGTCCATCTCATCGTGGGGCAGAATCCCCTCCAGGTCATGCGCGGCGCGGTTGAGCCTTTTCTCGCCGTCCAGTCCATCGGGCCGGTGCCCATGTCGGTGGTGACGGGCGTGATTTTCGGGCTGGCCGCGCTGTTGCTGTTGCGCAGCAGCCGTTTCCCGGCCGGGCTTGTGGTGGTCGTGGCCGGAGCCGTTTTCGGGGCCGTGTTCGGCGCATGGCGTGAACTGGCCGATATCCGGTTCGGTTTGCATTTCCCGGAAATTCTGCCTTTCGGCATCCCGGCTCTGCCGGACTTCAGTTTCGCGCTGCTCGCCCTGGTTGCGCCCCAGATTCCCATGACCATGGGCAACGCGGTCATCGCCAACCGGGATCTCAGCTTCGAATACTTCGGCAATGAGAGCCGCCGGGTCACGGATCGGGCCCTGTGCATCTCCATGGGGCTGGCCAACGTCGTCTCGGCCCTGGTGGGCGGGATGCCGCTTTGCCATGGAGCGGGCGGACTGGCCGCCCACTACGCCTTCGGGGCGCGCACTGCGGGTTCCAATCTCATCATCGGCGGGTTGTTCGTGGCCCTGGCCGTACTCCTCGGCTCCCAATCCATCAACGTCCTGCATCTGCTGCCCATGGGCGTACTCGGGATGCTCCTCTTCTTCGCCGGGGCGCAGTTGGCCCTGACCATTCAGGATGTCCAGACCCGTTCGGGCCTGTTCGTCATGATGGTCATGCTCGGCATCACCATGGCCTCCAATCTGGCCTGGGCGTTCGGCGTGGGGTTGTGCCTTACCTGGGTCATAGACCGGGGCAAGATCAACATCTAGGCATGATGCTCGATCGAGCCTGATTCCAGTTGGCTTGCCATTTTTCTCCCGGCAGGTACAATGGCTTGAAATCCATAAACAGATCTCGGAGGAAAACCGCATGGGCAAGCTGATAAAGGAACAGGATGAGAAGGGCAGGCTGCATATCGACACTCCGCTCATGGGCGAGTCGCTGGTGGACCGCAAACTGCTCAAAAGCACCGAGGCCGGCGAGTATTTTCGAATGCAGCCGGACGTGAACGTCATCAAGATTGGCGGCCAGTCCATCATGGACCGGGGCGCCAAGGCCCTGTTCCCCATCCTGGATGAACTGGTCAAGGCCAAGGAAAAACACAAGATTCTGCTCATGTGCGGCGGCGGCACCCGCGCCCGCCACGTCTACTCCATCGGCGTGGACCTGGGAATGCCCACCGGCGTACTGTCCAAGCTCGGCGACAAGGTCTCGGCCCAGAACGCGGAGATGCTTTCGGTGTTGCTCGCCAAGCACGGCGGGGCCATGATCGGGCACGGCGCGCACCTTGAGCAACTGCATATGTACTGCCAGCTCGGCTACCTGCCGATCACCACGGGCATTCCGCCCTACGGCTTCTTCGAGCACCCGGCCGAACACGGCTCCATCCCGCCCCATCGCACCGATTCCGGCGCGTTCCTGCTGGCGGAAAACATCGGGGCCAAGTCGCTCATTTATCTCAAGGACGAAAAGGGCATGTACGAGAGCGACCCCAAGAAGGCCAAGGATCGGGATGCTCTCAAATTCTACGACCGGATTCATGTGGACGACCTGCTCAAGCTCGATCTCGATGATCTCATCGTCGAACGTCCGGTCCTGACCTTCCTCAAGAACGCCAAGACCCTCAAGTCGTTCCAGATCATCGATGTGCTCAGGCATCCCGAACACCTTCACGCCGCCCTGGACGGCGAGCACGTGGGGACCATCGTGTACAAGGATTAGCTGTCGCCGAAGCACGGACGGAAAAGGAAGGAAAGCGCATCGGCGCAGGCCGGTCACGGACCGCGCCCGTTCCGGGGCGGCCTGGAACCGTTGCCGTGCGGACATGGCGAGCGGGCTTGATCGTCCGCCTCCCCCGCTTTTCGTTGCCGAATCTTCGACATGAAAAAGGCCCCGGCTCTATGATGAGCCGGGGCTTTTGCTTTTCGAAACCTTGGCGAATAGCCGGTCAAAGCGTCCCGGATGCGCGCATCGGAGTCCAGCCTTCAGCGTGGGGAGCGAGGTCCCCGAAACAAGCTGGCGCGTAGACGCCCCACGCCCCTAAGCGTTCTTGTTCGAGCCTTCTCCGTCGCGCGGGAGGTACACTATCTCGGCACCGGTCTGCTCGGCCAGCACGTTGAGCTCGCACTTGCGCACCCGCTTGGCGTAAATCTTGAGATCGCCGCCCTGGACGCCGACCACGCGGAATCTGGGCCTTCTGGTTCCTTCCTCGGACCTCGAACGTTCACGTACGAATATCTTCATGTTGGCCTCCTTGGCTTGTGCCTTGATGGATAATGATCTATACTGAACATATATCCTTTAAACACATATAGTCAAGAAGGACTTTACAATAATGTCGCAAAAAGTCGGCGGCTCCAAGCCGCAAAGATACGTGCAGCCTTCCCTGCTCATGGCGTTGCGGGGCGGGCCTTCCTATGGATACCAGCTTATCCAGTCCATTGGAGAGTATGGATTTTTACGGGAGGACGCGCCTCCGGGCATGATCTACCGGCACCTGCGCCAGATGGATGACGAGGGATTGGTTTCCTCCACCTGGGACGCGGAAGGGGACGGACCGGCCAAGCGGGTCTATTCGGTGACGGCGGAAGGCCTCGAAGTTTTGGAGGCGTGGATTCTGCACATGGAGCGTCAGCGCGGCAAGCTGGACGCCTTTATCCGGCGATACCGGGAGTCGTAGCCTCCATCTTGCGCATTCCCTGCCCATGGCCCGCCTTGGGGCGTTTGCCGTGGGCGGGTTCCCACACACCTGCTCCCGAGGCGCGAACCTGAAGCACGGGCCGTCCTCCCCACAGGGAGGGGCGCAGCCAGGCCGCGTTTTCAACGATGTCGCCGGGCCGGGGGACCAGCGGATCGCGGTCCACGGAAACAACGTCGATACCTGTCGCGAAGAGGTCCCCCACGGTCAGGGGATTCGGCAGGTCCCGCAATTTACCGTATTCGATGAACCGGCCGCACCAACCGAAACGGGTCAGGCCCACCGCGGCCAATGCGCCGATGATTCCGTCGTTGGTTCCGCCCAGCCCGAGCAGTTCCACGGAGTGAGCCGAGTGCATGGCCTCGCCTTGGGTCAGTTTGGCGGCTGTGGCTTGCTTACCGAATTCGACGATTTCCGGCGTGACGGCTTCTTCCCGCGCCAGACACAGGCCCGGGTCGCTGCCAGGCGCGCAATGCGTGACGAGATGCCGTGTCGCCAGCTCCAGCAAGGTTTCCGTGGACATGCCGTCGTGCATGTCGATCAGGGCACAGGCCGAGCTGTTGTTGGAGGTGAAGGGGATGTCGCGCAGCCGTGGAAGCTGGTGTCGGACGATGCCCCGCAGGTCGAATCCTTCGGGCAGCAGTTGGGCGAATTCACGTACCAGCCGCCCGGTTCCCATCGGCGAATCGTGATCGTCCGTGTCGTCGAAGCCTAAATATATCAGCATGTCCCTGTCCCTCTCTTATGCCGTTTAAAGCATAATGGCATGGGCTGTGGCGGCAGGCAAGGATTCGGAACCTACGGACGCATTGGCACCAGGAGGATCAGGAAAGGATATGGCGGTAGAGGGCGCGTTCCCAACAGTTTGAAACCAGGAAGGCGGTTTTATGGGCCATGCCCATGGAGCGGAGCCTGCAATAGACGTGCAGGGGGTTCAGGCGGTGTTGCAGGCGCGATCTGAATGAGGTCATGTTCTCTTATCGGTCTGAATTTACCGGAGGGTTAGAGGTCGGGACGGTGTTGACGATGCATAGCCTGGCCAGGACCAGAATGGCGACAGCGCAGACGAATCCGCCCCAGTAGACGGCGGACATGCCGGACAGGGCGTAGAGGCCGCCCATTATCATCGGCGCAATGGTTTGGGCGAGGCGCAGGAGCAGGCCGTTGGCGGCCATGAACGCTCCGCGCTGCTCCATGGGCGCGATGGTGGTCAGCATGGTCATGACGGTGGGGATGTTCAGCCCCTGGGCCAGGCCGAAGCAGATGACGGGCGGGATGGTCATGACGAGCGACGGGGCGTACGGCGTGAGCGCCATGGCCAATCCGTAGAGCACGGCGGCGGTCATGAGCAGGGAACGCTGGCCGAAACGCTGTGTCAGCTTGCCGAGTTGGAAAGAGGCGATGCCCGTGAAGCCCGAGGCGACCAGGAAGACCAGGCCGATGGTTGCGGGCGAGGCCGAGAACCTGTGGTTGAGCAGGATGGGCAGGTAGGTGACCAACGGCCCGTACAGGATGATGAAGGTCAGCAGGGTGGTGGCGAACAGGGCCATGGTCTCGCGCGTCTTCATCCGCCGGAAGGCGTCGGTGAAATATTCCTTGAGGCTGCCGGTCTTCTGGGGCTCGGGGGTGTTCATGAAAAAGAGGATGGACAGCCCGAGGGGAACGGCCAGCAGGGGAAGAAGGAAGGGGTAGTTCCAGCCGAGCAGGGCCAGGAATCCGCCCAGGGCGGGGTATCCGGCCGTGCCCATGGCCAGCACCGAGGCGTTGTACCCCATGGCCTGTCCGCGTTCCTGGCCGTGGTACAGGTCTCCGATCATGGTCGAATAGAGCACGCCCAGCGGAGCCGCGCCCACTCCCTGGAAGAAACGCAGGATCAGGAGCTGCTGCATGGTCTGGGCGAAGAAACAGGCGAAGCCGAAGCCGCTGAATATGAACAGCGAAGGCACCAGCAGCACCTTGCGGCCCATGCGGTCGGCCAGGATGCCGACAAGCGGGGAGAAGAGCACCCCCGGGAGGGTGAACGCGGAAATGACCAGGCCTATCTGCACCGGCCCGAGGTGGAGGCCCTTCATGATGTCCGGCAGCGCGGGGATGATGGACGACACCCCGAGCACGGCCATGAGCGTGACCCCGAATACGAATTGGAGGTTGCGGTCGAGATAGAGCCTGCGCATCAGATGGCCGCGTCAAGGAGCATGTTGTCGCGGTGAACGGCCTCGTCGGAGACCGTGGGACCGATGACGGCAGCCAGCTCGTCGGTGCGTTTGCCTTTGATGCGGTTCAGTTCGTCCGCGGAGTAGTTGGTTTGGCCCACGCCGAGTTCGTTCCCGTCCGTGGTCTTGATGAAAATGAGCGCCCCACGGTCGAAACAGCCTTCGACTGCGGTGATGCCGATGGGCAGGAGCGAGGTCCCCTTGGTCATCAGGGCGTTGGCCGCGCCAGCGTCGACCAGGACTGCTCCGCATGGGTTATCGTGGTAGGCCAGCCAGAATTTTTTGCTGGAGACCACCCGGTCGTCGGGCAGGACGAGGGTTCCGCCCTCGCCGCCGTTCAACACCGCGAGGATGTCGAATTGGCCCTTGCCGGAAACGATCAGGGTGGGGACGCCCAACTGGGCCGCCCGCCGCGCCGCGCGAAGTTTGGAGTACATGCCGCCCGTGCCCACGTTGGTCTTGCCGTCGCACATGGCTTCGAGGTCCATGGATGCGATGTCCTCGATGAGCGGGATGGGCCTGGCGTCCGGGTTGCCGTCCGGGTTCCTGTCGAAGACGCCGTCGGCGGAGGTCAGGTTGATGAAGATGTCGGCGCAGACAAGCCCCAGGCACATGGCGCCGAGGGTGTCGTTGTCGCCGAATTCCAGCTCCCGGGTGGACACGGTGTCGTTTTCGTTGACGATGGGGATGACGCCCCATTCCAGAAGCCGCTCCATGGTGTTGCGGGCGTTGAGGAACCGTTCGCGGAGCTTGAGTCCGCTACGGGTCAGCAAAACCTGGGCCGTGACCTTGCCGTGGCGGGCGAACGCCTCGTCGTAATCGTGCATCAGGCGTCCCTGGCCCACGGCGGAAGCGGCCTGCCGGGAGGCCATGTCCTTGCCGTTGTGCCGTTGCCTGCTGGTCCGTTCGAAGATGCGCTGCCTGCCTGCGGCCACCGCGCCCGACGTGACCAGGACCACGTCGAGGCCCCTGTCGGACAAGGCGGAAATCTGGTCCGCGAGCCGGTTGATTGCGGAATTGTTCAGGCCGTCGCCGGTAGTGACCACTGCGGAGCCGACCTTGATTACCACACGCCGGACGTCGTCGAGGAGATTATCTCTGGTTATGCGCGATTTTGTCATGGGGCGCACGGTACTCCAACTGGTTGCGGCCTGCAAGGAGGGACTTGCCGGGCCAGGACCCGTTCGGCGGCGGGAGGGCGTGTTTTTCCGGCCCATAAAAGGAAGCCCCGGCATATCCGGGGCTGTGTATCGTCGAAAAGCCGCCCGTGCGGGCGGGGGAGGGCTGAGCGTACCGGCGTGACGCCGGGGAGGACTAAGCTTCTTCGAGCAGGGCGAGTTGCCGCCACATTTCGGCAACCAGTTCGTCGATGCCTTCGCCGGTCAGGGCGGAGATGAAGAAGATGCGTTCGCCCGATGCTTCGACCTTGGCCTTCATGTCGGCAAGCTCTTCCTCGGACAGGGTGTCGATCTTGTTGATGACCTTGATCTGCGGCTTGTCTCCCATCTCGGCGTTGTACTGGCGCAGCTCCTGATTGAGCATGGCGTAACCGCCTGCGGGGTCGTCACGGTTGACGTCCTCGGCTGCCAGGATATGGACCAGGAAACGGGTGCGTTCCACATGCTTGAGGAAGGTGATGCCCAGGCCGCGTCCCTCGCTGGCCCCTTCGATGAGTCCGGGGATATCGGCGATGACCATGCGGGTGAAGTCGTCGTTTTCGATGACGCCGAGGTTGGGCACCAGCGTGGTGAACGGGTAGGCCGCGATCTTGGGCCGGGCCGCGGACACCTTGGAGATAAAGGTGGACTTGCCTGCCGAGGGCAGGCCAAGCAGGCCCACGTCGGCCAGGATCTTCAGTTCCAGGCGGATCTGTTTTTCCTCTCCGGGGAAGCCGGGTTCGGCATAGCGCGGAGTGCGGTTGACGGAGGATTTGAAGTGCAGGTTGCCGCGTCCGCCTCGTCCGCCTTCGCAGATGACGATTTCAGTGCCGTCCTCAACCAGGTCGGCAATGAGTTCTTCTCGGGTGGCGCCGTCCTCATCTTCGATGATCTCGAAGACGAGAGTGCCCACGGGCAGATCTACGATCAGGTCTTCGGCGGCTTTGCCGTAACGGTCGCGGCCCATGCCGGGCTGGCCGTTTCTGGCCGCGTAGTGGCGTTTCAGGCGGAAGTCGTAAAGGGAAATCAGCCGTTCGGAGCCGCGAAAAATCACGTCGCCGCCCTTGCCGCCGTCGCCGCCGTCAGGCCCGCCCTTGGGCAGGTTGGCTTCGCGCCGCAGGCTGGCGCAACCGTTGCCGCCCTTGCCGGACGCCACTTTGATGGTCGCTTCGTCTACGAATTTCATGATTTTCCTCTTGCAGCCCTCGATAGGATACGCGTCATTTCAGCACAAAAAACGGGCAGGGAGCAATTGAGCTCCCTGCCCGGCAACTATGCTTGCGCAATCGGGAACTATCCCTCGGCGGGCGTAACACTCACGCGAGTCTTGACGATCTTCTTGCGAGTGAACTTTTCAAATTTGACAACGCCGTCGACCAGGGCGAACAGGGTGTAGTCCTTGCCCATGCCGACACCATCGCCGGGATGAAATTTGGTTCCGAGCTGACGCACGAGGATGTTTCCGGCGAGGACTTCCTGTCCGCCGAAACGCTTCACACCGCGCCGTTGTCCGGCACTGTCGCGACCGTTTCTGGAGCTACCACCAGCTTTCTTATGAGCCATTTTATCCTCCCTTCCAGGCCTTAGGCCTTGATGGAATTGACTTTCAGTTTGGTGTAATCCTGGCGGTGACCCTGAGTCTTGCGAGCGTCTTTCTTGGACAGCTTGTGGAAGACCACGACTTTTTCGCCGCGGAGGTGGCCCAGAACTTCGCACTCGACCTTCGCGCCCTCGACATAGGGGGCGCCGATCATGGTGTCGCCGTCCTTGTCAACCAGGAGAACGGAATCGATGCTCAGCGCGTCGCCGGCATCAGCCTTCAGCAAATCTACATTGAGTTCAAGACCTTCCTCAACGCGGTACTGTTTTCCGCCGGTCTCGATGATAGCGAACATAATAAAAACCTCCAATTCGTAAGAGGAGGCAAACTAGCCGCAATCCTCGGAGGAAGTCAAGCCCCGCGTTGCATTATTTCGCAATTTTTTTATCGTATCACCGTGGGCCGCGTAATATCAACGCTATTCCCGGCTTGCGGAGTCGCGCTTTGTCCGGGCAAGGACAAGAACGTCCACTCCGGCGCAGCCCGCGTGCAGGAGGGTTCGGGCGCATTCCCGCAGGGTTGACCCGGTCGTGTAGACATCGTCCACCAGGAGCACCCGCCTGCCTTCGACCCTGTCCGGGTTGGCGGCGAAGGCTCCTTTGATGTTGGTTTGACGCTCCTTGAAACCGAAGCTGGTTTGGGGCGGGGTGTTCCGGGTGCGTTCAAGGCCGTCGAGCAGAAGGGGGCGTTTCAGCCGCCGGGCCAGCCCCCGCGCGATTTCGGCGCTCTGGTTGAAGCCGCGCCAGGCGAGCCGCCTGCCGTGCAGGGGCACGGGAACCACTGCGTCGGGAGTGCGCGCCCGGCGCGCCTCGAAGGCCTCGATTCCCAGCGTGGCCAGGAGCCGGTTGCGGTCGTACCTGTTTCCGAATTTGTAGCCGATGATGAGTTCGCGCATCCGCCCCGCATAGGGACCGTGAAAATAGAGTTCGTCCCAGGGCGGCGGTTCCAGCCGGCAATCCGGGCACTGACAGGGCGGGTCGCTTTCCCGGCCGGACATGGTGCCGCATGTCGGGCACAGGCCGCCGATGCGCAAGGGCAGTGCCCCGGCGCAGGTTTCGCACAGCGCGCGCGAGCCGTCCGCCATGACGGTGCCGCATACGGGGCAGCGTCCGGCCCCCAGGCCGAGTCCCCGGAAAAGGCGCAGGATTGTTTGGCGCATGGACTCGTCAGGCTTCTTCCAGGGCAGAAATCCAGGCCCGTTCGCCCAGCTCCGCGATGCGCCGTCCGGCGTCGGATTCGACGTGGAGGTCGTCGCGGGTGTCCAGTCCCCTGAACGTCAGGGGGGCGGCCAGGTCCATGTTGAAATTCTGCACGAAGTATTTGAGCGTCAGCCGCGCTCCCTCGAAGAGCTTTTCCCCGGAAGGCTGGCCTGCGACGAGGACAGCATGGGCCGTGCGCCGGGGCAGGTCCGCGATCCACGGCTCCTTGTCGAGTCTGGCCCGCCAGAACTGCTGGCCCCGGTCTATCCACACCTTGAGCCGGGACGGCAGGTGGTAGAAGTAGATGGGCGAGGCGAAGAGGATGGTCCGCGCGGTCAGACAGGGGGTGAACAGGTCCCAGGCCTGGTCCTTCGGTCCCAGGACGCATCGCTCGATTCCCTGCCGGTCGGCGACGTCGCAGTAGCCGCAGGCCAGGCAGGGAATGACCTCGTGGTTGCGTACATAGTAGACATCGGCCTCGCCCCCGGCCCGGCGCACGCCTTCGGCCAGAAGTTCGGCGGCCCTGTCGGAGTTCCCTCCTCGGCGGTGGGAGCAGGCGAAGACGGCGGCTCGGGGCATTTACGGCTCCTTGTCGTATACCGGGTTCTTTCTGGTCATGACCGCCCTGGCGTGGTCCTCGAATTCTTCGATCTCGAAGGCCCAGTCCGGGAAGACATGTTCCTCGTGGCGGACCTGGGAGACTCCCCTGAGGGATATCAGGGCTTCAATCCTGTCGGTCCGGGCAAAACGGAGGTACCAACCTACCTCCAGTCCCACCCCTCAACACTTGTCGCGGATGTCGATGCGTACGGGTTCGCTCATCGCTAGAATCCCCCGAAGAACGGGTTGTGGTTGCGCTCGTCCCCGACCGAGGTTTCCGGTCCGTGGCCGGACAGCAGCCGGGTCTCGGGCGGCATGGTGAATATGTGTTCGTTGACAGACCGCTTGAGCGCTTCGATGTCCCCGCCCGGGAAGTCGGTGCGGCCTATGGAGCGGTAGAAGATGAGGTCGCCCACGAAGGCGGCACCGGCGTCCGGGAAGTGGAATGTCAGGCTGCCCGGCGAATGCCCGGGCGTATGGAGGACGCGGCAGGCCGCTCCGGCGAAGACGGTTTCGCCCTGTTCGAGGTTTTGCCATTTGTAGGGAGCGATGGACGGCAGGCCCATGTCTCCGCCCGCGCCCAGCCAGTTGTCCAGAAGGTAGCCGTCCGCGTCGTTGGCCATGACGGGCGCGCCCGTGGCGTCGGAAAGAGCCTTGTTGCCCGCGGTGTGGTCGAAGTGCAGGTGCGTGTTCAGGATGACGGTCAGGGTCAGCCCCTCGTTTTCAAGGTGCCTGAGTACGGGCCCGGGATCGCCGCCGGGGTCCACGACCAGGGCTTCCTTGCCGTTGGCCAGCACGTAGCAGTTGGTTTGCAGGGGGCCCAGGGGGAAGGTGGCTATATTCATTAAAAGTCCTCCAGCATCAGTTCGGAGAGAGGTTTGCGGGTGGATTCGCCCTTCTGGTCGGGGCGTCCCAGGGCGATGACGGCCTGGAGTTCGAGTTCGGACTCGGAAAGCCCGAGGGCCGCCAGGGTCGTGGGCTGGTCGTTGACGATCTGGCCGAGCCAGACCGCGCCGAGCCCCAGGGCGTGAGCGGCGAGAAGCATGTTCTGGATGCACGCGCCCGCTCCCTGGTGGTCCTTCATCTCGCTGTACATGGCCGCCTTTTCGAGCAGCACGCATACGCAGGCGGCCGAAGAGCGGACGATGCGCGCGTATTTGGTGCATTCGGCCAGCTTATCATGGCGCGGGTCCTCGCGGGCGATTACCATGAATCGCCATGGCTGGTTGTTCAGGCCGCTGGGCGCCCACCGGCCCGCCTCAAGGATGGCTGCGAGCTCCTCACGGGCCACAGGATCGCCTGTGAACCGGCGGATGGAGCGGCGTTCGCGCATCGCATCGAGTACCGGGTTGTCATGTAAGTCCACGGTTGTTTTCTCCTTTGGTCTTCGTGTAGAGTTTTAGCCTAGTCCAAAACTCCGGGCAAGAGCCTGTGACTCGATGCGGCGCGGGGGCGTATATGAAGGTGCAGATGAGTTGCGGGCCGTACAGGACTCGCCGGAAAGGAAATGAAAGACAAGCGCGAAGCGGAAATCATACGGGAAATACTGCTGGGCGACGTTCATGCGTATGGCTCGCTGGTACGCGATTACCAGCGGCCTGTGTTTAATCTTATGCTTCGCATGACGGGCGACGAGGACATCGCCGCCGATCTCGCCCAGGATGCCTTTGTCCGGGCCTACGAGAAACTGGGCTCGTTCAATCAGCGTAGGCGGTTTTTCCCATGGCTGTACACGCTGGCGTTGAATGTGGCCCGGGACTGGCGCCGCCGGGAAGGCAGGGACAGGCATGTGTTCGTCGAGGATGCGGCGGTTCTCGTCCGCGAGCAGGACAGGCTTGACGAGCCGAAGGCCGTGAATGACCGAATCGACGGGGCCAAGGCCTTCGAGGCCGTGATGGACCTTGATCCGAAATACCGCGAGGCGCTCATTCTCAGGTTTCGCCATGATTTTTCCATGCAGGAGATCGCGGAGACCCTGGGAATCGGAATCAGCGCCGCGAAGATGCGCCTGAGCAGGGGATTGGACCTGGTCAGGCGGCAGTTCGACGGGGGAGTTCATGACTGAAAAACAAGACAAAACCCATATGGAAGACATTATCCTCAACGCCGTGCGGAACGGCCCCGAGGTCGATCCTCCGGCTGATCTGACCCGCCGGATCATGGGCAGACTGCACCCGAAGCGGCCGTCCGTTTGGACCCGGCTGCGGCTGTGGCTCCTGCAACCCTGGGTGGTGGCCGTCAGGCCCGTTACGGCCATTCCGGCCATGACGCTGGCGGTGGCCCTGCTTGTGCTGGGCTTCGCGGCCGTCCGCGAACCTGCGGGAAACGGCTTGCCCGGGCTCGCCCCGGTCAGGTTCATCCTGCATGATGCGGGGATGCACGCCCGCAACGTCTCGGTTGTAGGTTCTTTCAACCATTGGCAGGCCGATCGTTCGGTCATGTGGTACAGCCCGGAAGCACGGGCCTGGGTGCTCGAAGCCCAGCTCCCTCCGGGCGATTACGAGTACCTTTTCCTGGTGAACGGGAACCAGTTCGTGCCCGATCCCAACGCCCCCATGTCCAGCGACGACGGGTTCGGCCACAAGAATTCCATAGTGTTCGTGAACGGCAAAAATGAACAAGCTCTGTAGCCTCCGTACCCTGGCTCTCCTGCTGGCGCTGTGCCTGTCCTTCCCGGCACGCCCGGCAGGTGCCGGGGATGAATTCGTCGCCATGTCGGAACGCGCGCTCGAATGCGGCGTCCATGCCGAAACGGTCGAACGCGTTTACGCCGCCGTGGACTCCGGCGAGATCAACGGGCCTCAAGGAGCCGATCTGCTTCTGCCCCTCGTCGAGGCCTGCGACCTGGAACTTCCCCTGGCCCCCTTCGAGGACAAGCTGGAGGAAGGGCTGTCCAAACACGTCCGGCCCGAAGCCATCGCCCGCGCTCTTCAGGAGAAGGTCGAGGACTACGTCTTCGTCCGCAATCTCCTGCCCGAACCGAGGGAAAAGGTTGATCCCCGCGCTCTGGAGGCCCTGGCCGATGGAGTGGGCCGGGGAGTCCCGCGCGAGGACGTCGAGGCCTACGCCGCCGAGTTCGGCGGGGTTTCCGTGCAGCGGCGCATCCCGTTCCTGGTCGGAGCCGAGGTGGTTTCCCTGCTCGGCCAGGTCAGGTTCGATTACGATCTGACCCGAACCATGCTGGAGGCCGGGTTCGCTTCGGATTCCCTGACCCCGGAGTGGAAGTACCTCATCCGTCTTGTGCTTCTCGCCCGGGAGCGGGGCATTAGAGACAAGCACGTCGCGGCACACGCCGTCATCGTGCTGTCCGACCGAGGTTCCCTGAGTGATCTCTACGCCCGTCTCGGCCTCACCGGCCGCAGCCTGACCGGGAGTCCTGGTTCCAATTAACTTTTTTCGATTCGCATGTGACCTCGTGGTCACGTCCGCAGTATATCCGTTTGATGGGTCGCAAGGCCCGGAAACCCATGGGAGCCTTTGAGTGAAGAAGTTCATCGCGGTGCTGCTTGCCGCATCCGTTCTGGCCGCCGCCGGATGCGCCAAGGTGGTTGGGCCTTATTACCTGCAGCAGGAAGAGTACAAGGAAGGAGTCAGGGTTATGGGCGAGCGCCTCAGGGAGAACCCGGAGGATGCCGATTCGGCCTATTATACGGGGCGGTATTACCTGGCCCTGAACGAACCCCGGAAGGGCCTTGTCTATCTGGAAAAAGCGGTGGAGCTGGCCCCGGGCAACGCGGATTATGTCTTCTGGACCGGGGTGGCGTACTGGGCCTTGATGGATTTCGACCGGGAACGGGCCGCCTACGAAAAGGCCGTCAGCCTCGACCCGAATCATATTTCCGCCCACCTCTATCTGGGGCACGGCTACGTGGACCGGGGGCAGTGGGCGCAGGCGCTTAAGGAGTACGACGTGGTTCTCGGACTGGATCCGTACAACCCGGAAGCCCTGTACAACAGGGCGCGCGTCCTTGGCGAACTTGACAGGAAGAGCGGCGAGATTGCGGCATGGAAGCGGTTCCTTGAGTATTATCCCGACGGGAGCATGGCCATGACGGCCACGGAGCAACTCAATCTGCAAGGGGACTTCTCCTACCGCAATCACATAATCGGGCGGCGCAACGTCACGTTGAAAAGCTTGACGTTCAAGCCCGGAACCAGCGTCCCGGATGCCGGCGGCAGGGACTCGCTGGCGGTGCTCGGCGCGATGATGAAGGTCAACAGCGACCTGACGGTGCACATAGTCGCCTACGTGAAGGGCGACGCCACTCTCGCGAAGGCCCGCGCCGTGGCCTTGCGGGACTACATGCTCAACGGCAACCCGGGCATAGGCCGGGAAAGGCTGCCGCTGAGCTGGTTCGGAACGGCTGAAAAGGTCGAAGTGGGCGGCGGCGTGGTCGCCCTGGACCAGGCGGTGAACTTCATTACCGAGGTTCGGTAATCAATCGGAGTAGAATACTATGTCAATCATATGGAATAAAATTGGTTTTCTGGCCCTTATTTTGGTTCTCGCCCTTGCTGTCGCGGCTCCCCGCGCCATGGCGCAGACGGACGATCCGACCGCGGATACAGGCTCCCAGGTGACCGGCGACACGGGCGACACCGCTGATGCCGGCGACACTGGCGACACTGGCGATACTGCCGACACGGGCGATACCGGAGAAACCGGAGACGAGGCCGAGGCTCCGTCCTTCGCCAATCCGGCCCAGGCCGCCAAGGCCGAAGCGCTTGCCGAGGCCGTGGCCGAGGTTTCGGCCCGAAACGTGGCCGAGGCCGAACAGGGCGTGACCGATGCGCAGACCGCCGTGGACGAAGCCGCCGCCGCGGTTGAAGCGGCCCGTCAGGCCGAGGATGCGGAGGCCGAGGCCCAGGCGCAGGCCCAGCTCGATGCGGCCATGGCCGATCTCCAGAAGGCGCAGGAGAATGCCGAACAGGCCATCTCCGACGCGGCGTCCGTGTCCGTTGAATCCATCGCGTCCATGCGCGCCCAGGATATGGGCTGGGGCGTGATCGCCCAGGAACTGGGTGTGCACCCGAGCACGCTTGGCCTCGGACACAAGAACCGGCATCAGGACAAGACCCAGGCCCGGTCCAAAAACCGTGAGCACGGCCGGGCCATGACCGCCATGGCCGCCCAGCCCGACAACGCCACCGGCCGCAACCTCAAGGCCGGAGTGTCCCGGACCCCCGGCGTGAGCGGGGGCAAGGGCTCCAAGGCCGTGGGATTGAGTCGCGCCTCGGACAAGGCCAAGACCGGAGCCATGAATTCCCAGTCCGCCAAGGGCAAGGATTCTTCAGGCCGCGGCAATTCGGGCAACTCCAACGCGGGCGGCAACGGCAAGGGCAAGGGCAACTCCAATGCGGGCGGCAACGGCAAGGGCAAGAGCCATTAGTCTTTCTTGAAACGGAATGCGACGAGGCGGGCCCCGGTTATCGGGGCCCGCCTTTTTTTTTGGGGGGGGGACTTTCTCCTTATCTCCCTGAAGAGGGAAATCAAACGTTGAAAGCCGCTTTGCGGCGATAGTCGAGTGATTTCGCCTCCGGCGGGCAAGGGTTCGCACCCTTGCATCCCTTGTGAGCGCCTTCGGCGCTGGTTTTAACTTTGCGGTATTTTGCAGTAAAAGCGGTGGGTTAAATGTGGAGCTCTCCTTTTTGGGGGCCGCAGTCTTTCCTCGCTCTTCAAAACAGGGGGAAATCCGGGTATGGATCGGGTTCATGGCGAAACAAACCAAGGTGAATGCATGGCGGAAAACATCGATTCAGCTTCCCTGTCAGAGACCTATCTCCAGATAAGCCCGAATATCCTGGCGAGCTTTCCCAAGTTCAGGCCGCCGGTTGATCTATATTTCTACGATCCGGACGTGGCCCGCACCGGCCGTTTCCATCGTGCCGGGGAACGCCTCTCCCGGGAGGGACAGGATGAGGTCGCCCGTTTCGCCGAAGAGGGACGGCTCTATCTGCTGCGGGACGATTACCGCGTCTATGCCGAGCACTTGAGCCGGGAACTCGGTCTGCTGCTTGTAGAGGAGGGCTTTCTGCCCCTGGAGGTGGCGGAAATATTCTTCATCGCCTTTCGGAACCGCATGAATGAGTTTCTGAACCGGCCGACGGAGGACACCTACGAAGCCTTGTGCAAGGATGTGAGCATCCTGGCGGAATATATCTGGATCGACCCGAGCCGGGTGGATTTCCTGACCCATACCCTGGAGCGGGAGTATGACCTGTCGGTCCATTCGGTGAACACCATGTTCATCGGCCTCGCCCTGCACTTGCGCCGGACCGGCGGTCTGGTGGAAAAAGCCGGTCTCGTCAGCCTTGGCCTTGGCCTGTTGCTGCACGATCTCGGCATGGTCATGGTCCCGAAGTTCATCCGCGACAAGGAACAGTATCTGGTGCGCCGGGACCGCGAGTCCCTCGAACGGCATATAGAGGCCGGGCTGAACATGCTCAGGCGGCTCAAGATCCGCGATCAGGTCATCCTTGATTGCGCCGAGCAGCACCATGAGCGGTTGGACGGCTCGGGCTATCCCGCACGCCGGTTTGACAAGGATATCTCCGCAGCGGGCAGGCTCTGCGCCGTTGCGGACTCCTTTTCGGCCATCATAGGAGACAGGCCCCATCGCTCGGCCCGGGACATGGCCGAGGCCGTGCGGATGCTGACGGATGACGGCAGGCGCTACGATTCGGAGCTGACCGCGCTGCTGGCGGGGATCATGGCCGAGCGGGTCACAGAGTAATGTAGCCCTGCGCTGCCGACCGTTCGGGGTTTTCAAGGCGGGCCATGGCCGTGCGCATGGGGTTGAACCCGAAGCGGGCGTAGAACGGCTCCTTGCCCGGAACGGACCAGAGGACGACGTTGGGCGTGTTCAGCCGCTCCAGCATGGCCTCCATCATCCGCGTTCCCAGTCCTTGGCCCTGGCATTCCGGAATCATGCAAAGATCGTAGATCACCGAGTGCGCCACGCCGTCGCTCAGGGCGCGTCCCAGGCCCACGAGAGTCTCTCCCCGCCAGGCGAAGCAGGTAAGGCCGCTGTTCTCGAAAGTCCGGCGCAACACATCCGGTTCGCGGGTGCCCAGCGGAGCTTTTTCGAAGACTTCCGCGGCATTGGTCCAATCCACGCCTTCGGTGTCGAATCGGAGGGCTATATTCATGGTCACGGCTGTTTCCACCAGGAACGCATACGCACAATCTCCTTGTCGTCGGAAAGCCGGGTCAGGGTGTGCAGGAAGGTGTCCATTCCCTGGTCCGGGGCGTCCATGGTGCAGGCCGACACATACTCGTCGCCGGGAAAGGACTCGCTGCGGAACTGGATGTCCACTCCGTGGCAACGATTTTCGCGGAGCCATTCCATGGGCACGGCTTCAAAGCAGTATTCCAGATACTTCACATTGTTGACATGGCCATTGATATCCATGTCGGCGCGTCTGGCCGTCAGTTGCGCGGTGTGCTCGCCGTTTTTGAGCCGGGTCACGGATTTGGTCGGGAAGGCCAGGGCGTGCTCGCGTTCCGGAATATTCCTTTCATGGAGAACGGTGTCGGGCGGATCGGGACGGTGGGTCCGGGTGTTCAGCGTTACCCAGGATGTGGTGGCCGCTCCCATTTGCCCGTTCCCGTCGGAGATCACGAAGTCTCGCAGGGCCACCAGCCGTTCCTTGCCCGAAGGCCAGGTCAGGATAGAGGTGCGTTCGCCGAAGCCGGGCAGCCTGTCCACCATGAGGTGGAGGCGGGCGAGAATCCAGAAATGTCCGCTCTGCTCCAGGTCGTGGTAGCCGAAACCGAGCTTGTCGGCATGGCGCGAGGCGATGTCCTGGAGCTGGTCGCAAATGGCGGTGACGGACACGCGGCCGTCCGGGCGCGGCTCGTAGGAGCGGATGTCATAGCCGTGTTCGAAGGTGAATGCTGAATTGGTTGTCATGGCAACCAATTCCTATGGCAGATACGGCCCGGTGTAAAGGGGGGGCGAGCCCGCGCGTGTGGCGGGCGGCCCCATTACCCGGAGAAATCAGGACAGGAAGTTGCGTACGCCCGCGAAGATGATCTGGGCGGCCATGGCCGAGAGGACCAGACCGGTGATCTTGGTCAGCACGTTGATCCCCATCTTGCCGATGATGCGCATGGCCGTGGAGGCCATTATCAGAAGCAGGCCCACAGACAGGCAGGCGGAGATAAGGGCCGCCGCGCCGATCAGTTTCTGCTGGGTGGTGGACAGCTCCGCGCCGAGAATGAGCAGGGTACCGATGGACGCCGGGCCCACGGTGATGGGGATGGCCAGCGGCACCACGGCCACGTCCGATTCGTCGTCCGTTTCGGGCCGCTGGCGTTTGCCTGAGACCAGGGAGACGGCGGACAGGAACAGCAGCGCTCCGGCGCCCACCCGGAAGCCGTCCAGAGTGATGCCCAAGGTGGAGAAAATCGGGTTGCCTGCGAAATAGAGGGTCAACGCGATGACCAGCACCGCCGAGATGGTCCGCAAGGCCAGCTTGCGTTGCTCCTTTTTTTCCATGCCTTCGGTCATGGACAAGAACACGGAAAGCACGAAAAACGGCGTCAGGAGGAAGAAAAGTTTGATATACAGGGAGATAAACAGGTTGCTCACGACATACCCCGCGCGATGCGCGTACTAAAAAGTTTCGGAGGAAGAGGGGATGGGGGTATGGGAGCCCCCTCTACCTGCACAGTTTCTCGGCCAGGGCCGCACCCTGTTCGCCGCCGCCGGCCATACGGGCCAGCTCGCATTTGATTTCACCGCCTTCAAGCCGTTCGCAACGGGTGTAGGTGGCGTTGTCGACGACTTCCTTCTTGATGAGGAAGTGCCGGTCGGCCATGCGGGCGAGCTGCGGCCAGTGGGTGATGAGCAGCATTTGCTGGCGGTCGGCCAGCGCGCGCAGCTTGTTGCCCACAGAGTTGAGCGTCAGTCCGCCGATGCCCGCGTCCACTTCGTCGAAGATGAGCGAAGGAGCGGCGTCGGCCTCTCCGCCGTCCTGGCCGCGCATGGTCACGAGCGCCAGCAGGAACCGGGAGAGTTCGCCGCCCGAGGCTATCTTGTCCAGGGGCTGAGCGGGCTGGCCGGGGTTCGGAACCCACATGAGGCGGCCGCGCATGTCGTCACAGCCCGGATAGAGTTCCCGGGCGTCGAAATCGAAGTGGACCTTGACGTGTTCCGAGAAGCCCAGGTCGGTCAGCTCGTCCACGATGCGGATGGCAAGCTCCCCCGCGGCCTTCTTGCGGGCGTGGTTGAGCTTGGCCAGGGTTTCCTTGAGAGCCGCAGCGGCCTCGCTCTCCTCATGGCCCAGATTCTTCATGTCCAGGGCGCAGGCGTCGAGGAAGGAGAGGCTATCGTCGATTTCGGACTTCATGTCAACGATCTCGTCCAGGCCGCGCCTGAGTTTTCGCTTGAGCTTGGCCAGCTCGAAAAGGCGGGCCTCGATGTCGTCCAGGGACATGGGATCGTCGTCGTCGAAATCCGTTGGGCCGCGTCGCAGCCGGGAGTCCAGGTCATGCAGCCGCATCCGCAGTTCCCCGATGGCTTCGCGGTCCTCGTCGAAGCCCGGAAAGAGCCGGGCGATGATCTCCATCTCGCGGCTGAGCAGGGTCATGGCGTCCAGCAGACCGATCTCGCCGTGCAGGACGTTCAGGGCGTTTTGCAGGCACTCGCCCGCCTGTTCGCGGTCCTTGAGGATTTTCTTGCGCTCTTCGAGCTCGTTTTCCTCGTCCGGCTGCGGGTCGACGGTTTCGATCTCCTTCTTCTGGTATTCCAGAAATTCCCGCTGCTTTTGCAGATCATCGAATTTTTCGGAGAGCCGTTTCTTGCGTTCGAGCACGTCGTTGAGCGCGGCGAGCCGATCGTTTCGTTCCGCCGGGAGGGATTGGTCCGGCAGGAACGAGTCGAGAATTTCGGACTGGAAGGCCGGGGAGAGCAGCTTCTGCTGGCCGTGCTGCGACGTATGGATGACCAGCCTCGCGCCCATGTCGCGGATGGTCGGCTGGGAGGACAGGATATCGTTGACGTACACCCTGCTGCGCCCGGTTTCTGCGGAGAGCTCGCGCCGGATTACGGTTTCGCCTTCGGGCAGGACGAAGAGCGCCTCCACCGTGGCCTTGTCGGCGCCGGGGCGGACAAGCTTCTTGTCCATGCGCTCGCCCATGAGGAAGTCCACGGCCCGCAGGATGAAGGATTTGCCTGCGCCGGTTTCGCCGGTCAGAGTGTTCAGGCCGGGCGAGAATTCCAGTTCGGCGTCCTCAATGAGCGCCAGATTTCGGATGCGCAGCAGTTCGAGCATGTGATGCCTCCGGCGGCCGGGGAGAAGGCGGAAAAGGTTCGTCCTTCTCCCGACCTCCATTCCCTTCCCTCGTTTGTCTTTGGCTGCTTGTCAGGGGAAAGGGGCGGTCGGTTGGTTCGTGTCAGTACGCAATGAAACACGGCTGCCTGGCGAGGCGGCCTCGTCCGGGCGAGCCGGATAACGAGTGTCGTTATACACCAGAGCCGCGCGGCGGAAAAGGGGAACCTGCGCCCGGAAGGCGAAGCGTTCGGTTCAGGCGGCCGACAGCGATTTGACCAGACTGCATGTGTTTTCGCCGGGCATGTACTCGGCGGCATCGCGGGTCAGCGTCACACGAAAGCCCTTGCTTCGATAAAAGGCCAGCGCCTTTTTGTTCTTTTCGAAGCAGTCCAGGGTGAGCCTGTCGAATCCGTCTTTCGCGGCGCGTTCCTCCGCATGGGCGAGCAGCGCGGAACCGACGCCTTGTCCCATGAACTCGGGCCGGACCCACAAGTGGTCCACATAGTCGCCCTTGAGGAGCAGAATCCCGGCCGGGGTGCCGTTCGCCTCGGCCACGGTGAAGCGGGCCGCGTCGGTTCTCGCCACCTGGCCCGGCCTGTCCATGTCCAGAATCCTTTGGAAGCGGTGCGCGGGCAGGAACCGGGCGTAGCTGGCCAGCATGGAGGCGAGAATGATGTCCGCGACGAGTTGCTCGTCCGCGTGCGTGGCCGGGCGCAGAACGATCACTGTTTGAGCCTCGGGTCGAGGAGGTCGCGCAGGGATTCGCCGAGCAGGTTGTAGCCGAGGACGGTCAGCAGGATGGCCAGGCCCGGGAAAACGGAAAGCCACCAGGCGATGCCCAGCACTTCCTTTCCTTCCATCAGGATATTGCCCCAGGAGGCGTCCGGCGGCTGCACGCCCAGTCCCAGGAAGGAGAGGGATGATTCCGTCAGAATGGCCCCGGCCACGCCCAGGGTGGCGGATACCAGCACCGGGGCCAAGGCGTTGGGCATGATGTGGCGGAAGATGATCCTTCCGGGTCCGGCTCCGGCGGCCCTGGCGGCCAGGACGTAGTCCCGTTCGCGGATGGACAGGGTCTCGGCCCGTACCAGTCGCGCCACGCCCATCCAGCCGGTCAGCCCGATGACGATCATGATGTTCGTCAGGCTCGGTTCCAGAAAGGCGATGACCGCCAGGATGAGAAAGAAGGACGGGAAGCAGAGCATGACGTCCACGCCGCGCATGATGATTTCGTCCACTACGCGGCCGAAGTAGCCTGCGACGAGTCCCAGCACGAGGCCGATGGAGGTGGCGAGGCCCACGGCCACGAATCCGACCCAAAGGGATACGCGCCCGCCGAAGAGGATGCGTGAAAACACGTCGCGGCCCAGCGCATCCGTGCCCATGAGGTGGGCGGCGCTAGGCGGCAGGAGAAGGGCGTCCACGTTGATGAAATTCGGGTCGTAAGGCGCGATGAACGGGGCGAAGACGGCGCCGATGGACATGACGCCGACGATGAGCGTGCCGATCAGGAGCAGGGCGTGTCGCGCCCACGGCGGGACGCGTTTGAGCGGGCGGCGCTTCATCGGCTTCCTCCCTTGCCCAAGCGGATGCGCGGGTCGGCCAGGCCGTAGCCCACGTCGGCGAGCAGGTTGCCCGCCAGGGTCAAGACCGCGCCGAATACCAGGCTGCCCATTATCAGGGGGTAATCCCGGGCCATGACCGCCTGATAGAAAAGTTGTCCCAGGCCGGGCAGGGCGAAGATGGACTCGATGATGACCGAGCCGCCGATGAGGGCCGGGACCGACAGGCCGAGGATGGTGATGACCGGCATGAGCGCGTTGCGCAAGGCGTGCTTGAACAGGACGACCCGGCTGGGCAGCCCCTTGGCCCTCGCCGTCATGATGTAGTCCTGGCGCAGGACTTCGAGCATGGAGGAGCGCATGAACCGGGACATGCCCGCCCACGAGCCCGAAGTATAAATGAAGATGGGGAGGATCAGATGTTTGGTCACGTCCCACCACTGCTCCGGGCCGGACATGGATTCGAAGCCCATGGAGGTCAGCCCCGAGATGGGCAGAATCGGCCAGGCGATGCCGAGCCAGAGCATGAGCAGGAGCGCCAGCCAGAAACCGGGCATGGCGAATCCGATGAAGACGATGACAGTGGAAATCTTGTCGAAGGCGCCGCCCCGCCACCAGGCGGCGGCCACGCCTATGGGCACGGCGATGAGAAGGGTCAGGATCATGGAGGCCACGTTCATGCCGAAGGTGAGCGGCAGCCGTTCACGAATCTTGTCCCAGACGGGCCTGTGGTCGCCGGACATGGATTGGCCGAAGTCGAGATGGACAAGCCGGTTGAGCCAGTTCACGTATTGCACGTGCAGCGGCTGGTCGAGGCCGTAGAGCTTTTCGAGCTGCAACCGCGCCTCCACGCCCGCCTCGGGATTCAGCGTGGTCTGCAAATCCGTGGGCGACCCCGGAGCCAGATGAATGACCCAGAAACTGATGACCGTGATCCCCAGAAAGACCACGCATACCCACAACAGTTTGATGAATATTTTCTTGAGGACCTGCCCCATGGATTCTCCCAATGATTCCAACAGTCCTCATTTCTTACTGCAAGACCGCTCCCGAATCAATCAACAAGAGATTTCCATAATTTTTCCGGTTGACATCCATACGCCCCTTGGATAAATACCCCTCCACCCAACGACGTGGGGCTGTAGCTCAGTTGGGAGAGCGCTTGAATGGCATTCAAGAGGTCGTGGGTTCGATTCCCTCCAGCTCCACCAATGATTATAAAGGCTTAGAAGGTTTTCCTTCTAAGCTTTTTTTCGTGGAATATACAAAAGAGTATACAAATTGAATTGGGGTGATTTTCAAAGCTAATAGGCGTAAGTCCTACGCGGGCCGGGAGTTTGGGCCTCGCCCGCTTTGCCTCCCAGAGAACTAGAACATAACTCATTTAGCTCAATCTATTTTTTGAATTGATTCATAGGTTGTTGATTGTCACTACAAAGGTATATGGTTAATGGCGACTAATTATATTGTTTTAGACTCAACATGCTTTTTCAGCCAGCAACGGTTATTGTCATGCATAAATAACCCAACTGATGATGTGTTAGTCATGTTGTGTCATGCTAACGATCATGTTTGGTTTAAAAATCAGATTCAAGAATTTTCTATTGGAATGCACAAATTGTATCCACAGCTTGGGACTCCATCTGTGCGAGACTTGGTGTCTTTGAAAAGTCCTGTTGCACGTGTGATTCTTAAGGAAGAAGAAAAAGTTTATAAAACGATTGGTTACTTAAAAGAGCAAGGTCTGTTGAAGGTAATCGATTTTGATGGACTTTATGAGCCTCTAGAACCTCTAAGACGGTGTTTTGGCGACGCTGAACTTCTTGATTTTGTCGAAAGTGACGAACTCATAAGAGCCGTCTACTTTGACACCAAACCTTGTGATATAATAGATCGTTTTGCGTACAAAGTTGAAGAGAGAATGATAGAAGTGAGTGTGCGCAATCTGAAGATAAAGGCTTTGTCGTTGCCTAGGGATAAGCAAGAAGAGTTGAAAACAGTCAATGCTGATTTGGATGCAGTTGCATATGGAATTGCAAATAAGATTCCTTACAAATCATATAACGAAAAAATTGAAGATGGGACTTTGGCTCGTCTCATAGGGCATAACAAGGTAGATTTACTGTCATATGTTATGGAGTTCCCGTCTGATATATCAGAGAATGATTTGACAGAATACCTTTGCGATCCAGATGGATATATACAAAGTAAATCAAAATCTAATACAAAATTGGTTTGTAAATTAGCTGTTTCTGGCACAAACACAGCTCTTAATTTTGTGCCAGGCATAGGTCAGATTAAAGCAGGAATTGAAGGTGTACAGGATTTAGTGAAGATCTATAACGAGCATAAAAAAATGGAGGAACTTGCACTTATTCAAAATATGGGGAGGATGAATAAGGCCGCTAAAACTGTTATTGATTGTTTTAATGAGTACCGTATGAATCCCATTAAACACACTAGAGATATGTGATAAAGTGATGTGTTTAGAATTTACAAATGGGATTAAATAAGGTCCATTCGGTTAAAGCGTACTTGGATTCATGAATGCCCATGATCCTGAGCTTGAAAAACTCCGTATTCCGGTAACCGTTGCCTTCCGTTTCAGCGTTTTGATTTTGTTGTTTGTTTCTTCGATTGGTCCTGAATTAGGTGGACACCATACCAATTCAATGAATAACCCACCATATTATCCTATGGAATTCATCTGAGTTGATACTGAGTCCGATTCTGGCTATCTGTGAGGACTCCCTCACCATCCAACGAGACGAGACCAGGAATATGCCTTACATCGGATGTACTCAAAAGCTCTTAAATGAGATCAAGCCAGCACAAATCCTAGAGCCTATCAGTCAACGCGGGCTACAAGGTTGGCATGGCAACATCTTCCGATTCTTCCGTAGAAAATCCGTTCTTTTGGTCAACGATGAAACCCGGTTTGCCGTGTTCATGCCTGGATTGGTCAAGAAGGACTTCATGGACTTCGATAAGGTATTAATCAAATATTTCGAGATAGCTCTTCAGGGCATTGGGGCAACTTCAGCTCAAATAGCCCAAGCCAAATTGCTGCTTGGGCTATTCTCTTATGGCAAGACCCATAGTCGAAGTGTCCTTGGAACGATGAACGATATGAAGTTCAACATGGAGTACATGCTGAAAAATCGTCTTGGTCATTTACCGAGGACTCGTAGTGAGATCCAATGGATTTCGGGGTTGCTCAACGAAACACCCTATAGCGGCAAAGACATTGCTGGCTGTGTGTTTGCTGAGAGGGATATGTTGCGACTGATAGATGGAGCAGAGAAGTCGTGAGATGGGTTTTTGTCAGGCTAGAAGCCCAGTTGTCTCGGTAATTTCTCGGAAAATTCGCGGGAAGTAAGCTGAAAATATTGAAAAATGATCGCTTGGTTGCTTTTGGTCAACTACCCGTTAGGCGAGTAAATACGACAGGTCATATTCTTCGAGAATTGGCATCAGTGAATCAATTACTTCTCCTGAATTAATGGCTAGGCTGGCGAACTCGGCTACCCGAGTAAGCTCTTTTTTTAGCAGCGATCTTTCGTATTTGTTCGTTTCTTCGCTTGGATTAGGGAGTTTGACTATGAAGTCGTATATCTCAGCAAAATTTTTACCATGAGCCTTTCTTAAGATACGCCCCCTACGCTGTACCTGCTGGCGTGGATTTGTGCTGCTCGCCAAGATGTATGCTGTTCTGCAAGCCGGGACGTCGATGCCTTCATCAAGACACCTGATAGCGACTAAAGAGTCTATGACTCCAATTCTAAAATGGTTAAGCAATTGGCTTCTTGTCCAGTTTGGTTCATATGACGTAAAGCGCGATGTGCGCCAACCGTTCTTATATAGAAGCTCTGAGAGTTGCTCTATTTGGCGGTTCTCTTCGCCGGTTACTTCGTCTTCCACGGTCCCATCTCCGCAGTAGAAAAGGGAAAAGGGAGCGGCTGAGCCTTGTCCTTGGATAAGTTGTTCTAATTCTACAAATTTATTTTTTGCACTGCCTATGATCCGAGCACGTTGAAGTAAAAGGGACTGAAGCCTTTTCTCTTCTTTATCTTTCTTGTTTTTTTGTGAGAATAATTGTGCGATTTGAACGCTAACGTCCAGATATTTTTCCGTTTCGACCTCTGTAAATTCGACAGGTATCACGTGATACTTATATGGGGTAAGCACTTTGTCGCTTAGTGCCTGTTCCAACGTGTATTGGTATACTGAGTCGCTGTAATATTCAGTAAGCCTGGTATTGGCATCAAGATTCATGTGGTGCCAAGGTGTTGCGGATAGTCCTAGGCGAAGTCTCGCGTGTTTAGGTAAGCTCCCAAATGTGGAGGAAGACGAGTGATGGTGGCATTCATCACCAATGAACAACATGCTATCACCTGGCACATCATTTATCAGCCTTTGAAACACCTCAGTTGAAAGCGTTCGATTAACAACAACAGCGCATAGAAAGCTAACTGATCCTGTATTGAAAAGCGTTACTAGTTCACTAAAGCGTTGATGCCATTGAGAGCGACCACCATAGCATTTGTGGGCATGGATATTGAATTGCTTAAGATCCTGGATCCATTGGTCAGCTAGGTTTTGGTATGGAACTGCGATGATGCAAAACAGCCTGTGGGTTGCTTGGTAGGTCCTGACTGCTCCTGTTATGGCAGTCACAGTTTTACCCGCACCCGTAGCTAACTCAAGAATTCCTCTAAAATCATTCCCTTTCCACGCATACAGAGCTTCCCTTTGGTGCTTGTATAGATCAAATGGATTTCCTTTAAAAAATTTGGGGATAACCGGCTCAGTGTTGAACTTTGGAGATATGTCTTCCTCAATACTGGGAGGTAGAGAAGCAAGCTCTACTTCTTCATTAACGAAAAATGGTCGAGCATGTTTAGATATTTTGATTAAGTTGTCTCGCAAAGCGTCCGGGAAAGGGGCAACGTATACATTCTTAGTTTTGCCTTCCCATAAGCGTTCAAACCCGTCTAGGTATGGCTTAAAGTGATCTTCTAGCTCTGGCCGCCAAGAAGAAAATACGTTAATCGATTCAAAGTTATACTCTGGAAGGAGAGCAAACCGTGTTTCGTTTGCAGAACCTTGAAAGATGAGTTTGTTATCTTCTCTATCCGTTAAGATACCAATCTTCTCGTGATACATCCCAATTGGTTTATATGCGATTTTTACGTCTAGTCGATCTGAGGCCACTAGCAATGATAGTGCTTCAAGCCTTTTTTTGAAAAGATTATCGACTATTGAATCTATCTCCTTGACGATCATCTCTCCAAAGGCGTCTCCAAGATTTTTGACATTGTAGCCAGTCTCTATTGCCTCCATGTCTTCCAGGCTTAATTCTCCACCGACTACCAATCGCATTCGTCCGCCATTTTCAAGAAGGGCAGAGATCCCCTGAGCTGCTGAGAATAGTGAGGCGGCAGAAAAAAAACCAACTGCCCTGTCATAACTGATGGAGTGGGCAAGTGTTGGTAGATAGAAGTCTTCTAATATGTTGCAGCTGTCGGACCTGTATACAGCTTTTATTCCTAATTGTTTAAACATTAGAATTCGACTGATTCTGAAACGTCATCTATAGTGCTTGCTGCACGTTCATCAATGTAGCCAAGTGTTGCAAGGCCATTTAGAATTGATTGATCTCCATATAAATCGTCAGGACGAGCTTTAAGCCACCTTTCTAAAATTTCGAAACCAGCTTGAGCGTATTCTTCGAATATTGTTATGAGTTGTTCGTCATCATCTGACAAGAAAATGTCCGATGATTTTGTTTCTGCCAATGCAAGCAGCAGCATAAGGTCAAAAGTTTGGTCATGCCTAGCGAAGGGACGGCCATCGCTTTCGTTAATATCTGAGTCAAGAGACTTCCTTTCACCCTGATCATAACCGAGGGTTGCGGCGAAACGCATCAATCCTCGGATTGTTGCAAAAATTGGTTTCCCCGTGTCGTAATGAGGCTGTTGATATAGAGTCTTGACCATGTCCTCAAACCGCGCGCTACGCTTTATTGGTCTCATGCGTCTAACCTCACGATCTCCGTCATCTCAGTGTTTTGCGAGAAAAGTTTGGTCTGAATCGATTTCCCACCACGAATAAGCTCTGTGACTTTTTTGTTTCCTTGATCGCCCTCAGAATGAGATAATAAAACGTATTCGGCACCTATATATGGTTCTAATGCTTCAAGAACTTTTTCGTTACCTTGTGTGCTGGATAAGAATAAAACTAGTTGCGGAGCTAGTTTAGGCAAGTAGTTCGCCATTTCTGTTTGGTAAACCTTGTCCAATTGTCCAAAAGGAGAATCTAAAACTAGTGGGGCAACTGTGCCAGGTTTTAAGATTAAACTTTTGTCGTTCAATCGAGATGAAGCATACTTGATTAGAGATGCCATGAAGACTAAACTTAATAGTTGGCTTTCTCCGCTACTTTTTGGAGTCGGGGTGCCATCGTACTTTGTCAGAGCGATTGAGAAGTTCTCATTAAAATGACATACCCTGTGGTTGTGGGCTACATACGATAAAATGTCGTTGATTTCTTTTTCGATAGACTCTCTAGCTTCATCTTCGTAGCTTTTAAGGAGTTCACTCAATTGTTCCCTTGCCTCTACTACGAGGCTTCTGCGTGATAGTAGCTTGTTTGCCAGTTTGTTTTGGTGGCTTAACGTCCTGAATTCCCTCTCGGCTGCAGCTCTTTCATTTTTTGCGCGCTTTATCTCCGATTCATGCTCTCCAATTTTTTTGGTGTCAGAATGAATCTTTTGTTCCAGGTTTTTCCTGGCTCTTTCCTTGTCCTCAATCTCAGCGATCTTGCTGTTTTCGATCCGCTCCCCAAGAGAAGCGATTTCAGATTCTATTGATGCTAGCTGTCCTTTAAGGACCCCTAAGTCCTTCTGTAGGTCGACCAGGTCATCATGGGCATCTTTTGAAACTTCTATAATCGAATTAATACGAGAGCGCGCTCTAGATATTCTGTTAACTAGGTCACTAGTAGCAGCATCCTTCAACAAATTGGCTATGGTTTGCCATTCTGTTGAGCCTGGGGGGAGCTCTCGCCCACAAATGCAGACCTTATCCGCAAGCAAGGAATTGACCAAATCTTCATTGTAGGGGCTAGGAATTTTTCTTCTTGTTTCGTCATCGTCAATGAATGCTTTGGTTTGTTCAGCAAGTCGTCTGCCGAGAAGAGAGGTGCCTGATTTGGATAACCATTTTATAAGTTTTTCATTACACTTCTTAATTCGCAGTTCGAGATCTGCCTTTTCTCTTTCCTTATTTTCCCTTTTTTCTTGGATCTTCTTTACCGCCTTAGAATCTCTCAAAGATGCGATGATATTTGCGTTGAGGCGATCATTCGCTGAAATTTTAGCGCGAAGATTCTCAATTTTACCCTCAGTCTCTTCAATGAATTCATCAGCCTTTTCAATAAATTCTGCAAGATCCTTCAGCCTTTCGCCAGAAGCCTTGGAGCCAATTTCTCTTTTTAGATCTTTATCAATATCTCCGGTATTATGTAGTATTCACACAAAGCCCCCCTTGCCCCGCATTTCCGTCGCAGCGTAGACTGCGGACATGAGCAAAAAACCCCATTCCCACACCACCGCGGCCCTGGCCAAGCGCCGGGCGGAACTGATCGCCGACAACCAAGCCATGCGGGAACGCATCCGGCTGAACGACGGCTACATCAAGTCCCTGGACACGGCCATGGGCCTGATGGACCCCGCCTTCGATCCCGGCACGGTCCTGCCCAAGCGCCAGTACACCAAGAAGTTCGACCGGGGCGAATTGAAGTCCCTGATCATCCGGACGCTGAAGGCGGCCGACGGCGGCCCGCTGTCCACCAGGGCCATCACCGACCAGGTCATGGAACACAAGGGCATGACCGATGACTGCCGGACGGAAGTCCGCCGGGCGCTGCTTCACTACGATGTCGTGGAAAAGGTCGACGGCGATCCTGACGACCATATGGAATATTGGGCCTTGGTGGGCTACGCCGCCACGACGAAGCAAGCCAACGACAAAGGGGACGAAGCAACCGACCTGCGTTTATTGAAATAGGCCTGAATTAGCCAAGTCGGAAGGATCGTTGCCGATTGCGGAAAGTCGTCAACTGGTTGAAGTAAGGTTTTCTTTTGGCCTGATCGTAAGGAAAAACCCATTACAAGGGACGACGGCAAATAGGGTAAATCGGCCCCCATCCGAGATCTATGGCTTGGGTGTCCAAATCCGGGAAATATTCATATCCATCGGAAACGATGACGGCCGGACATTCTCCCGCGGAGCTATATGTCATCACGTTTATCCAGCTTGCGGTACACCCATTGCTGGAAGAGGCCCAAAGGGTAAACCCATACTGGAGGTCAAGGGAGATGGCCGCACACTCGGCACACGCCCCACATACGGCCAATTCGGTCGCGTCGCCCGCGCACAGGGCCGCGTCGGCCGTCTGCCCGTCGCTGCGCAGGCAATCCCTGGTCCTGGTCTTCATGCCCATGCCACAACCGCCGTCCGTGCCGCCGGTACAACCGTCCCAGGCCGACCAGTCGCCAAAGACGTACGTACACGCCTCGGTCGAGACGCACGGTTCGCTGGAGGCCGGTTTCCCGCCGGGACACAGGGAATCGTCGACCACCGACCCGCCGGCGTCCTCGCACGTCACCACCCTGACCCTGGTGGAGGCCATGCCGCACTCGCCCGGACAAAAACCCCAGATGGACGTTGACCACGAATACGCCCGGGGTTTGACCGAATCAAGCGACACGGAGCCATCAACCACGTCCTGGTTGTCCTTGATCGTAAATGCGATGTCCGCCGCAACACCATTCATTATGACATAACTCGGGGAATCGAGAGTTCCGAAATTGAAGGCCTCGTGGCGATGATTGAAAGCCTTGTCCGACCTGACGTCGATGAACAACCGGATTTGGTCCGAAGCCAAAGCGTACCCCGAAAGTAGACTAATCACGAGCAAGGTTGTAAAAAGATAGCGTATCATTGGATTTTCTCCTGCCGCCAAGGGTGACGGCGTATCATCTGATGACGATAACGGCATGGGTATACATGTCGAATCGTCCTTGACTACTTGAACGATATTCGCGTGTCGGATCACCGAGAGTCAAGATTGTGGAAAGGGATTTGCGTCAAGCCGCCGCGGCCAAGCCGGCCGGTTCGTCGTCGGTCGCTACGGCCGGACTGACGTTGGTCCGGGACCAGTAGCCCCTGAAGGGCGATTCGCCATCAAGGGTCAGCATCCGCCGCATCATGTCGAAGGCGATCCTGCCGTTGTCCCAACGTCGGGTATCTTCCCGGTAGGCCACTTCGTTGGCGTAGTAGTTCAGGTAATCCGGGCTGACCTTGTGGATTTGCCCCTTGAGCATGCGGCGGAACCTGGCGAAGAATGATTCGGCCTGGTTGGTGTTCTCGCCATTGGGGCCGCAATAGCAAATCTTGTGGTTGACCCGGGTGTGCTTGAAATTGATCGCAAGGTTCCCGTAGGCCGGATGCTCGTCCGTGACCACGTTGGCGCCTCGCTGGACATTGTCCTCGACGTGATGCCGGATGTCCTTGGCGTTTTCGGTCGGGATCTTGTAGGTGAGCGTCCTGTTCGCGCCGTCCCCCTCCTCGCCGATCTGTCTGATGACCAGGATGCAGACCTTCTGCATGGACGACTTGATGTCCTTTTCGGGCCTGTCCTCGGCCTTGTTGGCGGGCCTGCTATATGGGTTCAGGTATGCCCCGTCCGCCTGGACCTCGCCCTTCATGGCGGGCTGGTCGTGCCGGGTCGCCAGCAGGGCGCTGCGCAGCTTGTGGTAGAGGGTGAAGGCGGTCTTGTACTGGACCCCCAGGTAACGCATGAGCTGGCAGGCGGAAATCCCCTTGGCCCCGTCGGCCAGCAAGGTGATGGCGAACAGGATGGTCTTCAGGGGCAGGTTGGTGGAATGCAGCCAGGTGCCGCTGGTCACGGAATAGGTGTGGCCGCAGTCCTTGCACCGCCACTGCCGTCGCCGCTTGCTGAAATAATGGGCCACGCTACCGCACTGGGGGCAACACGGCTCCCCGCCCGTCTTCGCCCACCGCATGTCGCGGAAGGCCTTGAAGACGGTTTCCTCGTCCCATTCCGCGACTTGCGGAATGGACAGGCTGCGGGCTTTCGCCGAAAGCAGGAAGTGTTGTTCGTGCATGGTTCCCCTGGTCGAGGCGATGGGCGAGGAAGGGATTCCAGAACATCGCCGTGGCGGATTTCCCCTTCTGGGAAGGACCGCCGTGGTCAGTGACTCCGATGACCATCATATGACATAAAAGTTGAATAATGTCAAGATGATAGATTGCACAGGCACGCCGTTGTGCAAATGGCGACACAACATCCTGAAAACCTTGTCGAAAAAGTCGAAAAAAGAGGTTATCTATTTCTTTTTCAATGAGTTATGTGCAAAATATGTCCCATAGGGGGACGTGAAATATTCATGTTCCCTATCGGCGACGTTGACTTGAGGCTTATGCCAAGGGTACCACTCATGCAACCGCCTATAAAAGAATGAAAAGGACGCAAAGGAGACCTCGATGTCCACAACCATTCACGATATTTTGGAAGAGTTCAAAAACCGTTCCCTGAACATGCGGGACTTGGGCGACAAGTTCGAACGGCTGATGAAGGGATACTTCCGGACCGATCCCATGTATCGGGACAGATTCAGTGATGTCTGGATGTGGACGGAATGGCCCGATCACGACGGGGCGGATGACGGAATCGACTTGGTCGCCAAGGAAAAGGACGGAAGCGGCTATTGCGCCATCCAATGCAAGTTTTATAATCCGGATCACCAACTGGCCAAGGGCGACATAGATTCCTTCTTCACCGCATCGGGAAAAAAGCCGTTTACCTCCCGTATCATTGTTTCCACCACCGACAAATGGTCGAGTACGGCCGAGAAGGCCCTGAAAGACCAAATCGTCCCCGTATCCCGCATTCGGGTCGGCGACCTTGAAAACAGCCCTGTCGATTGGTCGAACTATCGCCTGGACAAGGATGTGGACTTGGGTCTGAAGGCCAAGAAACAACTTTTCAAACACCAGTCCAAGGCCCTTGATGAAGTCGAGAAAGGCTTCTCCGAATCGGACAGGGGCAAGATGATCATGGCCTGCGGAACGGGCAAGACCTACACGTCCCTGAAAATCGTCGAGCACATGCTTCCGGAAAGCGGCTTGGCCTTGTTCCTGGTCCCTTCCATCGCCTTGCTTTCCCAGACGTTGCGCGAATGGACAGCGGAAGCCGACAGGGATATTCACCCGTTCGCCGTGTGTTCCGACACCAAGGTCGGGAAACGCAAGACGTCGGAGGATATCGAGGTCCACGATCTGCCGTTTCCCGCCACCACGGATGGAGTGCGGCTGGTATCCCAGGTGTCGTCCATGTTGGACAAGCCGGGAATGACGATCGTCTTTTCGACATACCAGTCCATCCAGGCCATCCACGAAGCCCAGAAACTCGGATTGCCGAAGTTCGACATGATCATTTGCGACGAGGCTCACCGAACGACCGGGGTGACGCTTGTAGACGAGGACGAATCCCATTTCGTGAAGGTTCACGACAATGAATATGTCCAGGCTGACAGGCGCCTGTATATGACCGCCACCCCCAGGGTGTACGGGGATCAGTCCAAGACCAAGGCGCAAGATAACGATGCCTTGTTGTGCTCCATGGATGACGTTGACTTGTTTGGCCCGGAGTTCCATCGGCTGGGCTTCTCCAGCGCCGTGGGACAGGGTCTTCTTTGCGATTACAAGGTGCTGGTCCTGGCCGTGGACGAGGGGTCGGTGGATCGGGACTTCCAGTCCATGTTGGCCGACGAAAACCACGAGCTGCGGATGGAGGATGCCGCCAAGATCGTGGGGTGTTGGAACGGGCTTTCCAAGCGGTTCCTTTTCGATGACGAAACCGACGCGGCCAGCGAAGACGAAAACCCCATGCGTCGGGCGGTGGCCTTCTCCAACTCCATCAAGGATTCGGAACGCATCACGAAGCTGTTCGCTGACGTCGTGGACCAATACCGGGACGAGGACGGCCTTACGTGCGAAATCAAGCACGTGGATGGCACGCAAAGCGTTCTGGAACGCAACGAGAAGCTGGATTGGTTGAAGGCATCGGCAGGCGACAACATGTGCCGCATCCTGTCGAACGCTAGGTGTTTGTCCGAGGGGGTCGATGTACCGTCCCTTGATGCCGTCATGTTCCTGAACCCCCGAGGTTCCGAGGTGGATATCGTCCAGTCCGTCGGACGTGTCATGCGCCGTTCCCCTGGAAAGAAGTTCGGGTACATCATCTTGCCGGTCAGCATCGCCGCCAACCTTACGCCAGAAGAGGCTTTGAAGGATCACAAGCGGTATGACGTGGTCTGGAAAGTTCTTCAGGCGCTTCGGTCCCACGACGATCGTTTCAATTCGACTATCAACAAGATCGACTTGAACAAGAACCGTCCCAAGCAGATTCAGTTGATCGGTGTTGGAGACAAGGATTCCGGGGAGGGCGCGGTACAACTCAGTCTCATGTCCTACCTTGGGGAATGGAAAGATGCCATCTTCGCCAAGATCGTCAAGAAGTGCGGGGATCGAAGGTATTGGGACAGTTGGGCAAAGGATGTCGCCGACATCGCAGGCCGTCACAAAACCCGCATCGAGAATTTGCTGGAAGACGAGGGACACCGAAAGGATTTCGACAAATTCCTAAAAGGGCTTCACCAAAACATCAATCCGTCCATATCGGAGGAGGAGGCCATCGAGATGCTTTCTCAGCATCTCATCACCAAACCGGTTTTCGATGCCCTTTTCGAGGGGTACGAGTTCACCAAGCAAAATCCGGTTTCCAAATCCATGCAGGCCGTCTTGGACCTGTTGGAAAACCAAGCCTTGGAAAAGGAAACCGAATCCCTTGAAAAGTTCTATGCTTCGGTCCGCGAAAGGGCATCGGGGATCGACAACGCCGAGGGAAAGCAGAAAATCATCCTCGAGCTTTACGATACCTTCTTCAAGACGGCTTTTCCGAGGATGACCCAGCGTCTTGGTATCGTATATACGCCAGTTCAGGTTGTCGATTTTATCCTACACAGTGCCGACTACGCATTAAAAAAAGAGTTTGGTCGGGGGCTTACCGATGAGAATGTTCATATCTTGGACCCCTTCACCGGGACCGGCACGTTTATGACCAGGCTGTTGCAAAGCGGATTGATAAAACCGGAAGATCTGGAACGCAAATACAAGAAAGAACTTCACGCCAACGAAATCGTCCTGCTGGCATATTATATAGCAGCCATCAACATCGAAGAGACGTATCACGCTTTGGCACAGGCAGACTATGAATCGTTTGAGGGTATAGTCCTGACTGATACTTTCCAGATATATGAGGACCGTTCCGCAAAGACAAGCAAACAGGCCCCAGCCCTTGAAGGCATTTTCCCCGAGAACAGTGAACGGGTTAAGCGGCAACAACGGATGCCTATCGAAGTCATTATTGGCAACCCGCCGTATTCTGCTGGACAAACCAGCGAAAACGACGACAACCAAAACCTGAAATATCCTGTTTTGGATGCCAAGATAGAAAAGACCTATGTTGAACGGTCAACGGCCACCCTGCGTAAAAACCTTTATGATTCTTACGTTAGGGCAATCCGTTGGGCCAGTGATCGCATCAAGAATCAAGGCATTGTTTGTTACGTCACAAATGGATCATTCATAGACGGCAATGCTATGGATGGCTTGCGAAAATGCTTGGCCGATGATTTCTCTAGCATTTATTGCTTCAACCTTCGTGGTAATCAAAGGACTTCTGGCGAAATTTCCAGAAAAGAAGGTGGCAAAATATTCGGCTCTGGTAGCCGTGCTCCAATTGCCATCACGATCATGGTTAAGACCGGAGGCGTAGGGAAGTGTACTCTACATTACCATGATATCGGCGACTATCTTAGTCAAGAAGACAAGTTTTCCATCATTTCCGATTTTGCAAGTATTAGGGGAATCGAGGTGGCAAACGGCTGGACAATAATAAAGCCCAACAAGCATGGGGACTGGATCAATCAGCGGGATGCATCTTTTGAAAAATTCATACCAATGGGTGATAAGAAATCAAAAGGTAAAGAGGTGTTATTCACACTGTACTCCCAAGGAGTATTAACCTCCAGAGACGCATGGTCATACAATTTTTCAAAAAACGGCTTAGAATCGAACATGAGGAGCATGATAGATTTCTATTCTGCTCAAGTTCAAGAATACAAGGAAAAATCAAAGGCCAATCCCAGTTTAAAAATACAAGATGTTATCGACAATGATAAAACAAAAATATCTTGGTCAGGACTGCTAAAAAACGATGCTGCGAAGGGAAGACAAAAGATTTTTCATCCACTTCATATTGTAGAGTGTGTGTATAGGCCATTCTGCAAACAGTGGTTATATTTCGACCGCAGCTTGATTGAGAGGGTATATCAGATGCCATCTATTTTCCCTTACCATGATTCGGAAAATTTGGTTGTTGGCATGACTGGTCGAGGCGCAACGAAGGAGTTTTCTCCGTTTATAATGAATCGACTTCCTGATTATGAAAGTGTTTCCAAGGCACAATTTTTCCCATTATTCAGATACGAAAAAACATCTTCCAAGGGCCAGGGAAGTCTTATCCACACGGTGGAAAACGGCAACAAAGCGGTACGGAAAGACAATATATCTGATGAAATGTTGTCTAGGTTTAAGAATATCTATCCAAAGGATGATTCCGCTTCTATTAAGAAAGAAGATATTTTCTATTATGTATACGGGCTACTCCATTCAAAAGAATATCAAAGCAGGTTTGAAGCAGACTTAGGAAAAGGAATCCCCCGTATTCCTTTTGCCAAGGATTTTTGGGCATTTTCAAAGGCTGGCCGGGAGTTGGCCCATTGGCATCTGGACTACGAAGCCGTGGAGCCTTTCAACCTGGATGAAAGCGATGTGTCCAAGGATATCTCTGTTGATAAGGCTTACCGGGTCGAAAAGATGCGATACGGGAAAAAAGACAAGAAGACCGATACGGGGAAACTCGTTTACAACAAGCATGTAACCCTGTCCGGCATTCCCGAAGAAGCGCAACAATATATTGTCAACGGAAAGCCCGCCATTGACTGGCTGATTGACCGATACAAGGTTACTGTCGACAAACATTCCAAGATCAAGAACGACCCCAACACCTGGTCCGACGATCCTAGATACATCATTGATTTGGTGAAGCGTGTGGTTCGGGTCAGCGTCGAGACGGTCAGGATCGTAAACGGCCTCCCTGCCATCGAAGAGTTGGACGTATAAAAAACCAAGAAGGCCGCATCAAGCGGCCTCCTTTTTTGGTGGTCAAGAGTCCAATCCCGATCGCAAATCAGAGGTAACACCTCGGAATACAGAACCATTTGCCAAACAGATGGATCCGAGCGATGGTCCCTCCCAAACCAGGGAGAAACCATGGACGTGATATGCGGATGCAAGGGCGTGGTCGACCAAATGGACCTGCGATGGGCAAGCTCGCTCACCCTGCCCGACGTCTTGGAAGTACGGGGCAAGCTGGACGTGTCCGGCACCGACCTGGTTGCGTTGCCCGACGGGTTGGCGGCCGGCTATATCGATGCCCGGTATTGCGAGAACCTTTCAAGGATCGGTTCGGTCAAGGCCGGGAAACTGAACCTGCGGGGTTGCGTGAACCTGACCGGCCTGCCATCCGGCCTGAAGGTGGCCGGGGATCTCGATTTGTCCATGACCCGGATCGACCGGCTCCCGGACGATCTGGAGGTCGATGGAGACCTGTTCCTGCTCTGGATGCCCGGGCTGACCGCGATCCCGGACGGCGTGATCGTCCGCGGCACGGTCTACCTTGATCGCGCCCATGCCCTGACGCGCATCCCGAACCATATCAGGGTCGTGATCACCCGGTAATTGAATCGAACATTTGGGGTTGTAGGTGTTTGACTTTCGAATAGCTGAAGAGCGATCCCTGGGTATGAAAAATGACAGGCACCACTGAAAAAGAACCCCAAATAGGGATCCCCATGTCTATCGCCAAAAACACCATTTGCTGGTTGATCTTGCTCGCTTTGTTTGTCCCTTCCGCATCTGCCATGGGAGAGGCAAAAACACTGCCTGTAACGATTGTCCATAAGCAATGTTCACAGCTTAGTCGAACAGCCGGGTTGATAATGCAAGCCCGACAGTTGAACATCTCCATGTCTAAATCAATGGAAACGGCCTTGATGGTCGAGGATGAAACGATTCGAACCATTCAAATGGAACTGGTCAAAGAAGCTTACAAAAAACCTGTTTACCCATCCGAACAATCCCGGCAAAAAGCAATCCGTGATTTCGAAAACAAATGGTACCTGACTTGTACAGAAGTGATGGGTGAATAGGTTTTTATTTTTACTCGCTCGACTCTTTTTTCTGGCCGAGTTATGCTTGGTTCCAGGTGTGAAAATAGTACAAAAAAATACGGCAACCTGCCGTAATCATTGATTTGTGTTAATCCTACATAATACCGATAAATACGGTGAAGGTCACTGTGAGTGTATTCAAGGTAAACTTATCGATGGAGTGTTTGGAACGCTTCATGATCCAATGATGGATTTACTTGATATTTGACCATAGAATATCACTCCTTAGATTATTGTGGCCGAGACTTTTGTCTCGGCCTTTTTCGTTAGGCGACAGGATATGTTGGGAATATTTTCAAATTATCCATTTGAGGCGGTGTACACTTGAATTCTCTCCATATAAATAACTGTAACGTGGAGCAAAACATTGCTTCCAAAATCAAGGAGGACGTCTCTATGACGATTGAAAACCAAAATGTTGATGGCTTGAGCCGGATGCGTCAGTAGCACAGCGCAGAGGGCTCCTTATGGACGACAGATGATCCGAACGGAATATCTTAACCTCAAAAATGCAGCAGCATATTGCGGGTATGGTCCGCGACACTTCGCCAGGATTACCGAAGGCTACCAACTTCCCAAATATGGGCCGAAGCTCAATCGTTACAAGATAACAGACCTCGATGACTTTATGGCTTCACCATCCGAGTTCGCTGTGAGAGCAGAGCGCAGGAGGGCGGGATTCATCCCGGTTGAAGTATGAGTGTGGGCCAGATCAAATCAACGGGAGTTTGGTACTGTCAGTACAGGCTCCCCGGCAAGAAAAGCCCGGTTAAAGAATACTTCGGCAGGGGGGAAGAGGGTAAGAAGAACGCCAAGCTTAGGGACCTCGAAGTCAAGAAATCAAAAATCAAGCAGACGCCCATTAACAGAGCAGAGGTCCACCTGGACGAGTTGGCGCAACTTTATATCAACCACGAGAAGCGTAAGAAGCGAGACCCCAGTTACCTGAACCTAGTCCGCGACAAGCTGAACAAAGAGTGGCTGCCCATTCTGGCTCCAAAGCCGATCTTCAAGCTTGGTCCCAAAGATTTTGAGAAGGTACATGCCTTGTACGATGGCAAAGCCGTTGCCACTCAAAATCGCTATATGGACTACCTCAATATCATCCTGAACTTTGGTGTGAGGATGGAGTACATACCAAGGAACCCCATGAAAAAGTGGTGGTCCGAGGTAAAGAAGCAGGAAAAACCGAGAGAACTGAATATGTCTCTTGATGACTTCCGTAGGCTGTATGATAACTCGTCTCCCCATCTCCAATTCGCCTTAGATGTCATGTGGGAGCTTGGGGCGAGGCCTGGGCCAAGTGAGCTGTTTGGGTTGCTTTGGAGGGACGTTGATTGGGAACGAAACCAAATCCGAGTAAGGGGAACCAAAACTAAGTCTAGCGATAGATTTATTCCTATCAGCGATGAGTTTAAGGAAAGGCTTAAAGCGAAGTATACCGAAGCGAAGACAGACTATTTGATCGAGTATCGAGGCAAGCGAATTAAAAGCGCTAAGTCCGCATTTAGGGGAGCCAAGAAGAAAGCCAAGTTGGACAAGTCGGTCTGCATGTATACAATCAGGCATTTGTTTACATCGATGACTCTGGCAAATGGGGCTGACGCAAAGGCAGTAGCCAATATCCTCGGACATACATCCCTTAGGATGATCATGAACACCTACTACCATGAGACCGATGGAGAGAGACGAAGAGCTATCGAGTCCAAGCCGAAGCTGATTAAATAAGTCACCATAGGAAATGGTAAAAAGGCCTCTCAGAAAGCAACTGAGAGGCCTCTTTTTATGCGCTCTGAAATCCGACAAACCATTAGCCATAAGGGTGCGCTTGGTGTAGGGAAAAGTCATAAATACGCCATGTTGGAGGTGTCTATGGCTACAAAGAAAAAGAAGATCGACCCGAGTAAAATCCATGCAGATTATGTGATCGACATGCGGGAAAATGCGAGTTGGTTTGCCGAGTTGCAATACTCATCGACGTTGAGCGGCCCGAAAGGACACAAACAAGTTAAGATGAGCAGCATTCCAACCTTTAACATTCGAGGGCATTTGTCTTTCACGCAGAGTAAAAAGGTCAAGGTTGGTAATCCGGTCGATGTCCGAATCTATGTTGATGAAGAAGGGCGGGTGCAAGAATTCATTGGAATTATCGACAAGTACAAAGAGGTGCTTCAAGTCGTCATGTGGTTGCCATGGGAGATCGTGAACCATATGCACATGACTTTTATATCAGGGAAAGCCGAGATGGTGACTGTCTTTGGGACAGAGCTTTATCGTCGCAGTGCTTCAGTGTGGGGGATTGATACGAAAGCAGAGTATGATGTACAGGACTATTTGGGGTAGTGCATTTGTGTTGTAACTATCTGGATATACGTATGATATACAAGAAATATACAATCGGTCCCAGAGTATACACTGCGCGTATACGGGCATAGGTTTTAGGTAACAGATTTAAGAACTTAGACAGTGTGTTCAAAAATGGCATTCAAGAGGTCGTGGGTTCAATTCCCTCCAGCTCCACCACACGAAAGTTAAGGCTTAGAAGGTTTTCCTTCTAAGCCTTTTTTCGTGGGATACGCATAAGAAGATACAGATGATATTGGGTAACAATTAGTGAACTGAGTGGAACGGCTTTCTGCGCTGTCCCTGTGGGTATCCCCTAAATAATTTAGGGGATTGAGCATTTGCAATGTCCTAGGTTTATTTTATGTAGGTTTACTATCATCCCGGAATGACGTAATGTTTTTTGCTCACAATAATGATGGGACTTCGCATTGAGGATCCTGCTGGGAGTGTTTAACGCAATGAAATTTAGTCATTTAGGCGTACCGACATCTGACCATTTTGACGGTGAGATAGATTTACCTCATTTGAAAATGACCGTATCAGATCACAGAAATAATCCCTATGGAATCCAATGGATGCGGTTCTGGGAGGATGCGGAGTACCCCGATTTAGTAAAGAATGTTCCTCACGTTGCCTTTGAAGTAGAGGTCATGGCGAAGGCTCTTGAGGGTAAAAAGGTCATCATAGAACCCAACTCACCAAGCGAGGGATTGCTGGTTGCATTCATCGAAGTTAATGGTGTGCCTATTGAGTTGATGGAGTATAAGATTTGATATGCGAAAACGGCATGTCGATTGTTTCACATTAATTCCCTCCATCTCCACCAATGAATATTAAAGGCTTAGAAGGATTTCCTTCCAAGCCTTTTTTTGCGGAAGATACAAAAGAATATACAAATGAAATCGGGTGGATGGCGATATTTTTTGTCAGAAGGCGTAGCTCGTAACACGTTTCATCCCCCTAAAAAACATTGTTTAGAGGAGCAACAACGTGCTCCCACGCTTTTAGTTGTTTGCAGTGTGTATGCAGTGCGTTGTTTTTGTTGGGTAACTTGTTAAAAGGCAAAAAGCTTTACTTCTTGGTGCGAATAGCTGATTATTAACCAACTCAGCGTGACTGGACGCACGATTACTTCTTAGCCCCGCTTGGGCAACATACGTTCCACGTAAGTTCTAGATTTACTCCCCGTACCAGAGTCATCCAATTATCACCCCGGTGAACCCGGGATCGACCGCTGTCACGCGTCGTCGATTTGTTCCATTTTTTTCTCCAAGGTTAATATGACTTTTACAGATTTTTCTTTTGACCGCCGCATCGACGCCGGAATCAAGGCCTGTGGCTATGACACCCCGACCCCCATTCAACGTAAAGCCATTCCGCTGATCCGGAATGGGCATGATGTGATGGGATTGGCTCAGACGGGCACCGGCAAGACTGCCGCATTTGCACTGCCGATTTTGCAAAAGCTGCTTACCAGCACTTCTTCGAAACGGGGCGCGCGCGTGTTGGTTTTGGCGCCGACCCGGGAGTTGGCGATTCAGATCAACGAGAGTTTTACCTCTCTCGCCCGACAAACAGACATTACCAGCAGCGTCATCATCGGTGGCGTCGGTATGCAGCCGCAGATCAATGCGTTTCGCACCTCGAATGTCATCGTTGCCTGCCCTGGGCGGCTTGTCCGGCTCATCGCGAGGGGAGCCGTCGATTTCAAAGCTGTTGAGGTCTTAGTCCTCGATGAGGCGGACAGGATGCTTGATATGGGGTTTCTGCCCGACATTAAGCGGGTTCTCGCTCAACTCCCGGCAAAGAGGCAGAATCTGCTCTTTTCCGCTACCATGCCGAAATCCATTCTGGATTTGACGAAGCGCATTCTGGTGAACCCCAAAACGGTTCAGATTAACGCCACTTCTCCAGTCTCCAGTGTCGAACATGTTTTCTACAAGACGCAGCCGGGCGGGAAGACCGCTTTACTCAATGAGATTCTTTCCAGGTCAGAGCATCAGAGTATGCTGATCTTCACTCGGACCAAGCACAAGGCCAAGAATCTCTCCCGCACGCTGTGCAATAGCGGATACGATACGACGTTTCTGCAAGGCAACATGAGCCAGGCCCAGCGCGAAAGGGCTTTGAATGGTTTTCGCGACGGCCGCTTCTCGATTCTGGTGGCAACGGATATTGTCGCCCGCGGCATTGACTGTGATCGTATAACGCACGTTGTCAATTTCGATATGCCGGACTCTGTCGAGACCTACACGCATCGAATCGGCAGAACAGGCCGGGCAGGGCGGTCAGGCTGCGCAATAAGCCTGGTTACGGCCGATGACGTATCGCAACTGCGGGCCATTCAAAGAGTGATGGGCGTGTCGGTTGAACAAGAAGCTCACACCGATACCGGGGCAAAAATCAAAGAAGCGAAATCCGGAAGGCCGTCTTCGCTTTCCCCGGCGAAGAAAAATCCCCGGAGGCGGGGACGCAAACCTTCGGGGGCGGCGCGACAAGCGGCCTGATGAAATTCTATTCCCCGCCTGCCTTGTCAGGCGTTCCGGGATCGAATGGGGGGAGCTGCTCCCTGTGCGAACTGTGAGCTGACACTCAATCAGAGAAATTGGCCACGTAAGTTGAGAAAACTTGCGTGGCTCATTTCTAGCTTTCCCATGGCGGAGCTCGTGTGTCGCCTGGCGGGAATATTTGTGGTGGTATTCCCCGGAGGTCCCGCTTTTTCCTCGGAGCAGCATCGTTTTTTCGAGGCCGTTGCGATGAGCGGCTTGCCTGGCTGTCACCAGCTCTTTTTCCGGGCGAAAAAGGGACGGCCGAGCAGCCAGTCTTCCATGCAATTGCGCACGCCTTTTTCCGCGCCGCCCTCCAGAAGAAGGGAAACGGCGCGGGACATGAGAAGATAGCCCGCCTCCAGGCCCAAGTCGCTTGCTCCCCGCAGGACGCCTTTCTGCAGGCTGTCGGCTACCAGCCTCGTGACCGGATGATTTTCAATGAGCGTCAGGGCATTCTCGGACAGGTTGCTTTCCAGGCACATGTTCACATCCACCGAATTCCAGCCGCGGCACGCCCAGGGGCGGGCAGGGTAGACCGAACAGTTGCCGTTTTCCAGGAACAGGCAGGGCAGCCTGTGCCGAGCCATGCCGATGTCCTGCCAGCTTTTCCCATTCAGGCTGCCAACCAGGGCCTCGGTCTTGGCGCTCAAGTCGTCAAGACGTTTGCTGTCGCGCGTTTCCAGTAAATGAAGCCCGAGAACCAAGGCTTCCGGCTCGGTCAGGGCAACCTGGTTGTAGCAGCAGTGTATGCAGCCGCTTTTGCAGGCTATGGGCGGGTCGAGGTCCAATTCGTCCAGCACTGTGTCGAAAATCGCATAGGACTCATGCACGACCTCGCGCAACGCCTGGATCCTTCGGTCCGACACTTCTCCCTGGCCTGCGTCGTCTGCTGGCCGCAGGGCCTCCCTGAATGCCTCGGTTCGCTCCAGAGAGAGCGCCGTGAGGGCTTCGTCGTGAACGGTTGATGGTGGGGAAAGGGATGGGCCACCGCGAGCGGAGCATTTGGGGGAATGCTTTGCCCGACCCGCTTTGGAACGAGAACGAGCGGCCATTGAGTACCTCCGATGTCGATAGAGGGCATGAAGGGAGATCGTCCATTTGAACATTCCGATTTCGGTGCCTTCGTTGTCAAGACAATGTTCGCGGCTACCCGGAAGCGGATTCGTTTTTCGGTCTCCGCCGATGCGGGCGGGCCCAAGTCCGTACGGCGGGCGGATTTCGGCAGGGGGAGGGGAAGTCAAATCTTCGCGACTCGCAGGGATTTGTAACATTTGTTGGCATGTAACTTGCTAAAATGGCCTTCTGAATTGTGTGGCAAAACGCTTGGAATCTCGCCCGAATGCCGGGGAGGAATACCGCAAGCCGGAAGTTCAAAGCGCTGTTGCCGTGTCCCTTTGCAGGGAGCGCCATGGATAAACGCGTTTTGGCGCGGGCCGTCGCAAGTGTGCGGACGGTGCGCGTGCCGGCGATCCGAGAATGGCAGGAGGCTCCGTTGCTTGAAGCAGGCGGCGGAGCTGGATCATTTGAAAGGTTGTATTGTTACCGCTGTGACCCGGCGAGATTCAATGGGGAGACTATGATTGCCATCACCTTGTTCAACGGTCTTTACTGTAACGCTCATCAAGTTGTTGAGAGGATCATGCACACCACGGGGTACCGTTTGGTGACCGATGGTGACGTCGTGGCTGAAGCCGCCAAACTGTCCGGCATGGACGAAGAGCGTTTGGCGGGCGTCTTCCCGATGGGTGTTTCCTCTGCGAGAGGCCTTGGGCCGGATTACGGCGAGGCCGTCGGCTGGCTGCGTCTGGCCATGGCGCAAATGCTCTCCGAAAGGCGTGACCTGATATTTCACGGGTATTCATCGCTTCTGCTGCCTCCCGGGTTGCGGCACGTCCTGCGGGTGTGCCTCGTGTCCGAGATGCGGGAGCGGATGCTGGAAGGCTCCAGAGTGGGGGAATGCCCCGAACAGGAGTTGCGCAGCCATATTTTTGCGGACGATCAAGCGCGGGCCGAGTGGGTGATAGCCCATACCGACTACAATGATCCGTGGGACAGGCGTCTTTACGATCTCGTCCTTCCCGTGCCGTCGCTGGGAATCAAGCAAAGCGCCTGCCGCATCGTCGAGCAGTTGTGCAACGCGGCCGTGCAGCACCCCGGCTCTTGCCGGGAAAGCCTTGATGACTTCCTGCTGTCGGCCCGGGCCAGGGTGAAGTTGACCCGGTGGGGGAACTGCGTTTCCGTCTCCGCCAAACGAAAGGCGCTTACCCTGTGTCTTACCGATCACAGGAAGGCCCTTGAGATGATGGTCGACGACCTGCGCGGCCTCGTGTCCGGCATCGAAGGCGTGAAACACGTATATGCCGGAACCAGCCGGGCGTATAGCGAGGTTGATGTCCACCACAGGCCGGTACGTCGTCCTTCTTCTCGAAATGACGTGGGAAGCGCGTTCGACGGTGAACGGTTCGATTCGTTTCCGTGTGAGCCGTCCGGCAAGCGGGAAGATGATGCCGCGCTGGCCGGCAAAGTGCAGGCCGTGCTGTCGCAAGAGGGATATCCCGTTTCCGTCTACGTTGATAACGGGTCGGTTTCATTGTCCCTTCTGAATCACGCAGCGATGTTGCAAATCGTTGCGCGAAAATTGTGCGATTTGGTTTCCGGCGTCGACGGCGTTGAAAGCGTTGATGTCGGGGTCGCCCAGACATATCACCAGACGTCCGCGTATCTCAGATTGAGGCGGGACATGGCGTCCCGGATTCTGCGTGCGGACGACAGGGAATTCGTCCCGTTCACGTCCGAACGGCTGCGGAAGCGCGACAGTTTGTCCATCGCCGTTTATGACGGCGAAACGCCTCTTGAGGCCGAAACGGAACGCAAGTCTGAAGTCGTCCTGCTCGACACCGATCTGCCCGGACTCGACGAAGCCGAGGCCGTGCGGCGGGTGAGACGGGCCAACCCCGGAGCAAAGGTGCTCGTCCTTTTGGGCATCGGACTAGGGCGGGATCTCGTCGGCGATCAGGACATGGACGTTTCCGCCTACCTCCGCAAGCCCGTTACCGCCGCTGTGCTGGGGGCCGCCATCAGGGGCGCCACTGCGGATATCCCTTGCACCACATCCTGATGTAGTCGGCTACGGAGCCGCACGCACTCCGGAGTGGGGAGCCTTTGCCTCAGGGCATGGCTTCCCATGTCCGGGATAGGACATGCCCTGCGGCAAATCGCGGGCAGTCGATCCCGTGAATTGCGTGTGCCGGACAAGATCTGTCGCCATGCTTCTCAATCGTGTGGAAAAAGGAATTCAAGATGAAATCGTCTATGTATGATATGAAGATATTTCGCGGGGATGTCCTTGGAGGGTTGACCGCCGGGATCGTAGCGTTGCCCCTTGCCCTGGCTTTCGGCGTGGCGTCCGGAGCCGGACCTGCCGCCGGTCTGTATGGGGCTATCGCCCTTGGCTTTTTCTCGGCCGTGTTCGGAGGCACCCAGACGCAGGTGTCCGGACCGACCGGTCCCATGACCATTGTCGCCGCCTCGGCCATCGCCGCGTATTCGTCGGACTGGCACTCTGTCGTGGCCGTATTCATGGTGGCGGGCCTGGCGCAGGTCGTTCTCGGCGCAGCCCGCCTGGGCTCTTTTGTCCGTTTCATCCCGTACCCTGTGGTTTCGGGATTCATGAGCGGCATAGGCCTTATCATCATCCTTCTTCAGATACAGCCGTTGCTTGGGTTGCCGTCCGTCAATTCGCCCATGGCGGCGCTTCTCGGCCTGGCGGATGCCTTGGGCCAAGTCCATTGGCCCGCGCTGCTCTTGGGAGGGCTGACCATATGTGTGGTATTTCTTATTCCTCCCCAGGTGACGTGCATCATTCCGTCGCCTCTCGTCGCGCTGCTCCTCGGAACGGGGATTGCCTGGTGGTTCGGCCTGGACGTCGCCACGATCGGGGAGATTCCTTCGGCGCTTCCCGTTCCCATACTGCCGAGCTTCGCCACTTCCGAGGTCGGGCGGATCGTGGGGCTGGGGTTGGTCCTCGCCGTTCTGGGAACCATCGATTCGCTTCTCACATCCATTGTCGCGGACTCGCTGACGCGGAAAAAACATAATTCTAATCGGGAGCTTATAGGACAAGGCATCGGCAACATGGTGGCGGCGGTGTTCGGAGGGCTTCCGGGCGCGGGCGCGACCATGCGAACCGTCGTGAATATCAAGGCGGGCGGCTCCACGCGCGTTTCCGGCATGGTGCATTCCCTCTTTCTCCTGGCCGTATTGCTGGGCCTCGGTCCGCTGGCGTCGCGCATTCCCCTGGCCGTTCTTGCCGGTATTCTCGTGAAAGTGGGCGTGGATATCGTCGACTACAAGCTGCTTTCGCTGGCGAGGAAAGCGCCCCGCGCCGATTTGCTGATAATGGCCGTCGTCTTTTGCGTGACGGTTTTCGTGGACCTTATCGTCGCCGTCGGCGTCGGAATGACCCTCGCGGCGGTGATGGTCGCCGTGCGCACCGCCAAACAGTGCAGCGTGAGCATCACGGAAGTCGAGAACTGTTCCGGCGTTGTCGAAGCCGAGGACACCATCCAGCGCGAGACGGACTACCGCATCCAGGTCGTGACCATACGCGGGCCCTTCTTTTTCGGCACCACCGCCAACATGCAGGACAAGCTCGCTTCGATGCTTGGAACGCGGGTTGTGG